>DDLV01000158.1 GCA_002340325.1 Glaciecola sp. UBA2563 | reverse complement strand
GCGCTCGCACGCTTTTACCTGTGAATATGCCTCCACTTAGATACTTCATCTCTTAAACAACCAGCATCTAGCAAACGCACGTGATCCACGGTCTATTAAAACTATCGCGGTTTCGCAGCAATAACGTAGTCGCGACCGGTTCTCAATGCGCCACCTTCAGTTTTTAATAGTGCCAACGCCTCTTTTCTTAGGGCTTCGCCGCTGTTGCGAAGTGCTTTCGCAAGTGCCTGGTCAGCTAAAAGATCCAATGCGGGAATACACAGGTCAATTTGGCCATTGATGAATCTTTCGTTTGCTCGAATGTTAAAGTGTTTAACGCTAGTGACTTCAAAACCAGCGCGTTCAATCTGGTCGACTACCCAATAGGCAGGGTATTCTCGATAGGGCCTATCACCTGCAAGTAGGACACACGCATCACGATAGCGACCAATTTCCCAAACAATTTGGTCTACTTTGTTTTCAGGACGTCGCTGCGGAACATAGGGCTCACATCCAGTAATGTATAACCTATGGTTAGTCAATGGTCTCAATCGTTGAAACAAATATGTTTGAAAATAAGGCGCGAACCCTTCAATTGCACCCAATAAATAATCGGCGATGACCGTATCGAACTGCGATTGCTCAAGTAATGATGGAACTGCCCAATTGGCAATCAAGAGTTTATCCTGGGGACGTTTTAAGGTGTCGCACACGCTTTTTATTCTTTGCGCATGTGATTCAGAACCGGTGACCGCGGTCCAGCTGTGGGTATCGAGTGAACATATCCAGCGCAACGAAGCTGTGCCTGAACCAGCATCAAGTACGTTTCCCCAAGAAAGGTTTCCCTGTAATTTTTCTATGTGTCGATAGAGTGCTGAGATTTTGCGTTTTTCCAAAGTTTAAGATCCAGGTTTTTGCAGTTATCATTGCCGAGGGCAATGGTCGTTTCAGAGCATAATCGCTTGATCTAATTACCACAACTGTTTGACTGTTTTTTGCGTCAATGGGCAAGTGTAGTTGCTTAAGAAAATCAGCTAAAACAATAAATTGAGAGTAAAACATTGCACGATACACAGTCAGTCAATAAAAGCAGAATTAACATAGACGCGTTGGATGAAATTTGGGTATTTGGATATGGCTCGCTGATTTACAAGGTCGACTTTCCGTATCTTGAAAAACAAACAGCGACTATAGAAGGGTGGGAAAGACGATTCTGGATGGGCAGTCACGATCACCGTGGCACACCAGAAAAACCGGGACGAGTGCTAACACTACATCCTGTTAAAAACGTCGAGTGTTTTGGAGTGGCGTACAAAATTACTTACGAAGAATTCGATCACCTGGACCATAGAGAAAAGAACGGTTATTTGAGAGAGCTTATTGATATCAAATTGCAGGATGGTCGCACAATCCCCGGTGTTGTGTACATTGGTCATGCCGATAGCCCAGCCTATTTTGGCCCCTCAGATATAGCAGCGTTGGCCAGACAAATATTCAATAGCAGCGGACCAAGCGGTGAAAATAGGGACTATGTTTTTGACTTGGCCAACGCATTACGTCGATACAATGTAAAAGATGAGCATGTATTTGCTATTGAGCGTGCTTTGAATACTCTCAGCATTTAGCGTTCTTGCAGCGTTATCCGGCAGTAAATTCTCTTGCTCTGATTACTTCCATGATTAACACTCTTTCGAAGCATGTTGAAGTGAACGTATGATACCCAGCGCGTCTTTGACATCGTCGATGGGTACAAATACATGGTCATGATAATAACCGGCAATCATATTTGCGGATATATTTGCAGCGGCTAACGCGCTTGAAATAGCAGCAGTCAACCCAACTGCCTCCAAACTTGAATGAACATTCAATGTAATGCACCCAAATAGATGTTCAACGTCGTGTTGATAGGTTGTTGCATTCTGTTTCGACGTAATTACGGTTAAGCCCTCTTTTTCTTTTATCATTGCGATAGGTTCTAAAAACAAGTATGAAGAAAAGTCCACATTGTTAAATGTCAAAAATACAAATTCATCGGCTAATACCTCTGGGCGCAAATTCTCCAGTATATTTCCTAAATTGGTTTCACCTGACATTTAGTATTTCCCCACACCGACTTGGCCACTTAGCTTTAATCCAATAATGCCAATTAAGACTAACCCAACAAAAATTATTTGCTGAGGTGATAATATTTTTTGTTCAATAAACACACTGTAGAGATATATAAACGTCACTCCAATACCCAGCCATACAATATAAGCTATGTGAACAGGAATAGTTTTGGTGGACATCAGGAATAAAACAAGACTCACCGCCATTGAGGCGGCTGCAAATAATAAACAGTAGTCTTTAGAATGTTGATGTGAACGTTCTACACCGATAACCCAAAGGGCTTCGAATAGACCTGCGAAAAGTAACAACAACCACGACATAACTCAACCTTAGTGGGGCCGTCCCCGACGAGATTGAGCGGTGAGGTCGTCCTCACTTCGGCTTGTGGAATAAAACAAAATGATAACGAAAAACTTGCGTGTTGAAAAGTCGGTCATTTAAGGCATGTTCAATGATGTTGCAGACGCTAAAACTACTTACTTGATTCAATAAAACTCATTAATAGCGCTTTGTATCGACACATAAGTTGTGTCACAATCACTCAAAATAATAACAATTATTTTCGTTCTTTATGAAGTTAGCTAGTATTTCTAATAAACATTTATTGCTATTCAGTATATTGCTCTTTAGTGGTTTTTTGACAGCGTGTTCACAGGGTAAAAGTCGAGTAGAACAAGGCAATATTAACGGCATATTACACATTGCCAATGGCACAGAACCCGAAACCTTAGATCCACATATCTCTACTGGCGTCCCCGAAAACAACATTGGCATGTCGCTTTTTGAAGGACTTGTCAGTGCACATCCAGAGACGCTTGAACCCATACCTGGAGTCGCAGAAAGCTGGGAAATTTCCGAAGACGGCAAAACATATACCTTCTATATTCGAAAAAATGCAAAGTGGTCTGATGGCACGTCAATGACGGCAGAAGATTATGTTTGGTCATGGGAACGGGCGTCGTCACCTATTATGGGTAACGAATATGCGTATATGCTTTTTATAATAAAGAATGCAGAAGCCTGGGGCACAGGTCAACTTGATGACTTTAGTGAAGTTGGTGTCAAAGCCTTAGATACCCATACATTGCAAGTGGAATTAGAAAATCCAGCACCTTATTTTCTTAATTTATTGAATCACCATTCGCTATACGCCGTGCCTAAACATGTGGTGTTGGCACATGGTGCAATGACCGATCAATATACACAATGGGGACGACCTGGAAATATGGTAGGTAACGGCCCATTTGTGTTAACTGAATGGAAAATCTATCACCAAATACGCGTCGAAAAGAATCCTCATTACTGGGATGCGGCGAATGTAAAACTCAACGGTGTTGTGTTTTATCCAGTGGAAAACTACTCCACTGAAGAGCGCATGTTTCGTGCCGGGCAGGTGCACAAAACCTATGAAATCCCGCTCGATAAAGTCCCTCATTATCGCGAAAATGAGCCAGACAAATTTGTCAATAATGCGTATTTAGGGACCTACTATTACCAGTTCAACGTCTCGCGACCTCCTTTTGACGACGCAAGAGTAAGAAGGGCATTTGCGCTTACGATTGACAGAGACACGATTGCATCGGAAGTTATGCATGGTGTCGTTGACCCAAGTTATTCACTCGTACCTCCAGGCGTCGGTGGTTATTATCCACCTAAACTTATTGATTATGATCCCGAAGAAGCTAAGCGCTTACTAGCGGAAGCTGGCTATCCAAATGGCGAAGGTTTCCCTCCTGTCGATTTGCTTTACAACACTAATGAATCTCACCGTAAAATAGCGGTTGCCATTCAGCAAATGTGGAATAAAAAGCTCAATGTCAGTGTCGGGTTGGTTAATCAGGAATGGAAAGTCTATTTGGATAGCAGAAACCGATTGGACTATGACATTGCAAGAGCAGGATGGATTGGTGATTACGTAGATCCAATGAACTTTCTTGATTTAGGTCTTTCGACAAATGGTAACAATCGTTCAGGTTATGTTGTACCAGAATACGATGAAATGATCATGCAGACGATACCTGGTGCAAAAACGCCAGAGGAAAGAAATGAGCTGTTTTATCAAGCAGAGACGCGGATTATGACGGATTTGCCTTTTGCGCCTATTTATACCTATAAAACCAAGTACTTATTGCATCCTTCAGTAAAGAACCTGCACAAGAATTATCTCAATTATTATTACTACAAATACATCGAGCTGGGAGAATAGTTGTGGCCAAATTTATATTCTTTCGGGTCCTCCAAGCGATACCGGTGTTGTTGGTTGTGATCACCTTGACGTTTTTTCTAGTCCGGTTCGCACCGGGCGGTCCATTTGACGGTGAGAAAAGCGTCGCGCCGGTCGTCAAAGCTGCGCTTGAAGCGCAGTACAATCTTGATCAACCTCTGATACAACAGTACTTTTCTTATCTTGGTGATCTGCTTCAAGGGGACCTTGGACCTACCTTTAAATACCCCGGAAGAAGTGTCAATGAACTTATTGCCACTGGTTTTCCCGTCACTGCTGAACTTGGCTTTTATGCGATTTGTGTGGCATTGGTGATAGGAGGGACTGCAGGTGTCATTGCAGCGTTAAAACCAAATTCCACGCAAGACTATGTCTCTATGTCAGCGGCAATGATAGGGATTTGTATGCCGACGTTTTTGTTGGGACCGGTGCTGGTATTAATTTTTGGAATTTGGTTAGAGTGGCTACCGGTTTCGGGATGGGGAGACTTACCTGGCGATAAAATTCTGCCAAGCGTGACATTGGGCGCAATGTACGCAGCGTATGTGGCTCGTTTGAGTCGTGGAGGCATGTTGGAAGTATTATCTCAAGATTATATTCGCACTGCTCGCGCAAAGGGGCTGCCTAACTATGTGGTAGTGTTAAAGCACGGTTTACGCGGCGGCATCATGCCCGTCATTGCTTATTTAGGGCCAGCTTTCGCGGGTATATTATCAGGCTCTTTTGTAATTGAAACAGTGTTCCAAATACACGGCCTTGGTAGATTCTATGTGCAGGCAGCTTTTAATCGGGATTACACATTGATTTTGGGCTGTACAGTGTTCCTTGCGGGATTGATTATATTGTTCAATTTACTTTCGGATATCTTAGCTGCTTATCTCAACCCCCGCTTACGCGCTGAAGTGGAGGGCAAATCATGATAACGGATTCACTTAAGGATTTTGAAGCGGGTAACTCACTTTGGCAAGATGCATGGGTGCGGTTAAAGAAAAACCGACTAGCGATGTTCGGTTTAGTGGTGTTAATTGTTATTGGTCTGGCATGTATCTTTGTGCCTTGGTTAACGCCTTATGGGTATGAACAACAAAATTTAGCGCTAGGTGCATCCGGGCCTTCTATGCAGCACTGGATGGGAACTGATACGCTGGGCCGCGATGTGCTTACAAGAGTGCTCTATGGCGGTCGAGTTTCTATTGCCGTAGGCCTTATTGCAACAGGCGTCGCGCTGTTAATTGGTGTTACATACGGTGCAGTTGCGGGGTATGTTGGTGGCCGAACAGATGCCATAATGATGCGTTTGGTCGACATTATCTACGCGCTGCCTTTTATGATTTTTATCGTGCTACTGATGGTGGTATTTGGCCGCTCCTTGTTTTTACTTTTCTTGGCGATTGGCCTATTCGAATGGTTAACCATGGCCCGCATAGTTCGCAGTCAAGTGCAGTCATTAAAACAATTGGAATTTGTAGAAGCAGCAAAATCTATTGGGCTTCCAGAACACATTATTATCTGGCGGCACATTATTCCTAATGCTATCGGTCCTGTTATTGTTTACACCACCCTGACCATACCCAACGTAATGCTGCTTGAAGCATTTTTAAGTTTCCTTGGTCTTGGCATTCAGCCTCCTCAATCGAGTTGGGGATTGCTCATTTCCGGTGGCGTTGAAACCATGGAAGAATACCCTTGGTTACTCATCTTTCCGGGGCTTGCGTTGTCGCTGGTACTGTTTTCTTTGAATTTTCTTGGCGATGGTCTTCGTGACGCGCTGGATGTAAGAGCGTCTAAGGATTGATCGATGTTATTGAATGTTGAAAACTTAAGTGTGAGCTTTCGTACTCGAAACGGCATTATACAGGCAGTCGACGATGTTAGTTTCAATGTTAGTGCGGGTGAAACACTTGCCATTGTGGGCGAATCCGGCTCTGGCAAATCCGTTACTTGCTATTCAATGTTGGGACTAATACCAATGCCACCCGGTCATATTGACCAAGGTACTGCCATTTTTGATGGTGTCGATTTGCTTGGTGCAGATTCTGATTATCAGCTCAAGGTAAGAGGCAATCAAATATCGATGATCTTTCAGGATCCAATGACCTGCCTTAATCCCTATATGACGATTGGCAATCAACTTATAGAACCATTGACATATCATCAAAAGCTTTCTCATTCTGACGCAAAAGCCAAGGCGATTGCATTGCTTGATGAAGTGGGTATTCGAAACCCAGAGCAAAGCTTTAACGCTTGGCCGCATGAATTTTCAGGCGGTATGCGCCAACGGGTTATGATCGCAATGGCGTTAATCGCCGAACCCAAACTACTTATAGCGGATGAGCCAACCACAGCGCTTGATGTCACTATACAAAAACAGATATTGGAATTGGTATCAGAGATACAAAAACAACGTGATATTGCGGTGATTTTTATTAGTCACGATCTCGCAGTGGTAAAAGAACTGAGCGATCGCGTTATTGTCATGAAATCAGGCGAGGTCGTTGAATCGGGTGATACCGATGTGGTTTTTGAAAATCCGCAGCATGAATATACGCAAATGCTGATTAACGCAATTCCAGAAGGCGCAAAGGAACAAAATACAACACATCCCGAAGAAATTTTGACCGCAAAAAATCTCGCCATCGAGTTTCCAACAGACAAAGGTGTTTTTCGAGCTGTTGATGATGTAAATTTTGAAGTTAAACGCGGTGAAATCTTAGGTCTAGTGGGTGAATCCGGTTCCGGGAAATCGACTATTGGTAGAAGTCTACTGCAACTTGTGCCAGCGACTGGCTCGGTTACTTTTGATGGAGAATCTCTTCTGGACAAAACCGCCAGAGAGTTTTTGCCTTTTCGTCGCCGTATGCAAATGATTTTTCAAGATCCATACGCCTCTTTAAATCCCAGAATGACGGTGTTTGATATTCTCGCGGAGCCACTAAAGCTTCATGGCATTGCTAAAGGGAAAAATTTAACAGACGCGGTGTTGACCTTAATGGATGATGTCGGATTGGCGCGGAGCTTTGTGCGAAAATATCCACATGAATTTTCAGGTGGTCAGCGACAGCGAATAGCCATAGGGCGAGCGATAGCAACAAAACCTGAGTTTATTATTGCGGATGAACCAGTATCAGCCCTTGACGTTACCATTCAAAAACAAATTCTGGACTTAATACTTGAGCTAGTAGCGAAACACAATTTGAGTATGCTGTTTATCTCGCATGATTTAAGTGTTGTAAGAAAACTGTGTGACCGCGTTATTGTGCTTAAACACGGCGACTTAGTCGAAAGCGGTGATGTCGAAACCGTCTGGGCATCTCCCCAGCAAAGTTATACTAAAACCCTACTCGAGGCTATTCCAAAGTAATAGGTTTAGCTGGCAAAATATATAGCAGAAACTGAAGTGGCAACACGTCCACCTCTACCTCGAGTTTAAACATTAAATCTGTTTACTAGTGACCTTATGTCTTCAATTGTTTTATTCAGTTGATCACTGGTAGACAAAGACTCTTTTGCGTTGATTTGGGTCTGTGTGGCAGTCGTTGCGATACCATTGATTTGCTCATCAATATGCGCTGATGCATTGCTTTGTTCTTCTGTGGCTCCTGCCATTTCCACTGACATGCCAGTGACTGATTCCATCATCTGATTAATTTCTGAGAAGTGATTCTGCGTTTTTTCTACCTTTTCGATACCCATATCTGCCGTATTCTCTCCCTCCCTTGAGGCTTTAACTGCCATTTCAGAGCGATGCTGTAGCTTTGATATGATAGCGTGAATCTCCTCGGTCGATTCGCGCGTACGCTGAGCTAGAGATCTGACCTCATCTGCAACAACAGCAAATCCGCGACCTTGTTCCCCAGCTCTCGCAGCTTCAATTGCGGCGTTTAATGCAAGCAAGTTAGTTTGCTCTGCGATGTCGGTAATGGTTTGGGTGACCGAGCCAATCTCATTTGTCGAATCTGAGAGTTCAACCACAGAATTTGCTACAGATGAAACGGAGTTTCTTAACGACTTGATTGAATCGGTGGCATCCTTGGCGTCTTTTACACCTACGCTTACTTGGTCAGCAGACTGCCTAACAACCTCGGCACTTGAGTCGACTCTTGAAGCAACTTCTCGTATTGCCTGGCTCATCTGAGTAACTGCTGACGCTATTTGCTGTGTTAACCTTTCCTGCTCTTCAACCGCTTCGCCAGTTTCAGTAGCGGATTTCATTTGTTGTGAAGCAATAGTTTGCAGACCACCTATGCTGTCTGAAATACGTGCAAGTGCAGTTTTGCCTCGTCCAATCTCGCTTTTAAACGCCAGTTTTACCCGTGATATTACGCCAGTTTCTTCAAAATATGTTTGCGATACCATTTCGTTGGAATAAGTAGTTGGCGCAATTTCAAGAATATTGCGTAATTCTTTGTTTCGATAGAAATACGATAAAAGGGCGCTTAACATTACACAAGCAAAAGACAAAATGCCGACAAACAGATTCCCTTTCCAAACGCCAATAGACAAACCAGCTATCAAGGCTAGCGCCAAAGACGGTGCAAAGAAAGCACCGACAGTCTTAATTCTGCGCATCATTGAAACTGCAGGTTTGTTAGCATTGAGTCGTTTATAACACTCATATGCTCTCGCTTTCTCTTCTTCTGTTGCATTCGTTCGAACAGATTCGTAACCAATAATTTTACCGTTTTCAAGAACTGGGGTAACAAATGCTGATACCCAATAATGATCGCCATTCTTACAACGATTTTTAACCAGCCCCATCCACACCTTACCAGCTTTGAGCGTTGCCCACATTTCTTTAAAAACAGAAGATGGCATATCTGGATGGCGTATTATGTTGTGATTTTTGCCAATTAGCTCGTCGTATTCATAACCACTGATTTGCTGAAAATCTTCGTTACAGTATTGAATTACGCCTCGCGTGTCAGTGCCTGAAATGAGCCTAGTGTTTTTACCGAAGCGTTGCTCTTTTCCAGTGGTGTGAACATTTTTGCGCATGTTGTGCCCGCTGATATTTGCTATGTATTGTAAGTTATCGGAAAAATGAGGAATTACCTTACAACGAATTTAGCTATTCACCAGATTCTTTGTGTTTATGATTCTCCTCGCCACCACTATCGCACCATCGAATTCTTAAGAACATGAGTACAAATCGGTTAGAGGCTTGTAATAAAAGTGTAAGTTTTTAGTAATCAAACTGACAACAATCATTCATATTTCGTTCACCAATTTGTAAAGGTTACTGCGCTATCTTAAGTCGCTGTTTGACGTCTTATCAACCTGTCAAGCGAAGCCCAAATTTAACTAACTAGTAACCCGAAATGGAGACGGATTCATGTCAGAATTTGACAATGGAATAAGTGATAACGCCGAAATACACGATGAAATGGAAAACATTTCATCGAATAAATCAGGAAATCGTCCTTTTGCGTCAATACTTGAGGCAAATATGTCCCGCCGCAAAGTCATGGTCGGTTCAGCTGCGGTCGCAGCTGCTGGCTTTTTTGCGCCTGCGGCAACCGCTGCCTGGAGTAAATCTAGCGGCACATCAGGTGATTATAAAAATCTGATAAATTTTAAACCTGTTGCTATTGCAGATGTTGTTGACACAACAATGCCCACAATTTCTCCCGACTATGAGTATGATGTCATTCTTCCGTGGGGCACACCGATTGAACCAGGCGCCACTGAGACCTATGAAGGAGACCCAGATACTCGCCCGACTTCAGAACAGCAATCACTTCAAGTAGGTATTGGTCATGACGGTATGTGGTTCTTCCCGTTGGACCAAAGATACTCTCAGAATTATGGTGATCGCAGCCTATTGAGAAGTGACCAAGGCGTATTGTGTATTAACCATGAGTTTGGACGAAATACGCACGTTCTTGGCAAAGAAGCACCAGAAAGTCTGGAAGATGTTCGACTTTCCCAAAATGCACATGGTGTTTCTGTTGTTCGTATCACTAATACTCGAAGAGGATGGAAAGCGAGGAACAGTAATTGGGCACGTCGCATTACTGTTAACTCGCGTGTTACATTTTCTGGACCGGCTGCCAAATCTGAAAAGCTCCAAAACCCAGCAGGGAATGTTCCATTGGGAACTGTGAACAACTGTGGCTCAGGCGCTACTCCATGGGGTACTTATTTGACATGTGAAGAGAACTTTAATGGTTATTTTGGTTCATCTACATTAAGTGCAGAGGAATTTGCAGCAATATTGGAACTTCCTGAGAATGAAGCGCTAGATAGATATGGTTTCTCAGCTAATGGTTTTGGTTACAGCTGGCACCTCTATGACAAGCGATTTGACTTGACTGATCCCGATTATGTTAATGAGCACAGACGCTTTGGTTGGATTGTAGAGATTGACCCGTTTGACGGTACTCAAAAACCTGTGAAGCGAACGGCAATGGGACGATTCAAACACGAAGCAGTTGCGTTAGCAGAAAGTGGCTCTGGTCGCATTGCTGCATATATGGGTGATGATCAAAGGTTTGATTACTGCTACAAGTATGTCTCCGAAAAACCATGGAGAGAAGCATTAGAACAAGGCATGAGCCCATTAGACGAGGGTAAGCTCTATGTCGCGAGGTTTGATGAAGATGGCACTGGGGAGTGGATGGAATTAACCATTGAAAACCCTCTTCTCGCTGACAAGTTCGCTACGCAAGCTGATTTGTTAATCGATACGCGAATTGCCGCTGACATTCTTGGCGCAACACCAATGGACCGCCCTGAGTGGACCACAATAGGTAAAGAAGGTGCGGTCTTTTGGACATTGACGAATAACTCAAGACGTACTGAGCCAAATGCAGCGAATCCGCAAGCGCCTAACAGCGACGGCCACATTATTCGTACGGTAGACTCTGATGATTACTTAGGAACTACCTTTACATGGGAAATCATCTTACTTGCCTCTGATACCAAAGGAACTGAAGGCGTATTTACTGATCCGGATTTGGCATATGCTGATGACGCAGGTCGGTTGTTTATTGGCACCGACGGTGGACAGCCAGATGGTCTACAAGACCAGCTTACTGTACTTGACACAACACAGGAAACTATTGAGCCCAAGCGTTTACTTGTCGGTGTATCAAGTGACGAAGTAACTGGGTTTACGATGACTCCAGATCGAAGAACTGCGTTTGTTAACCTTCAGCATCCTGGTAACGGCGATCCTACCAGCACAAACTTTCCTAAGATGTTTGATGGTAAAACGATTCCACGAGATGCAACACTGGTTATCAGACGTAAAGATGGCGGCATAATTGGATCGTAGATTTTACGTGTAGTTGCCCAACCGGGTAAACATGACAATGCTGGACATGGATGTTCAGCGCTTACATCAAGGATAGAAAATTAAGTTATTATTTGTCATCTAATTGCAATGTGTGCAATTTAATGTCAACGAACTAATAACGCAATAAAAAGGAACAGATATGGGTATTAGCATTTGGCAAGTTTTGATTGTATTGCTAATCGTGGTGCTTCTTTTTGGTACCAAAAAACTTCGCAGTGTAGGCGGTGACTTGGGAGAAGCTTTCAAAGGGTTTAAGAAAGGGATTCAAGATGATCCTGTTGAAACAAAGTCACTCGAGCAAAACGATTCAATAATCGAAGAAACGCTATCACAAGATTACGCGGAAAAAGCGTCATCAAATAAATAGTCTATACAGGTCAATTAAATCATGCCTTTTGATATAGGATTTATCGAACTGTGCGTCATCATGGTAGTGGGGTTATTTGTGCTTGGGCCAGATAAACTGCCCATCGCCGCTAGAGCGTTAACGCGCTGGTTTACTGGTGCAAAGCGCAGTATAAACGCCGTAAAATCGGAAATTGACCGCGAGTTGCAAGTTGATGAAATTAAAAGAAGTCTCAATGACGAGAAACAACGCGTTCAGGCAACGCTCAACCAAAAAGTTAATGTAGACGTAGTAGCGGATAATCTTGCTGCGAGTGAGGGCACGCAAAAAAACTCGACAGTAGAACAACGTGATAAGCGTGATTCAGCCGTCGGCAAAGGAGTGTAATAACATGACACCTGAACGCGATAATCCTTACAACGAAATAGAAATGCCCTTGCTATCACACTTGGTGGAGTTACGTACTCGCTTATTGAAAGCGGTAATTACAATACTGGTTCTTTTTGCGTCGATGATTTACTTTGCCAACGACATCTATCTGATACTGGTGAAGCCGCTCATGGCTCAGCTACCAGAGGGCAGTGAAATGGTGGCGACAGGTTTGATTGACCCGTTTTTTACCCCCTTCAAACTAACGTTAGTTCTCTCTTTTTTCTTGGCAATTCCGGTGATATTGCATCAGCTTTGGTCGTTTATGTCGCCCGGACTTTACCAAAACGAACGTCGATTCGCGGTTCCGATTCTTTTTAGCAGTATCATCCTCTTTTACTTTGGTATTGTATTTTGTTACTACGCTGTATTTCCGCTGATGTTTCAATTTTTCCCGTCTGTCATTCCTGAGGGCATTAGATATATTCCTGATATGACGAATAGCTTAAATGTTATGTTGAAGCTTTTTTTCGCTTTCGGATTGGCATTTGAAGTGCCGATTATCACGATGGTTGCTGTGTGGAGTGGAATGACGACAGTTGAAAAATTGAAGGAACACCGAGCGTATATCATTGTAGGTGCATTTATCATCGCAATGCTTTTGACGCCTCCCGATATGATTTCACAAACGCTTCTTGCAGTACCGATGTGGATATTGTTTGAACTTGGATTGATTTTTTCGGCTTGGTTTGAGCCTACAAGAGATGATACCAGCATCTCTACCCCGCAGTGACGCAATCACACCAAAACGCCGTTATTTGATTTTTTTGATGGGCTCAAGGGTATTACCCGACAGCACTTTCTTCAAAATAATGATCAGGCTGATATTGGTAATAATAACGATAAAAATCGCAGGTAAGCCGCCAAGATTTGAAAGCATTCGCAGTCCATCAATGCTAGCAAAACTTACCATCACCCACGCTATCGTACCAATGGTGCTTCCCCAGATTATCTTGAGATAAAGATTCGTTGTGGATGAGTTCGATGTCGATTGGTCAGAAGATGAGCATAACCTGCTCATTGCGTCGGTATTTGAATCGGCAGCCGTTACAAAGGAAATAAATGTAACAGCTATCAATAAGAGCGTCATGGCGGTGGCGTATGGCAGGTTATCAAACATCATAAAAACAACGGATTCAGGCCCGTTGTCTAACAGTGATGCCTGAAAAGCGCCACCTAAAGTATTGTCAAAGTAGATGGTAGTGCCCGAAAATGTAGACATCCACACTATTGCACAAATAGAAGGCAACACAAAGTTGATCAGTATGAATTGTCTCACGGTATAACCTCGCGCAATACGTCCTAAAAACAGTGCCGAGATAGGTGCCCAAGCATACCAATTTGCAAGATAAAATACCGTCCACGAGCGTGTCCAATCATCTTCAGGCGCTGTTAGCTGATTGGTGCTCCTCGCGACAAACGTAGCTCCATAGTCAATAAACCCTTGTATGCCCAATGAAATAATATAGGCAGTGGGACCAAGCAGTAATATAAAGCCCAAAAAGAAAAGAAACACTTGTGCGTTAATATTTGATAATCTCGCTATGCCCTTGTGAAGTCCGCTAATGGCGGATAAGACAAAAGTAATCACAATCGTTGCGCCCACAATCGCCATCATAATTTTGCCGTTGTTTATACCGAGCTCTGCTTCAATCCCTCCGCTCAATATAAGGATGCCTGCACCTAAAGATGCTGACATCCCAGAAACTAATGCGAATAGGGATATCGCATCAATTAACTGTCCGCCTTTGGAGAATGCAAATCGACCTAACAACGGGCTCAAGGACGCGCCAATGGTAAATGGCTTATTCAAGTTGTAATAGCAAAGTGCAAAGACTAGCGAGGGAACGCAGTAAATCGCATAAGGAGAGAAAGACCAATGCATAAACATGGTGGCCATAGTGAAACGTCGAGCTTCATCGCTATTTGCTTGAATATCTAGAGATTCAGGTGGCATATGCACGTGGTACATAGGTTCCGCTGCTGCCCAGAATAAAATGCCCGTTGCGATGGTGGTGCACAAAGTAATAGAAAACCAGCGCCACTTCGATAAGAGAGGCTGCGCCTCTTTACCGCCTATTTTTATACTCCCTAAAGGAGAGAAAAAAACGATAATGAGAGAAAGGAGCAGAAGTAATGTTGCGTAACTAAACAACCAATCAAAATGGCGTAATATCCAGTCATTTAAGCTTGTCATTACGGTGAGAAAATCAGGTAAATTTATGAAACTGAAAATGACCGCAGTCAGCAATAACGTAAAAGGTGGTAAAAAAACGAGTGTGCGAATGTTACTTTTTTTGGTAAACAACAATAAGTCTCTTTATTGACATAATCTTTTATTATACTAATTCTCACTACACATTGACGCTGTTAGGCAGCTAGTATTGCCGGATGGTGTTTATGTGATTGAGTTATTGTGTTTATAATAGCGGAGTGACAAAGTGCTGTCACAAATGATTGTTGAGTATCTATGCTCCAATGCTGACGAGTTGTATATGTTTGAGCCTGTAAATGAGTGATGTTTCTGAAAGCTTTGCGGCTGCGCCTTATGTAAAAGAAAACCCTCGTATCTCTTATGTAGAACCTGAAGATAGCTGGTTTAAACAAAACCTCATCGGTGCAATCGAAGTCATGTTTGGTAGACGTAAAATTGAATCTATCTACCACCAGTTAAAAACCGACCCTTTCGATGTCAATGATTTTTTCCACAATGCATTGGCAGCGGCTGATATTCGCACTAATGCAGATCAGCAAGCTCTCGATTTGATTCCAACGCAAGGACCTTTGTTGTTTCTTGCGAATCATCCATTTGGCATTGTGGATGGGTTAATACTCTGTGATTTAGCATTAAAAACAAGAGGTAATTTTCAAATACTTCTGCATTCACTGTTGTGTCAAGATAAAGACCTAATGCCCCATTTTTTGCCTGTCGATTTCAATCAAACCAAACAGGCAGCAAAGGTAAATATCCTGTCCAAAAAAACTGCGAAAAAGGCGTTGGAGCAGGATATTCCGGTACTTATTTTCCCCTCAGGTTTTGTTTCTACTGCAAACCGATATGGTTTTGGGGCAGTAAAAGATGCTCCATGGAGTACGTTCGCGGCCAAACTGATAAGAGAGTCTAAAGCGACGGTCGTTCCTGTTTTTTTTCATGGACAAAACAGCAGAAAATTCCACATAGCATCGCATATTGCTGAACCACTCAGAATGGCGCTGTTGGTGCACGAAGCTTTAAACAAGTTCAATTCAGTTATTGATTTATCTATTGGGGCGCCTATTACTTGGGATCAAATGTCAGCTATTGAAAACCGCAAGGCATTAACTGATTTCTTGTACGAAAAAGTACAACAAACAGGCCGAAGGCTTGATTAAGTAAGACAGCGGTCAATAACGTACTATTGTACACCGACACTTACTTCACAATTGTTTCAGCATATAATTTTCCATCGGGGTATTATAAAAAGCACTGCCACCAAAGGAACAATGGACCCATGAATGTTACGGTAAAAATGCTTGTCGACAACGCCTATAGCGAAATAGAAACAATTACTGCGGAACAGGCGATCAATTTACATAATTCGCAAGAGCACGAAAACGTCCTTTTTGTAGATATCAGGGATATTAGAGAGCTTGAAAGGGAAGGTAAGATCCCAGGTGCATTCCATGCGCCACGTGGAATGCTGGAGTTTTGGGCTGATCCAGAAAGCCCTTATCATCATAAGGCTTTTTCATCGGGTAAAAAGCTTATCCTCCACTGCGCTAAGGGGTGGCGCTCGGCATTAGGCACAAAAACGTTGCAGGACATGGGGATGGAAAACATCTGTCATTTTGATGGTGGATTTAGCGAATGGAAAGCGCTTGGTGGTCCAATTGAGTCCCTGTCAAAATAACGTTCGGAATAACAAAAACGTGTTTTAAACCGATACACAATAGTGCATGAACACACTCATATTTTCCCTTGCACAAATCACTTTAATACACGACAATCAGCGCCTTTTTATCAACCATAAAAGTCCTTTTTGAATAATCAGACAAACGCTAGCTCAGGTGCATTATTTGCTATCGCTGCCTATAGTATGTGGGGTTTTGCGCCGATCTACTTTAAGCAATTAACGCAAATACCCGCGCAAGATATTTTGATTCACCGCATAGTTTGGGCGGCATTGCTGTTATTGGGCCTGATTTTTGTACTAAAACAGTTTTCAATGGTGCAGTTGGCCATTCGATCAAAAAAGACGCTTTATACATTAATTATTGCCGGGTTATTACTTGCTGGAAATTGGTTTTTGTTTATCTGGGCGGTGAACAATGACTATTTGCTGGAAGCGAGCCTTGGCTATTACATCAATCCATTGGTGAACGTTGCCTTCGGTGCACTCTTTCTTGGTGAGCGGTTTAGACCGTTACAAATAACCGCTGTTGCAGTAGCGCTGATAGGCGTGTCATATTCCATCATCAGCTATGGGAAACTCCCTTGGATAGCGCTCACCCTTGCTGTCAGTTTTAGTCTATACGGATTATTGCGTAAAAAAGCCAGCGTAGATTCGCTGCCCGGCTTGTTTATCGAAACCATGTTGATGTTGCCATTCGTGTTTCTTTATCTCACTGTGGTATCAAATTCGATTGGCAACATGAATCAGTTTACTACCTCGACGAATCTGTTGCTCATTGCGGCGGGCGCTGTCACGGTGGCACCTTTGTTGTGTTTTACCGCAGCCGCTAGAAGACTGCGGTATTCAACACTGGGGTTCTTTCAGTATATCGGGCCGAGCATCATGTTTCTTCTTGCAACCTTTGTTTATAACGAACCGTTAAGTCAAGCCAGGTTAATCACATTTCTTTTCGTTTGGATGGCGTTAGTTATTTTCAGTTATGATTCATTGCGACAACATAGAAAAGTGCGCGCTCAGCTAAATGAGACGAACGCAACGTCGACGAATGCTACAGCAAAGTAGCATACGCTGTAACTGTACTCTTAAGCGTCGCTACCAATTGTCTGTAATTCCTTCGCAGCAATTTCTTCTTTTTTATCATCTTGGCTGTGATCAGAGGCAAGCACCATGTAAATGGTTGGCAGTACCAAAAGAGTGAAAAACGTCCCGACTAACATGCCAGCAACAAGGATGATACCGATGCTATTGCGCGCTTCTGCGCCGGCACCTGTAACGAGAACCAAGGGGAAATGTCCAAGTACCGTCGCAGCCGTTGTCATTAGAACAGGGCGAAGTCGTATTTCAGCGGCACGCCGAATCGCATTGAGTTTATCCAATCCTTGACGCTGCATATAATTTGCAAACTCGACAATAAGGATGCCGTTTTTGGCAACAAGGCCCACCAACGTAATAAAACCAACTTGGGAGTAGATGTTTATCGTTGTGAAGTCCAAGAAGCTAAACATCATAGCGCCGCTTAAGGCTAGAGGAACCGATCCTAGTAGCACAACGAGCGGATCTCTTAAGCTGTTGAATTGAATGGCAAGTACAAAAAATACAAAGACAAGTGCCACAACAAGCACGCCTTCCAACGTATTGCCCTCCAGTCTAATTTGTCTGGATTCGCCGGCGTAATCTATCTGATAGTTGGCAGGTAAAATCTCAGCAGCCAAATCTTCCAGTATCGTTAAACCTTGTTCTTTTGTTGTTAAACCTGGGATTGGCTCTGCAAAAATACGAAAGGCGTTTTTCTGTTGGAATTTTGATAATACTCGAGGTGCAGTTTCCGTGCGGATTTCTGCAATCGCGCGCAAAGGGATCAAGTTGCCAGCAGGGGTTCTAACCTGCAAATCTAAAATAGCGTCTGGGTTTAAGCGTTCTGAACCTTGCACCATAGGAATGACGCGATACGCTCTGCCGTCTTGATTGTAGCGATTGACAAAGTTACCTGACAATAACGTTGATAACTGGCTGTTAACGTTGGCTAAATTCATTCCCAAATCCGCAATTTTCTTTCTATCTAACTCAAATCGGACTTGCGGCAAATCTATCTTGAGGTCTGTATTGACGAAAATAAACCGACCGCTTTGATTACCCGCAGCCACTAGCTTGTCTGCGAACTGTTTGAGTTGAACATATGAGTCTGTTGAAAGCACCACTAACTCAACTGAAAAATTACCGGCGGTTGGCAATGCAGAGTCTAATACTGGAAACGCTTTTACTCCGGGCACCTCAGTTAGCGCGCCAAATGCTTGCCAGAACATATCTTGAACACTTTGAGAGCGCTCATCAACGGCATTGAAATCGACACCCGAAAAACCGCCCGCAGGATTCATAATTTGCCACATGTACTGTGCCCCTTCGAGCTGCATCATCGTCTCTACTACGTCATTCATGTGCTCCAAGGTGTAATCTATATTTGCTTCTGGCGCAGATTCTACGATGACCGAAATACTTGATTGGTCTTCTGTTGGCGCGAGTTCTTTTAGTGAACCAAGGTAAAATGGAGCACTTAGTCCTGCTAAAATTACGGCAGAAACTAGGATTTCCAATCTCAGTTCGATGGTTTTGACTACCATCTTTCCATAAAAGCTCTGTAAAACAGCAAATTTACCGTTTACCCACTTAGTCATCTTGCTCTCTTTACCACCTTCGGCGCACGCATAAGCGCTCATAATAGGTGATAAGGTCACTGCCACGATGCCAGATATGATCACTGCGATAGCGAGCGAAAACGCAAACTCCTTAAATAGAGCACCTGTTAATCCCGTCAGCAAACCTATTGGCGCATACACTGCCGCTAGTGTCACAGTAGTGCTAATAATCGGTGATAAAAGTTGTCTTGAGCTGGCAAGTGCGGCCTGCATACGTGTCATGCCGGTTCGCATATATCTTGCGACGTTTTCTACCACAACAATAGCATCATCAACCACTAGCCCGACCGACAATACAATAGCAAGCACGGTTAATAAATTGATGCTAAAGCCAACCAGAGACATCGCAGCCACTGCACCTAGTATGGAGATTGGGATAGTGACCAACGGCACCATTGCTGTTCTAAACGAGCCCATCATCGCAAGGACTACGATGCCAACGAGCAATACCGTTTCGCCAAGGGTCTTGAAGATTTCTTTTAGGGCATCTCGCATGTATAACGTGCCATCATAGCCATCTGTGATGCGCAGACCATTCGGAAGTGTGGCGTTAATTTCGTCAATCATCACATAAAGGCGATCGCCAATTTCTATTTCATTGGCACCGGGGAGTGGCCATACGGAAATATACAACACAACCTGTTCGTCAAGCCGCGCGGTAACAACGCCTTCTTCTTCTTCCAGTTCAACGTCGGCAACGTCCTTTATGCGTATTTGTACGCCATTGTTTTCTCTAATTACGAGTGTTTTAAACTCTTCTACGCTAGTAAGGCTTGTATCAGTAAGCAGAGAGATGCGTTGCTGATCGTTTTCGCTTCTGCCAATCGTGGATATTTGGTTGTTAGCTCTAAGCGCCGCGCTTATGTCATCAGCTGATACATTAAATGCTGCCATGCGCTTGGGATCTAACCAAATCCTCATCGCAGGTGATCTACCGCCTTCCAGTCCCACGCGTTGTACGCCCGGAATAGTGGCGATTGTGGGCGAAACATTTCTGGAAAGATAGTCAGTGACTTCAAGTCTCGACATGCCCGCTTCTTCCTGATCATATTCCACTGTTAGGTAGAATATGGCGAAGGGACGATCCGCTCGAACCACCTGTATGGAAGGGTCTTCTGCAGCTTCTGGAAGTTCAAATCTGATTTGATCGATTCGAGCGGATAGCTCTGCTAATGCATCGGCTGGTTTTTCATTTAGTCGCAGCCATGCCGTTACTGTACTTAATCCCGGTGTTGTATTCGAATCAACATAGTCAACGCCCGGCACAGAGGACGCCGCACGTTCAATTGGCTCGGTAATAAAACCTTGTACGACTTCTGCCGATGCTCCCACATAGGGAGTGGATATTTGTATTGAAGCACTGCTTAACTGCGGAAATTGCAGAATTGATATGTTAAATGCCGCCCGGACCCCAATTAAGATAAAGGCGAGTGAAATAACTATAGCAATAATCGGACGTTTACTAAAAATGTCCATGATCGACGGCGTGTTTATAAGCTTAGAATTAGCCTCTGATGAATCTAACTTTTCTAACGGCTGATCTGACACTAGCTTTCTCCCGCCGCCTTCACCCACATACCTTCAGTCAATTTGGCGGAGCCAACGGTTGCCACTAATTCACCTGATTCCAATCCGCTGATGATCATCACCGTGCCCAACTCTCTCCCGGCATATTCAACAGGCGTTCGTTTTGCGCGATACTTTCCTTCCTGATCTTTCTCAAGAACATACACATAGCTACCAAATGTATCGAAGCGTAGTGCTTCATTTGGCAGTCGAATGACGTTTGTGGGTTCTGCAATTGGCATCAATACGGCAACCATGCTGCCAGGCTTAAGGTTGGCCAGTTGATTGTCAAGCGTTGCACGAACTTGCAAACTGCGTGAGTCGGCCACGATCTGGCTGTTAATTGCGGAAACTTTTGCTTCTAATGCAGTTGGATAATTGTCTTTTGCGATGACTGTAACGGTATTACCTGTCTCAACGCGTGCATATCTTTGCGGTACTGAAAAGTCCACCCAGACACTTGATGTATCTCCTATCAATGTTGTGATATGAGAGTCAGCTGATAGAAATGTACCCACTTCCCATTCATGTATCGACGTTTTACCATCAAACGGCGCCAAGATAGTTTTTCTATCGATTGTAGTCTCTATCGCGCGTGCGTTTGCTTCCTGCACTTTTAGCTGTGCTTTTGCTCTATCTAATTGTTCCTGCGAACCAGCGCGTTTTTTAACAAGGTCTTCAAAGCGAGTAACGTCTAGTTTTGCTAATTCTATCTGCGCATTGATAGCAGCAAGTTGCGCTTGCTCTGTTGCAATGTCTTGTTGAATGAGTAAATCGCCTTTTTTTACTGATACTCCTGAACCAAATCCGATACCAGTGATCATGCCATCCAACTCATTACGCACGTCTAATGTTCTTTGAGCACGCACCTCCCCGACAATTTCGAGGTTAGGTCTCCACTGACTGACCGTACTACTTATGGTTTCTACGGTCTCGCTTGGCTCGGGAAACGATTCAGCAAACGCCATACCCGCCATTACTTGAGAATATTTAATAAAACCAAGCCCCGCAATGATAGAAACAAGTATAAAAAAAGTGATGAGCGCTCGTTTTAGATGCAGCATGAGAGTTTTGATTTCCCGTTTTTAGAATGTTTGTTGTGAAAATATGTTGCGCTTTTATACGGACACGGTATGTATCGAGGTCATTGCCAATACGCGTGATTACATTAAGGTATTTTAATTTATTGGGGCATTTTTGAATGGCCGCCTAGTGATTTGAAATCGAAACCTTAACGTTTTGGAGGCTGTAGATAGCAAAAACCCAAATCAAGTTTTCAACGCCTCTCGTATAAAGATATCGCTAATCTTCGAGTATGCCAAAATTTTCTTATAGTTTTATGACGAATTATCAGGCCGACATTGGCGATAACACAAAATGTTCAAATACTACGATGTCGTAAGCTTCGCATATGCCGTCATCAACCACTTGACGCCGAATTCGTCAAAGTTTACCTGGACGCGAGCATGCTCGCCAGAGCCTTCGTAATTAAGCACGGTCCCATCACCAAATTTTCGGTGAGAAACGCGTTGACCAAGTGAAAAACCGGAATCGACAAACGCAGTGTGTGATGTAGAGGCACTGAAGCGATTCATGACGGGCTGTTTTACCTGCGATCGCAGTCTTATTTCCTCAATGTATTGGTCTGGAATTTCTCGAACAAAACGACTTATCGTATGGTACTTGTCCTGCCCATACAGTCGTCTGGATTCAGCATAGGTTATGACTAATTGCTGCATCGCGCGTGTCATACCGACGTAGGCTAGTCGGCGTTCTTCTTCAAGTCTGCCTGGCTCATCATTGCTCATATTGCTGGGGAACATGCCTTCTTCAACACCTGCCATGATGACCAGCGGAAATTCTAGCCCTTTTGCACTGTGAATTGTCATCATTTGCACGGCATCTTGGTCAGCTTCTGCTTGATTTTCTCCTGCCTCTAACGACGCGTGCGCTAGAAACCCAGATAAGAGCGACATTTCTTCAGCCTCTTCTGGTAGATCAAATTGTTTGCATGCAGTTACCAGCTCTTGCAAGTTTTCTACGCGTGCTTGCGCTTTATCGGTTTTTTCCGCTTGGTACATGGCAAACAATCCGCTTCCCTTGATGACTTTATCAGCCACCTCTTCAAGAGGTGATTCGCTGACTTCAAGAGTGAGTCTATCAATCATCGACATAAACTGCTCTAAGCCGTTTCTAGCCCTTGTGGTAAGTCCCTGTTCTTGCACAAGCGTTTGAGAAGCGCTCCATAGTGATAAGTCTTTATCGCGCGCAAACTGCCTTATCGTGCCGAGTGATTTTTCTCCTAATCCTCGCGCAGGTGTATTAACAACACGCTCAAAAGCGGCATCGTCGATGGTGTTATTTACAAGTCGCATATAGGCAAGTGCGTCTTTGATTTCTTGTCGCTCAAAAAAGCGCAGGCCGCCATAGACACGATAAGCAAGTCCTTGGTGAATGAGTGCTTCTTCTAGCACGCGAGACTGCGCGTTGTTGCGATACAAAATGGCACAGTCTGCCAGCGCATTTCCATCTTCAAAAAAACCTTTAATTTTCGAAACAACGAATCGCGCTTCATCGAGTTCATTAAAACCGGCGTAAAGCGCTATCTTTTCTCCATCTTTACCCTGCGTCCATAGGTCTTTACCTAATCTACCATCGTTGTTTGCGATAACGGCGTTAGCGGCATTGAGGATGTTTCCCGTTGAGCGGTAGTTTTGTTCTAGACGCACGGTTACTGCATTCGGGTAGTCTTTTAAAAAGCTTGAAATATTTGCAACGTTGGCACCGCGCCATCCATAAATTGACTGATCATCATCACCGACTATTACCATGCTGTTATTGCCGGTTTTGAGCATCTTTAACCATGCGTACTGGATATTGTTGGTATCTTGAAATTCGTCTACCAATATCGCCCGAAAGCGCTTCTGGTAGTGTTCTCTGATATCGTCGTGATCTCGCAAAACTTCAAAACTACGCAATAACAGCTCCGCAAAATCAACTAGCCCTGAGCGGTTACAGGTGTTCTCGTAAGCCGCGTAAATCTCTTTCATTTTCTTCTGATTGGGATCGTCATTCGTGACTACGTGCTTTGCACGTAACCCCTCGTCTTTGTTGCCATTAATAAACCATTGAATTTGTTTTGCTGGCCAATGCTTCTCATCCAAATTCATGCTTTTTAGCAGGCGCTTGATCAAGCGGTTCTGATCGTCAGAATCCATGATATTAAAGTTTTGAGGAAGTCCCGCTTCATCGAAATGCAGACGCAAAAACCGATGGGCTAATCCATGAAAAGTACCCATCCACATTGCATTAAGCGCGCTGCCAGAAAGTCGCTCTACTCTCGAGCGCATTTCTCGTGCTGCTTTATTGGTGAAGGTTACTGAAAGAATGCTAAACGGAGAAATGGATTCAACGGACATCAACCATGCTATTCGATGGACGAGAACGCGGGTTTTACCCGATCCAGCGCCAGCCAGCACAAGCATATCTTGATCGCTGGCGGCTACTGCTTCACGTTGTTTATCATTTAGATCGTCGAGTAAAAGAGAAACATCCATCTGGTAATTACATCATCCGTTGCTACTGAAAAAAGGGAAAATACGACCTAGGTGCGAGTTAGGTGCAACATGTCCAATATAATATCAAAAAATTCATAAAAATGGGTGAACAAAAACTGTGTGTTTATACAGTTTTTTGAATTTAGTTGTAAAGTGTGAAATGATCCCCACCATAACCTCGGTCATAAGTGTGAGAACGACGACAATAAGGGTTTACCATGGATAATAAAGTTTCAGCGCCAGATTTTTGGAAAAGGTTAAAGTCGGAAGCGCAACAAGTTGCGAAAAACGAACCGTTACTCTCAAGTTATTTACATGCGTGTGTATTGAACCATCATAATTTCGAATCGTCTTTGAGTTTCATTTTGTCAAACAAAGTCAGTGACGATGTGATGCCAGCATTAGCGCTGAGTGAGATGTTCGACGAAGCTTACCTTTTGCATCCTGAAATGGTCGAGTCAGCCATGTATGATGCGCTTGCTGTCGTGCAACGCGATCCGGCGGTCTCATCGCTTTTGCCTGTTATTATGCATTTTAAAGGATATCAAGCATTACAAGTGCATCGCCTGGCACATCGACTCTGGAACCAAGGTAGAATTGAACTTGCATTGTTTATGCAAAGCAGAAGCTCATCAGTATTTTCTGTAGACATACACCCCGCTGCTAAAATAGGTCAAGGCGTTATGCTTGACCACGCCACCGGCATTGTCATTGGCGAGACAGCCGTCGTTGAAAACAACGTATCCATTTTGCAGAACGTGACATTGGGTGGAACCGGAAACGAGCAGGGCGATCGTCATCCCAAAATCCGTGAAGGTGTCATGATAGGCTCAGGTGCGAAAATTCTTGGCAACATCGAAATTGGTGTAGGTTCAAAAGTTGGTGCAGGCAGTGTTGTGCTTGATAGCGTACCTGCCTGCGTTACGGTAGTCGGCGTGCCTGCTAAAGTGGTTGGAAAACCAACGTGCACTATGCCGTGTGAATCGATGCAGCAAAATGTTTTGGAAGACCTTTTAGGTAAGTGATTTCTATTGTTTCTATCTTCTAGAATACACTGCCTGATCACTCAGGTAGTGCCTTGACAGATTCAACATAATCCACTTCCAACAGTATTTTCAAAGATGGCTTTTTATCATCTCGAGATATAATCTCTTTCATCTTCGAAAAGTTACAGCTCTGTCTCATAACTGGTAGTCATAATGGGTTGTACGTTAGTTATTGCTAGCGTGTCTTTGTTTCCAACTTAGAAGAATGAAGATTAAACCACACACAGCAGAGCCGTAAATGTAAAAATTAGAAAGAAATCCTGAGAATTGATATAAATCGTGATCAGATAGTCTAAAATGCAATGCGCTATGCACAATTAAAAAACTTGCAACAACAAGCCTGAAGATTTCACGAAACTTTGTATTTCTGTGATGGCCAAAATAAAAAAAAGCGAAAAATAAAGGTAGGTGTAAAGCAATAAAAGTTGAACTCGCCACAGGTTCTGGCAACGAGCGCAAATGAAACAATAGCCTCCATTCCATATTTAAGACTGCATCAAGTTCATGAGTGAACAAAGCAGCAAGCCCTAAATAGTAAATCAGTGTTTTCATAGTGACTAACACCTCGATAATAAACTCATAACTGGCGCACCCTGCAAGAGAAAAGGCAACAATAAATGGAACCAGGTACTTCATCAAAGGTATTCTGTGCAACGCGTTAGCTTGCCGCTCTATACGCTATAGATAATTGATTCAAGCCATGGGCATAAGAATTCTTGGCCATATTCGCCCTTTTTTTACGTCCATACTGTGACTGGCTTTATTCGCTTTAAATCCAAACATCATTCACCGCTGTAATTTCGCTGGTCTCTTCATCCCCTGTATTCAATACACCTCGTGGTTCAATTAGAAGCATTTTTACTTCTTTTTCAGCATATGGTTTGTGCTCAACTCCTTTCGGGACAACATACATTTCACCTGCGGATAAACTTACAGAACCATCTCTAAAATCTATGCGAAGCTCCCCTTCCAACACGATAAAAGTTTCATCTGTATTTGCATGGCTGTGCCATATGAAATCACCTTCAATTTTTACCACTTTAAACTGATAGTCATTCATTTCTGCTATCACTTTAGGTGTCCATTGTTCACTAAACAAACTTAACTTATTTTCAAAATTTATTGACTGATAGTCCATGTTTAATACCTTTGAAAGCTAACGGTTGCTCATGCTCCGAACGCAGTGCAAGCGACAAGCTTCGATTGCGAACAGAAAATAATTGTTTGGTAATTAGAATACATGCATACGTTTTTTCAGTGCTCTTCCGATTTTTTTAAACCAAGCAATATTGCCGTTGCGATTAACCCCATGCCAGATACTCGATTTATTAAGGCGTGATATTTACTATGTAGTTTTTGAGCTAACCAACTCGAACTAAAACCATAGAAAAGTAAAAACAGACCATCTATGACGATATATGTGATACCTAATACAAAAACCTGAATAGCCAGCGGCTGACTTGGATTTAAAAATTGTGGAAACAAAGCCGCGAAAAATACGACTGCTTTTGGGTTGGCGGCAGAGGTGATAAACCCTCGTACCCACAAACTGATTATTGGAGAAGATTGATTAACTGATGATGATTTTGATTGTTGAATAAACGAAGCACGAATTGTTTTAAAACCAATCCAAATTAGATAAGCAACACCAGCCCATTTGATAGCGGCAAACCCATATCGAGACGATGTTACAATTGCTGCTAAACCAAAACCGGCCAAAGCAATTTGTATAGCATTAGCGGATAAATCTCCAGCAGCGGTTGCAAGCGACTTTTGGAATCCATTTGCCATGCCAACGGAGACCATCAGCAAATGACTGGGTCCAGGACTAACCATAAACAATAGAACAGTTGCAACATACAACAACCATATTTCAAAATTCATAAAGCTTTTACCAAGTTATTTAGACTTAATACCATAGGTACAAAACGCCTGATTAAAAGGCGCACCGTTACTAGTGGAATTTGTAATAATGTAACGGAGCGAAAGGCAAATTGCACTATTAACTATGTATCTGAACGAGTGGTAGCGAGTAGAATGAAGATATTGTTAGGTGCTTTCATTCAATGCCAATAGTTGCCATTTTTACAACGAACCATAATAGAAAAAAAACAATTGTAAACCCTATTATTTTGAACTTTACATCATAAGCTTTAACTAGGCGTTCGCCCGCGGTTATCACTAAGTCATTTTCAGATATTTTAAACTTTCCAGATAAAGCAAAATCAAATAATGCCGAACCAGTCGAATACTTCAAGAAAGACCACTCACAATTATGCTTAAATAGCTCAGGCTCATAGTGTTTGAAGACACGATAAAAGTCTAAGTGAACATATAGCCAATGAATCAACCAAACAAAAAACGTCACGAGAAGAAGCGATCCTAAAACCCAGCTCAGTGTTTCCATTTAGGCTCCTAACGCTTCGCTATTGGGCGAGACGGAACGAAGTGCAGTTTTGTAACTATCAGCAACTTGTTAGCCTTCATCACTCGTAGAACTCCAGCCCTAGGATTTTATTTAACAGTCTAAAGTGCTTATCCAGAGAGTAAATTTGAAAGTCATTTTGCAATGCATTTTGTGCAATGATTAGATCTGGGATACCTATTCCATTAGCTCCATTTTTTAATGCAAGTACTTGGTATTCGATTAGCTCTTCCCAATTGATATTAAGTGTGGATTTCTTAATTCCTCTTAATAAAGAAATTAATTTTGCTTGCCTTTTTACTTTTATAAATGGAATCAATTCAGTTAGTACAATATCATTTGTGACAATCAAATTTTCATCAATTAAATTATTTAAGCCTTCTGACTTTCGACCACCTCTGAAATAATCGATCCAAATCGATGTATCCACTAAAACTTCCACTATTTTCGGTCTCTCACCTCATCTAGATTTATATCCAAATCTAGTTTTCCTTGATACTTTTTAATACCTGCAATCTTTGATTTTCTGACCAACTCTTCTAATGCCTTCACTATCACAGCAGTTTTGGTATCTGTATTAGTAACGAGCATAGCTTCATTTAAAAGGCTCTCAGGTAAATCGAGTGTCGTTCTCATTTTGACTCCTAATTCGATGCATACGATTTTAAAGTACTATGCATATCATATCAAGGAGACTAACTGTGTGTCCGAACGAGTGGCAGTGAGTAGCATGAGGCTCTTGCCATTTGCCATTGACCCAACCTATGCTTAATAGATAACGATTGCCGCAAATTACTCTAGTAACGCTATGCTCGCATGCGTCCGGCCCCTACAGGGGTTAAGTTGAGTTGTTATGTGTATCAATTCGTGAATAAGTCAAAAACATTGCCTAATGTATTTGTTTCACTCCTGTAAAACTCTGTATAGGTGCAATTAGTGCAAATTACCGCTGTAAATTTTCGATTTTGAACATCAAATATTTTAGATAATCCACTGCCAGTCGTTGCAATTTTATCGGTATCGTATTGCTTACAACCACACTTTGGACATTCCCAATTACCAGACATATTTACTCCTTTTTCTAGAGGGTAACCCTAATAAACATAACGCTTGACTATCTAGTTAGCAGATTATGGCGTGGCACTTGCTGCTGCAAGTGACATGACTCGCTCTGATAATCTCCGTTTAGTCACTTGTTATATCCGTACATGATTTGGAAAAGGATTTACTTTTATTAGTTCGGCCTTTTCAAAATCCCATACTATTAAATGCGGCTGCATATTAGAGCCACTTTCAATTATTAGTTGTCTTACTTTGTTGCTGTCGTTAGACACAAATTCAACCATGGCATCAATATAAAAGCCTGTAGCTTGATCAAATTGTTTGATAGACCAATCGCTTTCATAGATAAACTTGGCTTGTAAATTATCTTTACTTGCGCAATACAGCCCAAGCAATAGAGAATACTTTGTTTCGAGAACTTTATTCTTACCTGACGTTATGATGGTCAATTTATATTCTGGGTTTACTCCAAAGTATTTTTCATGGACTTTCGTTAGGGCTTTTTTAATTCGTGGATATACATCCTCTGCTGTTTTTTCGCCAAGTTTTTTTAAAAATGCAGCGCCAAATATTGCCGCTAGAGATGATACTCCCAACAATAAAATTGAAGCCTGAGGTCCTGCAGGTGGCACTTTTTGTATAGATACATCTGAACCAAAGAATGAAAGTTCTTCTTCGAGATGTTTTACTGCATCTAGATCTATTGTTTCTTCTATGACAATGTTTAAAAGATCTTGGTCCATAAGATTTCTTTGAGGATATAACGCTTGTGTAAGAGGTGAGCGCAGCGAATCCTGCGGGCGAAGCACGCGTACTTTGCACACTTGTTAGGTGCGGCCAAAACGAAGCTCCTGAATTATATTTTCCAACTCATCCAACCCTTTTTGATTAAGTATATATTGACCGTTTTCATTTTTTGTTTGGAAGCTATCATATGCCCACAATATTTCTACTTGTTCTCGGATGTTGTCCAAATCTTTATCTTTAATTGGAATGCTTAAAAAGTCATCCCACAGGTATTCGTCAGGTTGATTTAATGCCATCTTAACAAGTATTGCTTCCACTTCATCTCTCGAACGATACATGCTTTTTTCAAAGACTTTAGCCATAAATGCTAGTGGTGCAGCCAATATCAAAAACGGAATAAGGAGAAGTAAAGATTTTCCGTTTTTCATAAAAAGCACCAAACAGTTTATTGGAAAGACAGTAGCATATGATTTTACTTCCGCAATATTAATATAAACATACGAGTATTCGTGCAATATTGGGTTACTTTGGTCAATTAGAAATCAATTAAAACAAGTGGTTATAAAACAAAGAAAACTCTTTAATCGCTCACTTTGAAAGGCATATGTAGACTTCTCATATTCAAAAAAAGAATATATTTCAAAAAGTTAATACAGCGAACTAGACGAATGCCATTTATATAGCGAGTCAGAGTGTTAGGCATTATTAATTACGTTGTTGATATACCTTCACCCAGTCCACGACCATTTGCACAGGGAAAGGAGTAGTGTCATCTGGTCGGCCTGCCCATTTTCCGCCAATGGCAATGTTTAACAAAAGGAAGTGTTTATGGTGAAATTCGGTCATTTCAGGTTTGTCTATTCGAACGGAATGAAAAGTGTTTCCGTCAACTTTCCATATCAGTTGTTGTGGACCCCATTGCAGTTCAAATTCATGAAAATCTTCTGCAAAGATACCGTCTTTTAACTTATACGCGACAGCGCCCATGTGGGCATGACCATTATCATAATAATGCATATTGCCTTCAATCACTGCGTCATCTTTGCTCCCATAGAGTTCTAGAATGTCGATTTCACCTGTCTTGGGCCAGGGTGTATCGCCGCCGTTTTCATCTATATTTGCGCCGAGTGTCCAAAATGCAGGCCATACGCCTTCGCCCTTTGGAAGCTTTATTCGTGCAACAATACGACCATATTGCCACTCGCCTTTGCCTGCGGTATTTAACCGTGCAGACGAGTATTGGTTTAATCCATGTTCATTAGAGTGGTGATTCGCCTGCAGTGTTAAATAACCGTCTTTAACAAACGCGTTTTGCGTATCTGACGTGTAACGCTGCCACTCGTCATTAAATCTACCTGCTGGTTCTGTCTGACGATTCCATTTAGTGTTGTCCAATTCTTGACCATCAAAATTATCTTCCCAAACCAATTGCCAGGAATCGTCTTTTTGTTCCATGTGGTTACTCTCTTCTGCTTGTGAATTGGTCGTCACCAAACCGCAAAGAACCAGAGAAAGTAGCGCACTTGCGCTACGAGATCGCGTTATCAATGTCTGCTGCACTGTGTCTTTCCGCCAACTGATATTCATTATCGCCCCAGGTCTTGTTTACAACTCGGCCTCGCTGCACCCCCGTGCGCTGAGACAACTGCTCTGCCCAACGTTGCACATGCTCATATTCTTGTACTTGAAGAAACTCTGCTGCTTCATAGAGTTTTCCTTTCACCAAGATACCATACCAAGGGAAGATGGCCATATCAGCAATCGTGTACTCGTCGCCAGCAATAAACTCATTATTTTCTAATTGCTTGTCTAGCACGTCAAGTTGACGCTTAACTTCCATTGCATAGCGGTTTATTGGGTACTCAAATTTTTCTGGTGCGTAGGCATAAAAATGACCAAAACCGCCTCCCAGAAACGGAGCGCTACCCATTTGCCACATTAGCCAATTAAGCGTTTCCGTGCGCGCAATTCCAGATGTAGGTAAAAACGCATCAAACTTCTCGGCAAGGTGGATTAATATGCTGCCAGATTCGAACACTCTTATGTCTTCTTTACCTGAGCGATCTAAAAGCGCTGGAATTTTTGAATTTGGGTTTATCGAGACGAATCCCTCACCAAATTGGTCGCCTTCTTGGATATTGATTAACCAGCCATCATATTCTGCTTCTGCGATGCCAAGGGCCAGCAATTCCTCAAACATAATGGTGACTTTGACACCATTGGGCGTTGCTAACGAATATAGTTGGAACGGATGTTCGCCAACCGGCAGCGCAGTGTCATGCGTCGCGCCGGAAATAGGTCGGTTAATATTGGCAAATTTGCCGCCGCTTGCTTTGTCCCATGTCCAAATTTTAGGAGGTAAATAGACGTTTTCAGACATTTGTATATTCCTTATCTTTTTTTGAAGTGTAGACTTTGACCAGAGACTTGCGAGAAATATTTCAACGTGTCATCCGGTTTTTTTCAATGAGCTATAATCCGCTGAGCCGCGTATCATTGAGAGTGTTATTACAGTATTATCAACGCTTATTAAAATATGCCCGAAGGTCCAGAAATAAGACAAGCAGCTGACAAAATTGCCGCTATAGTCGAGAATAAAACGATTGAGGATATAGAAGTAGGGTTACCAATACTCAGCCCGTTCGTTAGTCAACTTCAAGGTAAAAAAATCACCGAAATCCAAACGCACGGCAAAGCCATGCTTACGCATTTTGATAATGATTTGAGTATTTATTCTCACAATCAGCTGTATGGGGTTTGGATGACAAGCGAACGCGGAAAATATCCAACAACTAATCGACAGCTAAGATTAGCACTTCATACAAATAGTCACAGTGCTCTTTTGTACAGTGCATCTGATATCAGCGTTTGGCGAAGAGAAGATCTGCCGTTGCATCCTCTTTTATCAAAACTCGGTCCTGACATACTCGATAAAGCGCTTACATCACAAGACATCGTCGAACGATTACTGCACAATAGATTTAAGAATCGTGCGCTGGCAAGTCTATTTTTAGATCAACACTTTTTGGCGGGTATAGGTAATTATTTACGCAGCGAAATCCTGTTTGCAGCAGGTGTAGATCCTAGCCTTAAACCCAAACAACTCTCACACGAACAACTACAAGTGCTCGCCAATGCAACAATTTCAATTACGAAGCAATCATACAAAACAGGTGGGTATACTATAAGTGAAGAGCGTCTTGATTTAATCGATACCGAAAATTGTGATTTTGAGTTTGAGCGTTTTATGGTCTTTGACAGAGAAACACTCCCTTGTCGCGTGTGTAACACTGAAATTAAACGCGCAATGGTGAATTCAAGAAGAATATATTGGTGTCCAAATTGTCAGGCGTCTTAATATGAGGAGTTTTATCGGTCTCGATTTACCGTCAACTATCAAAATTGGGATTGACCAGTGGCGGGAAAAAGAGTTGCCTAAATTTGTTAAGCCTGTTTCGCCAGCTAACTTTCATATAACGCTTGCATTCTTGGGTAATATTGAACCGCGCGACCAAGAGGGCATTGAAAGTAAACTTGAAGACTTTACACACAAAAGATGTTCTATCACATTAAATAGCCTTGGTTTTTGGGCAAAGCCTAAGATTTTATTCTTAGGTTCTACACAACCACATAAAGGGCTTACTGAACTGGCCAGGAGCGTAACTTCTCGCTGTCGTCAAGCGGGAGTGCCTGTTGAGCAGCGCGACTACGTACCGCATGTCACGATTGTTCGAGGCGTAAAAAACAATCCACCATGTGCGCTGATAAAACCTGAATTTGAAATATCATTCGATAGATTTCATCTGTTTGAATCAGTCTCTACCAAAGGTGGAATTCAATACCAAATACGACGGACTTGGACACTATAAATTCTGAATAAAAAGATGAACTTTAAACTGTTCATTTTGTTGTCCATTTTCTTAGCCATAACTTAAGTTAATTGAAAAATGAAAATAATGACTAAAAATCAACAATATAACATTGTTGTGATACTGGCATGTTTTTAGCTCTCTTTGGCTAAAAAATTCTCTGTAAAGTTAAAAATCACTCAGCAAACATGATTACGACAGTAATTCGGCATTAAGAATTGTGTGTCTTTAAATACGGTAATTGAACTGAAATTTTGAGGTGGTTCATGAAAATAGGGAGTGCACTCGCGCTTTTCGCTGCCAGCGTTGCAACTGCAGTCTTCGGTATATCTGTGGTGAAGAAACATGATTTGGTATCGCTTGTTAAAGAAGTTTATATTTCTCAACAAACTCAAGTCATTGAACAGGCGCAATCGTATATCCTGCAGGGAAACAATATCGAAGATATACAGGCTGTCTTGAAAGAAGTGGGGGCGCAAGCTAGCCACAATTTCCCGATTATAAATGCTGTTTCTGTAACACTTACGCCTACCCAACTCAGCGCTGTCAAAGCCTATAGCGACGTGAGGGTACAGGCGGATAGAACCGGCATGAGTACTAATCCCAGCTAGTATCATTCACCTAACCGTAATGTCGTATTGGTGAAGTTGCTGTACAGAGTTATTCTCAAAATAATTTGCACAAATGAATGACAATCTTTTTTATTTCTGGCCAGAAAGCAAAAGCCCGGAAAGAAAAGATAAGAACAAATATGCCAGAAATACAAAAGCTTATCGATAATAACGCGCGTTGGTCTGATGAGAAACTGCGTCAGGATCCAGAGTTCTTTCATCGATTAAGTGACAAACAAACGCCGGAATATCTATGGATAGGATGTTCAGATTCTAGAGTGCCCGCCAATCAGATTACCGGCCTTTTGCCCGGCGAAATTTTTGTGCATCGCAATATTGCAAATTTAGTTATGCATTCAGATCATAACTGTCAGTCCGTCTTGCAATATGCTATTGAAGAATTACAAATAAAACACATTATTGTATGCGGACATTATGGTTGTGGTGGAGTTGCCAGAGTTCTTTCATCTACATCGCATAAATCAACATGTTGTGAATCCAGTCATCATCACTCATCGCCTGAAACGCTCGAGCTTGAAAGCAGCTCTGACAAAAATGACGACCTAATGAATAATTGGTTACATGAGGTCAAAGAACTGGACGAGCAGTATGCGTCGATTCTCTCTGATTTGCCCTTTGATGAGCATTTCGATCGCTTATGCGAATTGAACGCGCTGCATCAAGCTAAAAATGTCGTGCAATCAAGTGCGTTTAAGCGCGCCCGTAAAAAAGGCCAATCCATCCAAGTGCACAGTTGGATTTACGATTTAAACACTGGAAAAATCAAGGTGCTAGATCGATTTTATTCAAATAGCCTAGATACGTCTTCCGCACTTACCCAAACCTCAGAGTAGTTTTTCCTGCGTTAACTTTCCGTAATCAACGGAAATTGAATTTTCTTAGCTTGACCTTATCAAAGTAAATTACATATTCTTTTGGTAGTGGTTTTCGATGGCTGGAGAAGTTATGCAAGATGACGCTGGGAAAATAGGCAAATGGATGTTTATTGGTGCGTGGGTAGTTATTTTTGGCGTGCTTGTAGCCTATTTTTCGGGAGCGCTAGATAGAAAATACAATCCAAATCAAACCGTTGTTTCTGCGGTTAACGGCGGTATCGCAGAAGTTCAACTACTCAGAAACCGCATGGGACACTATGTCGTCAATGGCACTATCAATGGCAAGCCAGTCACATTTCTATTAGATACAGGTGCAACAAACGTGTCGATAGGCGCACATCTTGGACAGTCTCTTGGACTAAGGCCCGGTCAGCAATATCAAGCGCAAACAGCTAATGGTATCGTTACCGTGGCAAGCACAAGAATAAATGAATTAGTCATCGGCGATATAGTGTTAAATAATGTCGATGCTTCGCTCAATCCAGGGATGCGAAACGATGAAATATTACTTGGCATGAGCGCGCTTAAACATCTGGATTTGTTGCAAAGCGGCGACCTGCTCACGATGAAAACGAGATAATTTGCGCACAGCGGTCACACTAACTAAAGTTCTTTGCTATCCATTTGAGTTCGTCAAAAGCTTGCAACTGGAAATGAGGCAGCACAGGTAATGATTCGTTGTTAATTTGCATCGGCCGATTAACAGCGAACCAAGCACTTTTGAAACCAGCATCCATTGAACCTTTGACATCTTTATCGAGATTGTCGCCTATGTGCAGTATTGCGCTTGGATGTATGTCTAATAACTTGGACGCTTTATCGTACATATCGGACGATGGTTTCATTTTGCCATCTTTGCCTGCGTGTAAAATATGAGTGAAGTATTTGCTTATTCCAATTTTGGAACAATCAACATTGCCGTTTGTAATTACAACAAGCGGTAGCTTTTTACTCAGGTAAGAGAGGACTTTCTTAATGCCATCATCGACCTTAAAATTGCTGCGCTGATAATAAAATGCGTCGAAGCAATCAGATACGGCATCTGGAAGATCACTAGAGTTAAACCCTGCGTATATAAAACCTTTCGTAAGTGTAACTGTTCGCAGCATCCCAACATCGTGACGCAAATCAGGCGCCTCTTCTAACGCTGCTAATTTGAACTGTTGCCATTCGCTTTTACTAATGTGCGCCGCTTGTGGGTAATACTCTGCTATGTAAGTGAGCAAGTACTGCTCAGCTGAGACGATATAGGGCATGTTGTCATACAGCGTATCGTCCAAATCAAAACTCATCGCTTGGATTTGTGATACTGGCTTATAAACAATCATTTTTTCTTCGCTCTCGGGTGCGCTTTGTCATAAATCTCGGCTAAATGTTGGAAGTTTAAATGCGTATAGACTTGCGTGGTCGCTAAATTTGCGTGCCCTAGAAGTTCTTGCACACCGCGCAGGTCATTGCTGCTTTCAAGTATATGCGTGGCAAAAGAATGTCGAAGCGTGTGGGGGCTAATTTTTTGATAAAGCGTTCGCTCTCCGCTCAGTTTTTCCAGTCTATTAGCAATCTGTCGATTGCTGATCCGCTTTTTTTGTTTACTTACAAATAATGCTTCCGGATCTTGAACGTCTTCCATAGCTCTTCGTAACGTTATATATTCTGCTATGGATTGCTGTGCTTTTTTCCCCATGGGAATGTGCCGTTGTTTGTTTCCTTTTCCCATTACGCTCACCACACCAGTCTGCAATATATCTTTAATGTCTAGCCCTGTTAATTCAGACAATCGTAATCCGCAACCATACATGAGTTCAAAGATGGCTTTGTCTCGTACACTTAAAAAATCGTCGGCATCAAAGTCCAGCAAAGCATGCATTTCGTCAACGTTGAGTTGTTTGGGCAACGGTTTATTTTGTTTTACTGACTTTACCAGTTTTGCAGGATTATGCGTCAGAATTGCACTATCAATTAAAAAGTCACAAAATGCACGAATGACGGATAATCTCAGATTGATACTTCGCGGTGATAATCCGGCTCGTGTACCCCGCTGAACGATTTGTTTAATATGATTCGTTGTTAATTGTGACCAATCATTTATGTGCAGTGTTTCAACGCAAGCAAGCAATTGCCTCTTGTAGTTGCTAATTGTATGTGCCGACAATTGTCTTTGTACTTGCAGGTGTTCAATGAAATGAAGAATAGGTGTAATCAGAGGTTGTTTATCTTCCATGCAAGTCCACCCTCGGAATTGAGAGATAAACGGCCCCTGATTTCTTATTCATTGTAGTTCCTACGACTGATGCCCTTGAATTGAGGCCATAAAGCGTTTGTAAGTGTTAACCTGCGTAAATTCTATTTACGTGCCGACACAAAAATCTGCGCAGATAATCCAACAAACCGGTGTCCATTTCAGGCATAAAGTGCAAGTCGTCTTTGCTAGCAATGGATAATACTGCAACTAATGACTCGCATTCTATTTTGATCAGTGCAACAGAGCCAATATCCAAATTTTCGAACAGTGCACTTTTTTCGTGTTTGCTTAATCGCCCTAAATAAAAGTCTTTTTTCGCAAGTTTTTTATGCAACAAGCTCTGCATAGACAACTGCGGAAGGCCATCATTTTGGGGAGGTACAATAACTAATTTGGTGGCTACCAGCCCCAATTGTTGACACAAATGTTTCTCGAGTGCCAGCTGCAGGTCAGACATCGTTCTACAGGTCGAAATTTCAAGATTTAGATCTGCATACGTGTAATAAAGTGTTTCATTTTGCTTGGCATTATGGATGAAACTTTCGAGCTGTTTTTTTTGTGTTTTGACCTTTTCCCGATATTGATCGAGTTGAAGCTGCGTCAATGACACAATTCCTTGCTTTTCCTGAATCATGTGAAGCTCGCTTAGTAGATCGCCATGCTTTACAAAGAAATCTGGATTAGCGCGTAAAAAGTCTCCAACTTCTTGTGAAGTTAGAACAGGGGTGGTGTTGCCATTTTCAGCGGATTCGGCATTATTGTTCATAGTTTTATTTGCCCATCATATACGTGTTCCGCAGGTCCAGTCATCTTCACTACAGAGTCTTTTCCTGACCATCTAATTTTAAGCTTTCCTCCGGGTAATTCAACTTCGACTTGCTGTTTTAATTTGCCTTGAATTTGGCCAATCACCACAGCAGCACATGCACCACTGCCGCAAGCTAAGGTTTCGCCTACGCCTCGCTCGTATACGCGCAGTTTGATTTTGCCTTGATCAATAATTTGCATAAAACCCACATTGACGCTTTCGGGAAAACGCTCATGTGACTGAATGAGTTGGCCGTGCTTGCTAACGTCATGGTTATCGACATCGTCGACTGTGATAACGCAGTGGGGGTTACCCATTGAGGCAACACCGCACATATAGGTATTGTCGCCTTGCCTAAGGACGTACGTATTTTCCTGCTGATACGCGGTAAACGGCACCTGCTCGGGTGTAAAAACAGGCTTTCCCATATTTACGGTAATTTCACCATCACGTTCTATGTATAGCTTAATTTTGCCGTTCTTCGTGCTGACGTCTATTTTATTGCGATTGATAAGCCCTTTATTCTTGACAAATTTGGCAAAACATCGCGCACCATTGCCGCATTGAGATACCTCTGAACCATCAGAGTTAAAGATCCGATAGTGAAAGTCCTGTTCAGGATCATAAGGAGGCTCTACGACTAGCATCTGGTCAAAACCGATGCCAAAGTTGCGATCGGCTAACTGTTGAATTTTATCTTTGCTAAAAAATATGTTTTGGGTAACGTTGTCAATGACCATAAAATCATTGCCTAATCCATGCATTTTGGAAAAGCTTACGTTATGTGACTTATTTTTTGAGGAAGAGTGATTCATCTAATCAACCACGCTCTCTAACTCGAATAGCGATGAGACTGTCTCGCGCTTACGAGCTACTACCGCTTTGTCTTTATCAACAATGATTTCAGCTGGGCGTGGTCGAGAGTTGTAGTTACTCGACATTACGAACCCATATGCGCCAGCGCTTTTGACGGCCAAAAAATCGCCTTCTTTCACAGCCAAGGCGCGTTCTTTGCCTAGAAAATCGCCGGTTTCACATACAGGACCCACGACATCATAAACGGTTTTTTCCAATGAAGGATCTAACTGGACTTCTTCAATCCTCTGCCATGCGCTATAAAGTGCCGGCCGGAGCATGTCATTCATTGCAGCATCAACGATTGCGAAGTTTTTCTCTTCGCCAGGTTTGATGAATTCAACCTGTGTGACTAAGATGCCTGCATTTGCAGCGATAGCTCTTCCAGGCTCTAAAATCAGTAGAAGATCCTCGCGCCCTTTCATGGATTCAGCCATGGCAGCAGCATAGTCTTTAGGATGAGGTGGCAGTTCATCATCATAGGTAACGCCGAGGCCCCCACCAACATCAAGATGTTCTATTATGATATCGTGCTCCGCTAACTCATCGATGAGTTCAAGCAATTTATCCAGTGCATCAACAAACGGTGATAATTCAGTAAGTTGAGACCCAATGTGACAATCCATGCCGACAATTTTAAGGTGCGAAAGCTCGTTGGCTTTTAGATAGGTTTCTTTGGCTTGCTCGTGTGGTATTCCAAATTTATTAGCCTTTAATCCTGTTGAGATATACGGATGTGTTTTGGCATCAACGTCTGGATTGATCCGCAACGAAATAGGTGCTTGTTTATCAAGTTGCGCGGCGACTCGATTTATCCTCTCTAGTTCAGAGCGAGATTCCACATTGAAGCACATTATATTGTGCTCGAGCGCAAACTGAATTTCTTCTTCAGTCTTTGCGACGCCTGAGAAAACTACCTTTCTAGGGTCGCCACCAGCTGCAATAACTCTGGACAGCTCACCAGCAGACACGATATCAAATCCAGAGCCCAATTTAGCAAGAATAGACAATACGCCAAGATTAGAGTTTGCTTTTACTGCATAACATATCAGATGTCGATGCTTACTGACGGCATCGTTAAATGCATGCCAATGCCGTTCAAGTGTCGCTCTTGAATAGATATAACAAGGCGTGTCGAATTGTTCTGCGATTTCCTTCACAGGCACATCTTCAACAAACAATTCATTTTCACGATAAGAAAAATGATCCATCAGTTTTCGCTCTCTGGTTGCGGTTGTTCTGGGTTTTCTGGTTGTTCCGGTGGTTGCTCAGGTAAGTAAAGGGGGCCACGTTGGCCGCAAGCAACGATAAACAACAAAAGCAAGCTAGTCGTTAGCCATCTTCTCTTTTGCATGCGCATTTTTTATTATTTAAGAATGCGACAACAATGCAATTTGCACGGCAAAATTGCAAGCGTTATCGCGTTGATTTTAGGAAGTTCGATACAATGACTTTACTAAAGTACAATGACCTTATACAAAACTCTGCAGACGTTGACGTATCTGAGGTGGGAATTCCACACTTTCCCATAGTTTTTTTCGGACTTCAGACGGGTTTTCCCATTCGCCTTTTGCGATCCAATCGATAAAGAGCTCACAGTTGGTTGGATATTGAATTTGTATGCCCACGCGCTGTTGTAGCCAATCATCAATGGCTTCCGAATCCAATTGATGAATGACATGTGAAACACCGAGTTCTTGCAGAGTGAAGGCATTTGACAATTGTTCATATTGTCTTGCTAATGGCTTAACCAATAATGGCTTACCTAATGATAGACACTCCGTGGACAACTCAAACCCACAGTTGCTTATCACACCTGAGCAATAGTTTAGTGTTTGTTTAAAGCTTTTGGTTGATAGTGGTCGCCATTCGATATTTTTATCTTTCGATTTTTGGCTTACTTCCGGGTGATAGCAGACGAAGGTGTAGTCGCTCAGGTAGTTCAGTTGTTCCCTGATCTCATTTGGATTTTCGAAAGGTAGATAAACTAAGATATCTTCGCTTACGCGATGCTTATACGCATTGTCGACAAGCTCTTTAGGTACAAAAGGAGGAATGATATCGTAGCCAAAGTGATACCAGTGTGTACCCAAACTATATTTCGTTGGTGCAAAATACCGCGTGATTAACTTGTCAAGTAACCCTTGTTTGTGCTTTGGCACATGGTGCAGAAACGCCGCTTGATGACTAACTGAAAGTGATGGAATGCCGGCTTTCTTAGCTGCCCACGCAGTTATTGGTTCAAAGTCATTTATTATTAAGTCGTAGTCCTTCACCATCAGCGTTTTTATTTCATTGACGAGATTGAATAAATTGTTCTGCGTAATGGTTTTGCGATAGTCGATTCGCCCGTTTTGGGTAACGAAAGTCAGCCCCCGACCACTTTCATAATCGCCAAATGGGGTCATATCAAAATATGCGTGCTTGTTTCTTCCGCTAAAAAAATAGTCCACTGTCATATCAGGGCGAGACGCCAGTGCGTTAGCCATATGTCTAGCGCGCGTAATGTGTCCGTTACCAGTGCCTTGAACACCGTATAAGATTTTCATGCACTACCCTAAAATGCTGATGCTTAACAATGCAAATGAAATACCTAATCCCATTCCTATGAAAACATCTAGCGGAAAATGGACACGTAAAACAACGCGAGACAAACCAACAAGACCTGCCCAAAGGTATGCCGGAATGCTTAATGTGGGATAAAAATGCGCAATGATAGTTGCCATTAAAAACGCAGCGGCGGTGTGTCCTGACGGAAGACTGAATTTATCTGAAGGTTTGATGATGCTGTTAAATTCAGTGAGAAGCTCCAATGGTCTTCTGCGTTTAAATGCATGTTTAAGTACTATAAACATGGGAACTTCCAAGCTGTAGGCGAGCAAGGCCGTGTAAAAAAATAGCGCACCATGAGTGGCGTCGAAATAGAAAAGAATTGCGCCCAGCACAAAATAGAGATGTCCATCGCCCGTTTTGGATACATATTTAAAAAATGTCATTCCCTTTTGGTCTTCAAAACTAGAAGCCAATTTCGCTATCCATTCAAAAATGATGAGATCCAAATTTATTAGACGTTTCATTTATGACCCAGAATCACATGAGATTCGCAAAGGGTAAGCATGTTGTATGACTAATTCGTGACAGAAATGCTAAATGATTATGACATTAGTCGTACAAAGTAACGGTGTAAGTCAGGATTTGAACGACGGCGGACGGCTACATCGGTTTTTAGCCTCCACGCGAAAGTTTTAGCCAATAAGTTGATATGAAGTTTATTTACACATTGGCAAATATGCACTAAGTTAACACTGCATATTCCCTTTAAGGCATTCAGCATCATGGATTACAACACCTCAGAATTGTGCGACTTGTTCGCTGACAATATTGATGTTCTTGAACCATTGTTTAAAAGTTACGGCGGTCGTTATTCATATGCTGGAGAGGTGACCACCGTAAAATGTTTCGAAGATAAAGGGCTTATCGATAAGATGTTGTCTAGCAATGGTCAAGGAAAAGTGCTGCTTGTTGATGGCGGTGGCTCTTTAAGAAGAGCGTTAATCGACTCGGATAACATTCAACTAGCTGTTGAGAATGACTGGGAAGGCATCATCTGCTTTGGTGCAGTGCGAGAGGTCGATGTATTAGAAGAATACGATATTGGCATCCACGCTCTAAATGCTATTCCAGTCGCTGCCGAGACGCGAGAAGTTGGAGACCTTGACATTGCCGTTAATTTTGCTGGCGTTACATTTCTACCTGAAGATTTTATCTACGCGGATGGGACAGGCATCGTTCTGGCGCCTGAGCCTCTTGATATTGATACAGATTACGAATAATCAATACCACGCTGCATTTACCTGCCCTACACCTAAAGCAATCCGTTAAAAACCAAGTGGAATACCAAAGGCGAAAAACCCTACCAATAAAATTGTCCAAGTGATGAGGAACACAACAGAGTAGGGGATCATAATACCTATCATATCACCGAGCGTCAGCTCAGGCTTGTATTTTCGCATAAAGGCAAGAATGACCCCTGCATACGCCATCATCGGGGTGATGATGTTGGTCGAAGAATCCGCCACGCGATATGCTGCCGCGACCAGATCCGGCGTCATAGCGGGGTTAACCTGATACAGCATTGGAATAAATATGGGCCCGAGCAGCATCCATTTTGAGGTGAGTCCGCCAACAAAGAGATTGATCAGCGCAGTGGTTAAAATGAATCCAATAATTAATAAGATTGGGAATTGTTGCAAGCCAAGCCATTGCAGAAAGCTTACTCCCAAGTAGGTGATGTACGTACCCAAACCAGAATACGCGAGAAGTCCCAAAAAGTTATAGCAGAAGAATGTGAGAACCAGTATGTAACCCATGGTATTCATTTGGGCAATCATCGCATTCACAATATCCATAAGTGTTTTGAATTTTCCTGATGCATAACCGAAAGACGCACCCGCCAGCGTGAATACAAATGCAATGAGCAATATGACGTTGTTTAAGTATGGGCTCACTTCCTTGCCCGATTCATCGGTAAATGTTGATAGGGGACCTATAGATAATAAAAACACAATGAACAGCGATACGCCCAATCCCAATAATGTGAATTTTAACCCACGTTTTTCTTCAGGCGTTACTTCAAAATCAGTGAAGTTTAATTCTTCAGGAACAATATATGTCATTTTTTCTAGTTTAGGTTCAACAAATCTCTTTGTAACCCATGCACCCAAACCCGCGAGTAAAAAGGTCGACACAAAAATGAAGTAGTAGTGCATGGTGGCAGGTGTCAGTGGTTCTCCATTAGCATTTTCAAATGGGACCCCTTGTGCTTCGGCAAATACCTTGGCGTTCAGACCGATAATAACATCCACAGGTGTTGCCGGAATCAGGTTGGCGCTGAATCCCGCAGAAACGCCAGCAAACGCTGCCGCCATTCCTATCAAAGGGTTTTTACCTAAGCCAGCGTACAAGAGGCCCGCAAGTGGGATAAGGACTAAATATCCGGCATCGGTTGCGATAGAACTCATAATGCCCAAAAACACAATTGCTGGAATCAGCATTGTTTCTGGTAATCGGGTGCCGAGTTTTTTAATTACCGCTGTCAGTAACCCTGAATGCTCTGCCACGCCAACACCCAACATAACAACTAAAATGACACCCAAAACACCGCCACCAAAGCCTAACCAATTTGCCAAGAGCGCATTATCAAACAGCCAAACGACATTTTCTTTGTCTGTCATATCTTTAATGGTGTGGATTATGTCGCCACCGTCTGCGCTTTGGGTTTTAAACTCCAAGCCACCCATAAATACAGTAAGCACCATGCAAAATGCTAATAAAAACATAAAGATAATAATGGGGTCTGGAATTGCTTTTCCGATTTTTTCTATTGTCGATAAGGTGTTGTCTGATGACGGATGATCGGATTGGGCCATGATATTCTGCTCTTTTAAAACGTGTTCTTATTATTAATAAAGCTAAGCCGTAATTGCTTGGCATGTCCGTATGGTCGCACGCTTTAACAGGAAGGTCTATTTATTGTTGCTTGTGATAACCCCAGCGAGAGACCAGTGTTTGGTCTATGTTAATGTGATCGAGAATTCGCGCCACTACAAAGTTTATCAAATCGTCGATTGACGTTGGTTCATGATAAAAACCGGGCGCAGCTGGCATGATAGTCGCGCCCATTTCAGAAAGGCTTAACATGTTGCGCAAGTGAATCGTTGATAACGGCATCTCTCTTGGCACAAGTATTAACTGTCCTTTTTCTTTTAACACAACGTCTGCCGCTCTTTCTATCAGGTTGTCACTTGCGCCATTCGCGATAGCGGAAAGTGTGCCCGTTGAGCATGGACAAACAATCATTTGTTTTGGTGCGGCAGAGCCTGATGCGACCGGAGAAAACCATTCTTCCTTGCCGCAAATCGTTAATTTGCCTGACTCTACTTCAAGATAGTCACAAATAAACTGGCTGGCTTTGTCTGCTTGTGAGGGCAGTTTGATACTATTTTCAGTGGCAAGCACGACTTTCGCCGCGGATGAAATCATCAAAAAGACATGGCAATCAGCTCGCAACAGTTGTTGCAAAAGTCTAAGTGCGTATGGTGCGCCAGAAGCGCCTGTCATTGCCAACGATATTTGTCTTTGCATAGTTTTGCTAATTAACGTTAAAGGTTCTTATGAAAAGTCTCTACTGGTTCTAGCCAGATGAAAGCCTGTCTAATAATTTGCTGTGAATGCCATTAAAACCGCCATTGCTCATAATGAGTACATGGTCACCGGGTTTCGCATTATTTACAGTCGCGCCAATGATTGAATCTACATTTGTATGAACATAAACTGGCGAGGTGCTGTTTTCGACAGCTTCATCCAGTGACCAGCCGAGATTATCAGGCTGCATAATGTGTATTTCATTAGCTGCTTGCCACGCTTGCGCAAGTTCATTCTTGTGCACGCCCATGCGCATGGTATTCGATCTTGGTTCTAAAATCGCGACTATCTTTTGGTTGCCTACTTTGTTTCTCAAACCATCTATAGTGGTTTCAATGGCAGTCGGGTGATGAGCAAAGTCATCATAAACAGTGATACCATTAACGACGCCTTTCACTTCCATCCGTCTTTTTACGTTCTTAAATGTCTTAAGTGCTTGTATGGCGTCTTGTGTCTGCACACCTGCGTGGTGAGCAGCAGCAATCGCCATCAGAGCGTTATGCATATTGTGTTCACCAATTAGGGACCACTCTACGTCACCGACTGTCTCGTGGTCGTATTGTACGATAAACTCACTGCAATCAGATTTGAGCGGTTTGCATTGCCATATCGCTTTTTTAGCATCGCCAATGAATTGCTTTTCGCTCCAACAGCCCATCTCAATTACGGCATCAACGTTCACATCTGCTGCTCTTGATAGCACCAAACCATTCGCTGGGACTGTTCGAACACAATGGTGGAACTGCCTTTTAATCGCATCCAAATCCGCAAAGATGTCGGCGTGATCAAACTCTAAGTTGTTCAGCACGAGGGTCCTTGGTCGATAGTGAACAAATTTTGAGCGTTTATCAAAAAACGCACTGTCGTATTCGTCAGCTTCTATAACAAAGAAGTTAGTGTCTGTGACGCGAGCGGAAATTCCAAAATTCTCAGGCACACCCCCAATCAGAAAGCCAGGGTTAAAACCAGCTTCTTCCATTATCCAGGCTAACATGCTCGTAGTCGTGGTTTTGCCGTGAGTACCGGCAACAGCAAGCACCCACCGGTCTTTCAAAAAGTTGTCGAGCAACCACTGAGGACCACTTGTGTAGCTTAAATTGCGGTTTAACACATATTCAACTGCGGGATTGCCTCGAGCCATTGCGTTGCCAATGATAACCATATCCGGTTCAGGCGAAAATTGGGCCGTGTCATAGCCTTCTGTGATATCGATGCCAAGCGCCTCAAGTTGGGTGCTCATTGGAGGATAGACATTGCGATCGGAGCCTGTGACCTTAAAACCTAAACTCTTCGCAATGGCGGCAATGCCACCCATGAAAGTACCGCAAATGCCTAATATATGTATGTGATGCATGTTTTGTTGTGATTCTCTGCTTATCAGTGAGTGTAACAGAATACCCGTAAATCGATGTCGGATATCGTACTCTTGTAGAACGTAAAATTGCGCTATCTGGGTTAGTATATCGGATAAACGAACTCTATACTTAACATACAATGCATATAGTTATGTAAGTCAAATTGTTGATACACAGCAATACGTTTTCGTATTATCATTAAACATGCGGGACAATGATCCAATCGCAAACGACGAACTAACCCGACGCTTTTACTCTATTCGCAAAACAACAAAGGATTTTTAGATTTAATGAAACGCTTGAATTCCCAGCTGCAAAAAGATGGCGCACCCCTCGAATTGATATTACTTTTGAGAACATTATTAGCTGCATGTAAAGAAATTTCCTTCCGCGTCAGCCAAGGTGCACTAGCAGACGTATTGGGTTCTACGTTATCTGAAAATGTGCAAGGTGAAACACAAAAGAAACTCGATGTTATTTCTAATCAAATATTAAAAGATATTCTGCGAGAGTCTGGCTATGTAAAAGCGATTTCCTCGGAAGAAGAAGAAGGTGTTGTGCCATGTAATCCTGAAGGAAATTACCTAGTGAGTTTCGACCCATTGGATGGGTCCTCAAACATTGAAATCAATAGTTTAATAGGCACGATATTTTCGATCGCCCACGCGCCACAATGGATGGATCCGAGCGATCCATCAGCATTCCTTCAACCAGGAACACAGATGGTTGCGGCGGGGTATGTATTGTATGGACCTTCAACAATGCTGGCGATGACCACAGGCAGAGGCACACATTTATACACGCTGGACAAAACTCACGGCGGATTTCTGTTGACGCAAGAGAATGTGAGATTGCCTGAGCAAACGGCAGAATTTGCAATAAATACATCAAATCAGCGTCATTGGGAAGCGCCTATTCAACGCTATGTTACAGAGCTGATTGCTGGTTCAGAAGGGCCGCGCAAAAAAGACTACAATATGCGCTGGGTCGCCGCTATGGTGGGTGATATCCATCGTGTTCTTTGTCGCGGTGGTATTTTTATGTACCCATTTGACAAGCGAAATCCCTCAAAGCCTGGCAAGTTAAGACTCCTGTATGAAGCAAATCCAATGGCATTTTTGATCGAACAAGCAGGCGGACTGGCGTCTACTGGTCATGGTCGAATAATGGAAGTTATGCCTGAAGAGATCCATCAACGCGTTCCAACTTTGCTCGGCTCGAAAGAAGAAATTGAATATTGCTTACAGTGCTATCGCGACGCTGAGGAAGCTTAACGTCTGTAATCAGGCGAAGTCACCGGTGTCAGTACTTAATCGATTTATTGTCACGCTAATCATTTACTGTGTTTGTAGCGCTGCAGCATATGCGTCATCTGATAAAATTCAGTGGCATCTATATCTCGTTGGTATCACTGTCCTTTCTTCAATTGCAGCGGCAGTGGTTATTCGCAAAAAGTCTATTGAAACGTTTGGCATCAAGGTGCTCATCTGGGGCACATATTTCTGGGTATTTACGTTCGCGCAATTAATGCTGTTGGCTGTTCTGTATTATTTTTATGGATAGTACAACGGTATAAGCGTGCTTTACTTCTCAAGTTAGTAGAGAATTATTCGCTTACCACGCCTTGGGCAAGGTTTTCTTAATTCGAATATGCTTATTGCATTGTTCGATATACTCGCCAATGACCAGTTGCTTCATAATTCTGCTGACCATTTCTCGAGAAGAGCCTACCATTTCTGCAATGTCCTTGTGAGTCAACTTAAGGCCTTGGATAATTCCGTTATCATTACTTAGTTTTTCAAGAACATTACTCACTCTACCGTATACATCCAGTAAGGCAAGATCCTTGACATTATCAGTTAAATTTCTAACATGCTCAGCAAGTGCTTCGGTCACCCCAAGCAAGAACTCATGGTCCGTTCGCATCAGTTCTTGGAAGCTGGTCCGTGAGATCACTATCATCTCGCATGGTGTTAAGGTACTTACTGACGCAGATCTAGGCTTACCATCAACCAATGATAATTCACCAAAACACTCTCCTTCGCTCAAGTAATTCAAAATCACTTGCCGACCATCTTCTGACGATGAGTAGACACTGACTTTTCCCGTCTTAATAATAAAAAGATGGCTAGAATCATCACCCTCAATAAACAACACGGTGTTCTTTGGATATTTTCGGATAGTGCTAAGCTGCTCAAGACGTTGCAAGGCTTCTGGCGAGACTTTTGAAAAAAGAGAGATGGTTTCTAACATGATTTTCCAGAGGTTATAAGTTTATCGCGATTTTGATTGGATTAGGTCGATGACGCTAAACAACGATTTCTTCATGGCCGATCAAAAAGTCGTATTGTCGTTGGAACACGATAAGCCTAAGGTTATAATTTTATTTGTTTGAAAATCAAATATATTTAATTACAGCTTTATAATTATACAACGGAATAGGCGCTCTATTTTCATGGAACAAGTTCGTCGTCATTTAAGTTTAATGTTTGCAGACCTGGTCGGCTACTCTAGCTTAATGGAACAAAATGAGCAGCAAGCCATTCAGTTATTGGAAACATATAGGCAGATTTTTGTTGGCAACATCGAAAATTATGATGGCGTGGTCGTCGAGTTCGTTGGCGATGCAATTTTTGCTTACTTTGAAGCACCCGAAGCAGCCGTTCAAGCATGTATTCGTATTCAACAAGCGCTCAGTGATTTCAATGTTAGCTCATCATTCGATGCCCAATTGAGAGCTAGAATCGGTGTTCATATTGGCGAGGTGAAGGTAAAAGACGACGCACTCTTTGGTGATGATGTGAATATCGCTGCTCGATTGGAGCCTATCTCAGTTGCTGATGGCATCTGTATTTCTGAACCAGTGTATCAAGCCGTTAAAAATCTAGACGTCCCTTTTAAATCGCTTGGACGCATTAAGCTGAAGAATATCGATCAAAAAATTAATGCATACCTCATCATGCCCCGAAGCATCGGCATCCAGACTCATATGCACTACCTGGTTAGAGATTTGTCGCAATTCGTCAGCAGCTATAAGTACGTTTTGACAGCATGTTTTATTCTTTTTGTTGTCGCAGGGACTTATTTTGTGCCGAGATGGTTGGTACCTGGATATACGGCGAATTATGTAGAAATAGCTGATTTCAATAACCTCATGACAGAAGATGGAGGGGTTGATTATTTCAGCGCTGGCATCACTGACGCATTACGCTCCCAACTCGCCGATATCAGTGAATTGTATATTTTAGATGCAGATAAAGGCGTCCGGGGTGCAGTACGCCTTGAAGGCAGTGTGCAAAAAGTCGGTGATAACCTTCGTATTGTATACCAGTTAATTCGTCGAAAAGACAAAGTACAGATTGCAGGTGGGAAACTCGATGGAAGATATGACGATGTGTTTATTTTACAGGACCGTTTGGTTGCCGAAATTGCAGTTTATCTTGCCAACGAGTTTCGCTTGGATCAGTATCGTCCCGCAACGCTTGCGCTTACGGATGACGTTACCGCATATGATTATTATCTTCGTGGTAATGAGTTTTTAAAGCAACCTGATTCCCATGAGAACTATGATAACGCGTTGAAAGCATTTTCAACTGCAATTGTGCACGACGAAGAGTTTGCATTGGCATATGCTGGCATATGCCGTGTTTATGTTGGCAAGTACGAGTTTACGCGTGATTTGCAATGGGCTACCAAAGCGGAAGAATACTGTTTGGCGGCGGTAGCTAAAGAAACGGGTGTTTCTATAATTTACGATTCACTGGCGCAACTATATCGCAAAACGGGGCGCACGGATGAGGCTGTAAACCTGCTGCAAAAAGCCATCGAAATCGATCCTGATGATATCGGCGTAAAATTGTCTCTAGCAAAGGTTTATCAAGCTCAAAATCGTCTCGATGAAGCTGAGTCGATATTGCAAAAAACACTGAGTGAAAATCCATACTATTGGCTTGCATACAAAGAACTCGCAATTTTTTATCTTTATGCCAGTCGATTTGAAGAAGCAATTATTGTTTATAAGAACTTACTGGATATTACACCTGAAAATGCCAGTGCATTTAGTAATTTGGGTGTTGCATATATGTATCTTAACGACTTTAAGCAGGCTGCAAAAGCCTTTAAGAATTCGGTGCAACTATCTCCCAGTAGCTGGGGATATTCAAATACTGGCGTCATGTACTTTTTTTCCGGTGACTTCGCCGAAGCAGCTGAACATTTCACTCAGGCGATACGTTTGGCCCCAGAAGATTTTAGATGGTACGTAAATTTGGCGGATGCACAGCGACAGGTGCCAGGGCAAGAACAGCTTGCAATAAATAACTATCAAAAAGCGTTATCTCTTGCTGAGGCTGGCCTGTCAATAAATCCGAACGATGTGCGTTTGCATCAGTATATGGCATTATGTCATTTGCAAATCGGTCAGCTTGACAACGCTAAAGAACACCTGACAAAGGCGTTAGAGCTGGCCCCGAATGATGTTGAAGTGCTGTATACCTCACTAAAATACATGGTATCGATTGAGCGATTTGATGATGCGTTTGATACACTTACCCAACTCTTAGCCTTAGGTTATTCAAGAGCACTTATTGACGCTGACCCTGACCTAAAATCACTTCGAACGCTTTCTCAGTACAAAAAAATCATAAATCCCTAAAAGCGCATAATTTATTTGTTTCAATATGCGGAACCCATTTCCAGTCCATCCTCGGTATTATTCTAGTCACTGATGTGCTCAACCTAGTTGACTTTACATGCGGACGTTCTATTTTTTGAGTTGACCACAAGGAAGAAAAAAATGAAAAAACTATTTATAAACATCGTTAGAAAGTTCGGCTGTCACTGTAAATCAGAAGTATCAGAACCCATACAGGGCACCAATACTGCTGTGGTTGAAATTGCTTTGGACAAAAATGGCATGCCCACTGTATTTTCAGAAACCATCAAAGTGGAGATTGGGAAGCGAGTAGTATGGCTTGGACCTGAAGAATTTGTTATTGAGTTTCCCGAAGAAAGTCCATTCAAAGAAAACAAGTTGTTTACTCAAAATGGGGTAATCAACGAGATAATACCAGAAGAGGCGTTCGAGTACTTTTCAAAGCAGGAGAGATTTAAGAAGTTCAAATACAACGTGATTGTGAGAGACCAGGTACTAGACCCCTATTTAGTCATTATCGACCCCAGATAGTACAAGTCATTTCTATTGAGTCTGCCACTTAATGCGTGTTGCTAAGTGGTAGGCTAATCTTGAAAACAAGTTTAACCCGCCATTTTTAGCGTTCTGTATAGATACCAAACCATTACTCATTTTATCAATGAATCAGGCTTTTCGTTGCTGTGACATAACACTGTTAGTTTCGTTTTACGCAGGTATGTGAATATGTCACAAATCTAGAGGGCTTATTTCACAGCAAATCTTACCTGCCTTACTGATAATAAAACTCAGTCATCAAACGATCTTAATCGTTAATTTGTAGTGGTTGACGCAAATAAACGAAAAAGCAGGCACTTGCCAATATATTTGGAAGGTCCATTGGGACAACGCGCTGTAACGTCATCGGCGCATTTTAAACTTTTCATTTTAATACACTAAGAGGAGGTGTTTAATGGATAACAAGCATTTGAAAAAACGTTTAGAGGAGCTTCTCGCTTATGCTGAAAAGAATGGGTTTAACTCGGTCGATAATGCTATAAGGCTACTACCAGATAACGACCCCGTTGCGGCTATCGGCTTTCTCGCTAATTACATGGGCATTTCACCGCATCTTGCCTTTGACACAAAAGCACCCTTAGAAGGAGAAGAATAATGCCAGTCGTTTCAGATTTTACGATTATTAAAGAACATGATTTTGTTAGCCGAGGCTCTTTTGAAACTAAGTCATACACGTTTAATACAGGTGGTAGGCACAATTCTAACGCATTGCTAGATGTTTCTTTATTTGGTGGTTTTAGGAATAGCGATCAAAACATGACTGTCCGTATGCGTATTAATAATGTATTGATTGGTTCAAACATCATTGAACGTTGGCAGTCCCATTCGACGATAGTTCATAATAGGATAAATCTAGTGATTGACCCTAATATACTAAGAAGTTCTGGAAATAATACACTTCGTATCGAACCACAATGGGAGTCTTCCAACGACTACCTTTTCGTTGGGCCAATTGTGTGTCATTTTCATCAATCAGCGTAGCAAAAGAAAATTCGTCTTCTAATGAGATTTGCTCCTTAACAATAGCGGTTTGACGTAACAATGATTAATCGCCTCAATCCGCTATTACTTGCCTCTTTAAACTTTCATCAATCTCAAAAAATAAGAAAAACTATGCTGTTTGGCTAGGAAAACTAGCATACTCACTCTTAATAAAAGCTCGTATATCACTGATAAATTGAGATTTTTCTTTATTCTTTTTGCGCGTCCCATTAAGTATTTCACGATTTTGATGCTGCGTTTTTAATATTCTTTTATGCGGGAATGTGAATATGTCACAAAACTAAGGGGCTTATTTCACGGAAACCGCGGCCCTTCTTTCTGATAATGACCTTCGACAAACAAACGGAATATAGACCTTTAATTTGTAGTGTTTGATTAGAGAAAAACGATTCCTTAATGACAATGTTCATTCAATTAGAGGAGACACCATTATGAAAATGAAAGGCCTTACATTACTATCTGGTTGCGTGTTTTTAGCCTGTGCAATAAATCCACCAAGTCACGCCGGTGTAAAAGGCAATGACTTGATCAACGATACTGCATATGCAAATAAAAGTGACTTATATATAGTGGATACATATCGCTCAACATCCATTGACAGATTAAAATCGTCGATGAAATACAACCAAAAAGAGTGGGTGGCATTTGATAAATCACAAGAACCTGGCGCAGAAGTCAAGGTGGAAATCAATACTAGAGAATCTAATGCCAGTCGCACGGTATTTGAGCTTGTGATCCCGGGTTTTTGGTTAAGTGAGAAAAAAGGACCAGACGGCGAGGTCTATCAACAGATTGAAATACCTGGGATGGGTACACATAACGAAATCGGTGCACCAGATTTACCACTTTACAACTTTAAACTTGCCGCTCCGTTAAAAGGTAGCAAAGCATTTTTAAGCTCCGAAGTGTTAGAACGTGAAGTGTTTTCCGGGATCCGCGCCTGGCCACAGCCAATTCCAGAGATGGATGGAGAAAAAGAGACTGGCACACCAGAAAGGTTTCAGATGGATAAAGGCATCTATCGAACTAACGCATTTTGGCCAGGTAGTTTTGGCCAACAAGATTATAAAGTTGGCACTGCACTGCGCAATATCCCCGCAATAAATGGGCAAGCATATCCGGTGCAATATAATCCAAAAACAGAAGAACTAATTGTCGCAACTCGCATTCAATATGTGATGGAACACGATGGCGAGCGCATTGAATATGAACCCATGACGCAGGAGCGTTACAATTTAGCCAAAAAATATTTCATCAACTGGGAGCTTCTGGGAGGCATATTCAAGCCCAACTTCAAATTTTATACGTCCAGTTTTCTTGTGATTTATCCAAGTTCGGATTACGAAGACGAAATTAAACCCTTCGTAGACCAAAAGAAGGCAAGAGGATTTCGAGTTACTGAATACAATATTGATGATGATATAGGTGCAAATACCTGTGACGCTATTCGCGATAAAATCATAGATTGGGAAGCCAACGTCCCTTGGTGGCACGATGCTTATACCTTGCTAGTTGGCGATACCGAAGAAATACCTCACTGCACCTCTCCCACAGGTGATCAAACGGATGATTTGTATGCATCCACTAATGGAGATGATCTCACTGAAGAGATCTATCTTGGTCGACTTTCTATAGATGGCGAGATAGACCTTCAAAACCAGCTCATAAAGATATTAGCGTATCAAGATTCGCCAAGTCTTTTTTGCTGCTATGACCAAGCAGGTCTATGGGCACATAAAGAAAATGCACCAGGTAAATACGAAGGTGCTCATGAGGCTGTCCGCACCTTCGCATATTCTAAGCCGCCTACCTTTATTACCTATTATGGCTCTCAAACTGGCGTATCAGACCTTGATATTGTAGACGAGGTCAATGGAGGTGTCGGGGTATTAGCCTATCGAGGTCATGGTAACGCGAATGCAACGGCTACGGGCTGGAATCAATCATCCGAGTATTTCAATGGTATAGAAGTTAGTTCTTTGTTCAATTCGCTATCACAGTCACCAGTCGTTTGGGGTTTTGCTTGCACCAATTCAAAACTTGATAATGAAGATTCTATTGCTGAAAAATGGATGGAGCGCGATGATGCTGGCTCAGTGTCTTATTATGGGGCGACTAGAACCTCATTCACATCACAAAATCACGTACTAGATGAGTGGATGTTTAAAGCTGTTTATGACGAAGGTTTAACAACGCAATCCCATGCCATTGCTAGAGCTGAGGCACAAATGGCAGCGCTGTCTGGCTCATCAAATGCTTGGATGTACTTACTTCTTGGCGACCCGGATATGAAAATCCGCACTAAGAACCCCATCAGCTTCACTTTAAAAATTCCAGAGATTGTTAAAATTTGTAAGTGGTGTGACATTACCTTGCAAGTTTTGGATGAAAAAGGTCAACCATTAAACAACGCATTAGTAGGTCTTTGGAAATCGTCCAAGTATGCGAATGTAAATGACAAGGGTGAAACTGCTGTTAATGCTTATACCGATAAGAATGGATATGTAAAGTTAAACTACCAGGCACTGACTGAAGGTGAAATGCTTGTCTCCGTAGAAGATGCAAAAGGTAATTCAACGCTCAAAACCATCCAAGTCAGCTATTAACACTGGCAATACTGCGTAAGTAGCTGAACTAAAACACTCGCAATTGTGACAGTGTATCTACACTGTCACTTTTTTCGTGTTCAAACCCTGCATTATATTAGGTTCTTAAGCCGCCGTTAT
>DDLV01000163.1 GCA_002340325.1 Glaciecola sp. UBA2563 | reverse complement strand
GTTTACAGCGACTTTCAAATGTTCTACTCCTATAATCAAGTGTTAAGGGACTACATCAACAAAAATTAACGGGAACATCGCCTTTTTTGCGTTAAGTGCGACCCATGGATGCTAGCCTATTGAGGCCATATTGAATTAGGGTTCGATCGTCCGGTTTGGCTGTTTCCAAACACATGTTAATGATCTCAAATAAACGTTGCCTAAGTTTATGATCACCCGATTTTATTATTGATAATTCAATTAATTCAAAGATTAACAACCATTCTTCATAATTATCGTTTAGCACCTTCTTTATAAATAGATCAATATCTTTAGAAACAACACTGTTATCATTCCGCAATGCTCTAAGTTCAGCATATAAATCGAATATTTCAACTATAGCAGCATCATAATTGGCGCCATTTGCATTCTCAGCGCATGACGATTGTGTAGATGATTCACTTATTGCAGGCTTGTCGTAAAGTGGATAGTTTTCCTGGTCGGCAGATCCGCCGTAAACAGAAACAATATCTTCACCTACAGCCATGTGATACTCGCCAGAATCAGGTGAAAATAACACTCCATTATCAAGTGACGACACCGTGCACTTTTCAAATGTCATTAATAGGTTTTTACCATCGCGTCGATAAATCGCGATTAATGTCCCGGATACGGTGATCCCAGATAGATATTCGAGGGTAACTTTTTTGCCAATCTCGATGCCAAATAGTGTCAAGTCATCAATGCTGTAAGAGGACAAGCACCTGTCCATGGCTTGAATATTGCCCACGGGACTACTGAATCCATCTGTGTGATTTGCTATGCCATGTCCGACGAGTTCTTTTTCGTTGTAAGACAACTGTGTAGGGCCTTGCGTAGTAAAAAAAATTACTTTTCCAGTGGCATCTTTTAATACATCGTCGATGACGCCGCTCACTTCCAACCCGGAATTGTACGCAGCGGTATTTACCGTTTTCGAACGTTTCGCGATTTCAAGCGATTGCGAACCACCTTTTGTGTAACACATACTCTGTTCAAATTGTTTTGCAATTTGAGACAAGTGGCGACAGTTGCGCGCAACAAATAGATGAGGTTGCTCGTTGGTAATATCATAGTCAGTCGCAATAGCGTCTATCGTAAGTGGAATCTTTTTGACGCTCTCGTCATTGAGACAATTTACGCTCTCGCCGAGCGAGGATAACAAGCCAGCACCGAAAATTTTATAATCGGTTGGCGTGCCGACTAATCCATATTCAGTTGTCCACCATTGTAAGCGCGATAACAGCGCTGACTCAGAAGGTTCGTCGTTCTTGTATTTCTCAATCGTGTCAGTGAGTGCGCTTTCAGCACTGACAACGTCTTCCTTACTTGCTGTGGGAGACTCTTTTACTATAGAAAGGGCTCGTATGGCTTCGTAAATTTCAAGATCGCCAATATTGGTAATCACCCGGCGCCCGAAGTTACCAACACGCTCCAAGTATTCCGCATAGTCCACATCGATGATAAAAGGTGCATGGCCTGCCGACTCATGAATGATATCCGGAGCAGGCGTATACAACATATGTTCAAATGAACGAATATCGACAGCAACGACAAGGACGCGATGCGCTAAAAATTCGATAAAAATAGCAGGTGGTACAAAACCATCGACCACAGCCGCTCGCCAACCAATCTTTTCAAGTTGTTGGTTCATTTCCTCGACTTTTGGTATGTACTCTTTACTAATACCCGTGCGTTTCAACCCCTCGAGATAAAGCGGGTGTGCCGTTTCGCTTAAGTTTTCTATTAACTGGTGCAAAAGAAACCGCCAAACGGCCTGATCGCGGGGCGTATACCTTGAATAATCTTGAATGGCGACGAACGGTCTTAAATGCACGGGTAAACTATTTATAACGTCTTGCTGAGTTCGCATAAATCGCCCTTTTAAACCAGTAAATTAATTGAAATAGTTTACATTGTCTCCTTAGAGTATCATTGCCTTTGTTAACGAAAATTTAACGTTTTTTAGGACATTTGATTGCGAAAAGAATAGGTTTTGAAACAGAGACTTCGACATTTTAGCCATTTTGCCCACATAAGTTGATATCCGCTATTTGTTTAACGATACCTTTGGAGTTCTTCTAGCGAACCGCAACCTAACCCACCACTTGGTTCAAATCGCATCTCGACCATTTCAACGCCGAATGTTTCAATGCCCTTCGGTGGTTCACCAGGTGTTTCGTAAACCACTTCGACACTGTCATCAGTAAGACAGACAATGGCATTTTCCTTGTCTTTTTCGCATTTCATGTTGCCTACTTTTTTGTACAGCTTGGCACCGTTTTGCTCTTCGACAAGGATACTTTGCTCTATCGTTTCATATACTCGAACGGTATCATCAAAGATGTTGCAGGCGTCCTGAGGTGGTCCCAAACGCTTTTTAAGCTCCGCCACATTGTGTTGTGTGTCTGAACATTCAAAACTGCCGTCGTCTCTTGCAAAAAACTCGCTGTATTGATCGCCAACGACTCTAATGCCAGAGACAAAATCACGTTTTTTATTCATTGTAATTAAGGTGGCAGCTCCTTTGGTTGTGCAAAGCAGGTCATTGCTGTCTTTCCAGGGTAAACATTGCATCTCCCCCTCTTCTGCCAAGATCCATCCATCTGAGTAACTACCAAACATTTGAGCATTCTCTCTTATTTGACTCAATTCATCTTGGTCTGTAATCACTGAGCACTGATTTGCTAAAACATGCGCAACCCATCCGATTGACAAAAAAGCGATCGCGTTGACCTTGCAAAATAAGTTCATTTTGAATTCTCATTCATTTATCGTTTCATGTGTAGGTAGGATACTAAAGATCAGGAAAGTCGAATACACCATATTAGGTATTTATTTAACTATCTTCATAAATTCAGCAAAGCTCGGATGTGAAGGAGACGCGATCCAATCAAAGCAGATCATTTCACTTGACATGACGGTAGCTCCCATTTGCTGCATAAGATTGACTGCTAGCTGTTTATCATTTCGCGTTCTTGAACTCATGCAGTCTGCAACCACAATTACGTTAAAACCTAAATCAAGCATGTTGCGCACTGACTGATACACGCATACATGCGCTTCAGTGCCGCACACCAAGATATACTTGTCTTTTGATACGCTGAATCGTTCGCTAAATGATGGTGATTTTGCAACGCTAAAGGTGTCTTTATGAAGACAACTTGCTTCATTGAGCAAAGGCAATATTGCAGAATGAGTTGCGCCTAGTTTATCGGCGCAATGTTCAACATAGGTAACATCTACTTCTGTTAAATTTGCCGCTTGAATCAGCTTTCCAAGACTTTTAAACATAAGAGCAGAATCAGCGACAACTTCTGCCAGCCGCCCCTGCACATCAATGATACATACGTGGGAGTTGTCACTCGTCAAGTTTATTGACATTGCACTACCATCCATTTTTGTGAAGCGTAAAGTAATATAAGCGAGCTACCTTCTAAATAAGAGTCAAATAACAACTTTACGTTAGAACTCGTAACAGCTATCTCTTGCTGACATATACGATTGATATTTTTGATAAGCACTATCCATATAGGGCTTATGCTCTGGCACCTGGTCACCGTCTGCGCCACCGGTTGCCACAAAATAAGCGGTCAGAACACCTGCTTTATCATTTCCCGCCTCTTGTTTTAATGTACTCCATAGGCAATCTGCAATATCACTTTCATCACCATAGAGTTCAGTTCTCATGCGAAGTAGCTTTTCAAAATCATCTACTGACTTATCCAAAATAGGGGTTTGCTCAAGGCGGTATCGCTCTGCTTTTACTTTCTCTCTTAACGATGCTACTTCAGCTTCTTTTTCACTCGCCTGTGCTTTGCGCGCTTGTCTTTCATCATTTCGTTTCTGCTCATTTTTTGCATCGAGCGACTTTAGGTTTCCCATAACGTCGCCTTCACCAGACATAATCGCATCGAGGTCTGACAATTCATCACCTGACAGTAATCCTTTTGGTAATAAATCACCGATGCTACCTGAGTTATCCTCTTCCTCATCACTAACATCTGGATTCATAGCACACTCCATCCCGATCTGTTGATAACGCTGTAACAGTGGTGCGATTTTAGACATGACGCTTGGTGACGGCGGACTTTTGTTTGACATCATTCCCACCAATATATTCGCATCCCCTTGTTCTTTGCCTGAGATAGTTTGTGCAAATATGGTGGCAGAGCACTTACAAACTGCAGATATTTCACCTTGATTCACACATGCACTGGTCATTTTTTCAACGTCAATTGCAAAAGCTTGTGTCGCCATCACTAGCGCACTAAATCCAGCGGCAATCTTATAAATTATTCTCATGTAATGTGTCTTCTTTTATTTGTATAATAACTGCATCAATACTATGACTGCCCAAAACCTAGACGTTGGACATATCCGTTTTTCTCTACAAAATAACAGCAAATACATAAAATATCGATGTTTGCATTATTGCTTTTTAGCGTTGCCAACCTAGCTATCCAGCACTAAAAACAGTGTTTTGGGCATTTATGAGGAATAATAATTATGGCTATGTACCCGTTAATTGTTGTTGATATATTTTTTGTACATTCAATCATAGGAATAGGGCATTTGAAAGTCGCTGTAAACCCTTCCCTGGGCGCTCTGCGAAAACATCCATGTTTTCGAAGCTTTCAAATGCCCTATTCCTATAATCAACTGTTAATCAAATATTTAGTAAATCAACAACAATTAACGGGTACATAGCCATAATTTTAAGGAGGATTGCATGCCGCACTTCATCATTCATTGTTCAGCCGATATATTACAAGACATACCTGAAGAGACATTAAACGAACAACTGCACTCGGTGGCGAAGACCTCAAATTTATTTAGTGAAAAAGATATAAAAGTCCGCGTGCAGTCATTTTCTACTTATATTGTAGGTGGAGAATCAACGCCATTCATCCATGTTTTTGCGCATATTATGCAAGGCAGAACTGAGCAACAACGTGCCGAACTGTCTAGTGCAGTAGTGAATACGCTGGTAAACCTGCTTCCTGACGTTGATAATATTGCAATGAATATCAGTCAGTTTGAAAAGAGTTCTTATTGCAATAAGGCAAGCGTAATGGCGATTTGACTTGACCAACACTGACGCTTTTATTGGCTACGTTTGCTTTATTGTGTTTTTCTGGGCGCATTTTCTTGAATGCAGGCATCGAAGCTTTCAATAGCGCGCTGAAATTTATCCCTGCAACCCGGGTTGCAAAAACCCACAGTTTGGCCATTGTATTGCGTCAAAGCGTCTTTCGATACAGGCTTTCCTGACCATGGACATGTCTTGTTGATTGCGATTGATTCCTTACTCATCGTTAATTGTTCCTAACCTGAGGGCCTGTTTATCAATACGTAAACTTTATTCTTTCTTTTCTGTTGTGAACACTCCTTTTTTCGCCATAAACAATCAATATCAAGCCATTTCTACATAAGCGCAAAAACCAAAAAGGTTAGGCGTAAGCCAACATCATTTCAGGTTTAATAAAAATAAATGTCCTAATCTGAAATACGTTCGCGTTATCTAAGTTGAAGTACAGCAAAAAATTCAGACTTAGATAAAAGGATACCCCAATAATGAGTGTAAAAATCACAAAGCATTACTTCCAATATGGCGCGTTAAAGTATTTTCGCACTAATGCACACCTTGTTGAACTAGGCACCTTTGGTGAAAAGAAAGACCCGATCGGTGCCAAAGCCTATCTTGATCCCGATGGGAAAATAAAGGCATCGCATTTATGCGAGCGACGCATTAAACGATCAGCCCCAATTAGCATCAATTGGAGTAGTGTCAACAGCAAAGACTTAGAGGCTGGTGTTAACCTTAGTTTTTTTGGTTTGGGGCGAGAACATGCCGCTTCTTTTAGTTACACAAAAGCAAAACAGGCAAAATTGGAACTCATTAGCTTTAGTATAAATGGCAATGTGTTAGAACGGGTACTAAACAACGATGCCAATATTGTTCGCAACGCGATGGCAGATGAAGGCAACGATGCTAGAGTCGTGTCTGAAGTATGGGTCGTAGTTGAAGCCGAGCTGGGTGAGCATTTAAGTACGAGCTCCTCAACAAGTCATAAATGGAAAGCACTTGGCAATAGCATAGAATTTACCTCAAGTAGCAGTAAATATGGTTCGCAAACAATTTCATTGAGTGAAGGCTCTACCTTTGCCTACAAACTTCACAAGGTCAAAAAATGGTCCAAGGGTAAGGAGAAAATAGAGGACTTAGAAGCTGATTATAAAGGCTTTAACTAACACGACGTTTATGTAATGTTTAACGATGGGCATTGGAAATAGTCGTTCATCCCTTTGCCCAATATCAAAAGCGCCCAAATTTGGAAGTTTTTGAATTGTCATAGCACGTCACTATGGGGTACCAAGTCTACCTGTAAAGATAGGAACAACTTTTGCTTTACTAACTGAACATTAATTGTTGCTGCCGTCGATATTAGATCTGATGCGGTAACTTTCAATAGATTATAGTATCAGTGAGTGACATGACAAATAGCAATCCAATACAAAAAGCTCTATCACATCTCCTTTACTCAGTTGTTGAGAGAGGTGTTTGTCGCATCGTAACAAGTCAACAGCCATCATTACTGCCTGAACTCAAGCAAGCGTATAAAGAAAGCCTGCCCGAGCACCATCACATTAAGTGGTTAACCGGCAAAATAGATGACATCGAAGGATTAAAAAAGGCGTTAGCTCGAGCTGGCATCAGAGAGCTGAGACAAGCTCAAGATGTCCAAGACTATATGGAAATTTGCAAACAACATCTGATCAATCGATATCAGGCTGGAAAGCTAGAAATTTGGGCGATTTCTGATGTCCAACATCTAGCTCCTGATGTGCATTCGTTTCTTTCCACCTTATTAAAATTCAAGCACGGTGAAAAGCCAATGTTGTCACTCGAGCTTTGGGGGAATGCGCAGCTAGATGTGTTTAGTCAAAGCGGTGCAATTGAACAAATGTATAAATGCCCTCTTTATCCTATACAACTTGGTCAGCAGTTTATTAATATAAAATCTGATAAATATCGATTTATTTATTCCCTTGCGGCGAGCTTGTTCGTCGGGGTGTTTCTTGGTTTCCTCACAACCTATCAGTGGCATGGCTCAGACAGTGATGTGCACGTTGCCCAAGCCGAATCCACCGAGATCTCCGCACCGGAAGTCTCAATAGTTGATGAATCGAAATCTGACGAAACCCCCGCAGTTGAAATGGCACAGATTGCAGAGATAAAAGAGGAAAAAGACGTCATTATCGATCTCGATACATTCGAACTTGAAAAATATACAACACCTTCAGAAGAGACGGGCCGAATTGCAGTTAAAGCGGCAGAGGTCGAAAGACTAGAGTCACACTGGTATTTCGCACTCTCTACTCAAAACTGGGATGCACCAGGCGAATTTCTGACTAAGGTCCAACAAGACACCACAGAACAAAACTTTTTTATACAATTTGGTGCCTATAAACGACAAGACTCATTGCTGAAGTTTTTTGAAACAACTGAAATGAATACCGAACAATATACCATTTGTTATGTTGATGAATGGGGATCTGCAGTAATCATTGGCCCAGGGTTTCCAAGCTATGATGACGTTGTCAGAGAGCATCAGCGTCTGACGGAGCAAGCGGTTGATTCAGCGGTAATCGATCAAAAAAGGATAAATACGTGGCAATGCAACTACAAAGTGTCGCTGCCCAACCAATCAGTTGTTGCCGCTCTTTAATGTATCTATTAACTGATTTGCAGGTATTACAGCAAACTTCCTAGTGCGTAACTGACCGTTTTCATCAAAAAACAGCAGTTGCGCAATTTGAGCATCATAGCGCTCCATTAAAGATGCTGTTTCAGGATAGCCAGTACGAGCGATAAGAAAATTGGCGTTGTCGCCAATGGTCTCTTTGGCTTTATTCATTTCCGCCGACTGCTGATTGCTTTCAATAATGTTGATATCGTAGATAAATACGACAGATGTTTTAACATTGCCAATTTGGCTTAGGTCCATGCTGATTGGCGCTGGTAACGAGACAATTATTGCGGCTATCCCGAGTAATATAGCGCCTAGGATTAATAGCTTCTTTCGTGCAGATTTCGATAGCTTCACGTTATACCACTTGTATGTTTATTATTTCCCATCAATATCTCTCGTTGCTAATTCGGCATCTAACGTTACTTTAAATGTATCCATTCTCTCGCGAAACCTTTCAAGTCTTGCAAGTGTACTATCCAAAAAAATCGAGGTGATGAAGTATTTACGACTAAACATGGCATCTCGACAGACTTCATTCAATGGTACATCTGCGGTGAGCAACATCCCCATAGACTGCGCGCTTAAGTCTGCTCCTACAAAAGGATGTTTAATAACGTGGTTATCCCAACGCAGACCGGCATTAAACATTAACTGTTGTTGCTCTTCGTGAATATGATTGCTATACACCGCCAATGCCCAACGAAACTCAGAGGACAAAAGGTCAAGATAGGGATCGCGACGATTTAATTGAGGCAATGTTTCATTTGATAGCGACGGAGAGAAATCACCTGTGAGCAAAGTAATAGCCTGGTTAATCGCATTTCTGGCCTCGTCACTTTCATCACAAGAGGCCACTGCGTTACGAGCTTTGTCTCGTATCGACTGAACTTCTTCGAGTTTGGTTTTATAATCATCGATGACACTTTCATTCAGTTCTATCTCGGAGGATACCCGTATCAATACTTCCGTGAGTGCCTCTTGATTACTGTTGTTTTGATTCCAATTATCAAACTGCAAGGCGACAAATACGCCTACAATCACCAGCAATAACTCTAGTGTAACTTGTAGCCAATCCTGTCGTTTTATTGCGCTGGATATGCGTTTAATTATCATATTATTCGTAAAATGTTGTCATTGAAATTAATTTCATATAAACCGATGCAAAACACCCGTCACCTTTTAATCAATAGAATGTTAAAACTATGTAAACAATTATTCTCTTTTCACCGTATATTAGCCCTATTAATGTATGGCATATGTTGCATTGCCACTCGCAAAACAACTAACGAGAACAGTAAAAACAGCACTTATTTTTTATGTGTTTTAGTCGATAAATCTAATTAGTACCGAGATAGTAGTAATGTCTTTAATATAAATGGTGAACCTTGAACTTAGGTAACTTAAAAGACTTCGTTAACCGCCAATATAAACGTATGCACCCGCAAGCTAAGATCAATATTGCGCCGAGGTTCCTTGCTGCGTATGCGTTTTTGTTAGTAGGTTTTGCATCGAGCGAGCGAGATTTAACCACACCCCTTTGGGTATCTTTCATAGTATTTTCTCTTGCTTGGCCCTTCGTTGCAGTAATGTTTTCCGCTATTTACAGAAGAAAACGAACAGAACTGTTCAATATGAGCATTGATGCAGTGCTTTCTACATTAGTGTTTGTGATGGCGCCCAATCAATTTGTATTGTTTGCAGTTGCGTTAGTCGTCATTGGCAACGCAACGTTTGTCGGATCATTCTCTTTCGGCTTTTTTAACGCTGTTGTCATTGCTGCTGTTGGCTCAATCTCATACGCATTAATGCCCTTTCAATGGCACGAAATACCTGTCGTTTATGTTGTTACAATAAAAGTTTTCTTAATCTCTTACTTTACCTTTTTTGCCAATCTCGTTTTTCAACTCATGCGAAAGATAATACGTCTAAATCGAAAAATAGAAGTGCTTTACAAAACTGATCCATTAACGGGCTGTTACAATCGTTTGTATCTAAACGAAACACTGCCTAAAGCGCTTTCATCTACACTAGAGTCGAACTCACCGATGAGCTTAGTCTTTGCTGATTTGGATAAATTCAAGAACATTAACGATAAATACGGTCATCAAGCAGGTGACGATTTACTAAAAGCATTTGTCAAGATAGCCACAACCCAGTTAAGGCAAGACATCGATTGGATCGCGAGGTTTGGCGGTGAAGAATTCGTCATTGTGATGCCAAGGGCTACAAAGGATAAGGCATTAAAACTAGCGGAAAAAATTCGAATTGAATTTGAGGCCTATTCCTTATACGCCAAGGATGCAGCCGTTCGCACGACCTGTAGTTTTGGTGTGGTTTCTACATCACCGGCTGAGTCGGTTATGCCATTTACCATGCTCGCGCATGCTGATAAAGCGCTATATGAATCTAAGCAAACCGGCAGAAACAAAGTCACTGCATACCAAAATGAAGTGAATAAGAGAGATAAAAAACAAGCTGCTACTATTTTAGCAGGGTAGAAATTACAGCGAAGCTTGATACGCCTTTCTTATTTCATTCGGACTTTGCCCAATTACCTTTTTAAATGCACGAGAAAAGGCAGCTTCTGATTGATAACCGATATCCAATGCAATGGCTAGTATAGAGTCTTTGGACAATTGTAATTTTGAATAGGCTAACGACATTCTCCATTCGGTGAGATACTCCATCGGAGTATTTCCCACTAAACGTTTAAATTGTTGAGCAAAGCTGGTTCGTGACATGCCGACTTTCTGCGCGATTTCTTCCAATGACCAATGATGGTCGGGAGTTTCATGAATTATTCTCAGCGCGTTACCAATCCGATCATCTTCCAATGCGCCAAGCCATCCCATTTTTTCGTCGCTGAGTTCGAGCAAATATTGACGCATGGCCGTTATCAACAATATATCGGTCGTTAAAGTCTTATAAGCATGACAAATA
>DDLV01000006.1 GCA_002340325.1 Glaciecola sp. UBA2563 | reverse complement strand
ATCGGAGCAAAGACCATGACGGTGGTCGCCGTTGACGCCAGCACTGCCGGCCATACATCTTTTACTCCTTGAATGGCGGCTTCAAACTTACTCAATCCTTTGCGTTTGGCTTGAATAATGGATTCCAGCACCACGATTGTATTGTCCACTGTCATGCCAATGGCAAAGGCAACGCCGGCTAACGAAATGACATTAATCGTTCTACCGAAGGCCATGAGCGCCATAAAAGCAGCGATGGTACATAATGGGATCCCCATAACACCCACCAATGTTGCCCTACCTGAACGCAAAAATAGATACATCACCAACGTTGCCAGTAGTGCGCCAATTGATAGATTAAACCACACATTTTTGAGCGAACTGGAGACGTATTGCACGTCATCGCTGATCAGCTTGAGAGACAATCCATTTTGTTCAAGCAATTGCGTATTCAATTCATCGACAATGGGCAGCAATTGCTCTTTTATCAATAACACATTTGACCCACTTTCTCGCCTGACTGACAATCTCAGCGTGCGCTGTCCATCTGAAAACGAAAGTCCTCTTGTCTCAAAGTGATCAAGTTTTACCTCGGCGATATCCTTTAGCAGGATATTGGCGTTGTTTTGGCGCATAACGATAAGGTTTTCGAGTTCGTTAAGTTGCTCAAACCGCCCTACTACACGCAAGAGATAACGATTTGTGCCGCTTTCGATATCGCCCGCGGATGCATCTCTATTGCGATTGCGTATCGCATTGCGAACTTCTGTGAGACTGATGCCGCGCTGGGCCAACCTGGCAGCATCGACATTGATTTGGATCTGACGCCGCGCGCCACCGTGAACACCGACTTCGGAAACGCCTTGCACACTCTCCATTCGAGGACGCACAAAATCTTCAGCAAAATCTCGTAATAGGTCGACATCGAGAGACATCGGATTACCGGGCAATGGCGCAAGCGTAAAATGCATAAACGCATTACTTGAAAAAGAGCTGGCAATTAGACGTGGCTGATCCACATTTTCAGGATATGACGGTACCTGGCTTAACGCATTATTGACCCGAATGAGCGCATCATTGACATCCACACCGAATGGAAATTCAAGCTCGATACTGGCCTCTCCCATCTCCGCATATGACACCATGCGCTGAAGATTTGGCAAGCTCCGTAAATATCGCTCTTGCTCAATCAAAATCTCTTTTTCGACATCTTGAGGCGTTGCGCCGGGCCATCCAGTGCGAACCGAAATCGTGCGCACCTCTAAATCAGGGATCATTTGAACCGGAATACTGAGTGATAAGGCAACGCCAAGTATGCTGGTTATGAGCACAACTACCGCAACCAATATTCCTTGTTTTACCACTGCACTAATCATTACAATGCCTCTTGTGGCTTGTTAACTTGAAGAGAATCACCATCTTTGAGCAGTTCAACGCCACTGGCAACAAATACCTGATCGGCCGACGTGTTCTTCACAGCAATTTGATCTGTGTTTTGATCAACAACCTCAACTAACACTCGCCTTGCGGTGTTGTCTTTTACCACAAACACGCTGCTCCCTCCGTCTGGGTGTACTTTTAATGCAGTGCGCGGTAGCCAGACGATGTCGGCAGATTGATTAGGTAATACGATTTGCGCACTAGCAGACATACCCGCCAGCAATGTCGTGTCATCGGGAAGATAGATATGGCCAGTCAAAGTGCGGCTTTGATTGTCAGTCACTGCAACGAGCCGGTCTAATTGCGCATAGACTGTGTCAGCGTTTTGAAAGTCTGGCTGCACCTTTGCTGAGACTGCTTTGCCAGACAGTAAACCATAGTATTCTTGCGGGATGGCAACTGACAAACGTAAATTGTTTTGTTCAATCAATGTGTAAACCGGCGTTTGCTGTGTCACCCACTCACCTAAATCTGCATGACGTTGTGCAATCACTCCGGCAAACGGCGCATAGAGGGTATGCCGATTCAGTACCTCTTTGCGCAGTTCTACGTTTGCACCCTGTTGAATCAGCGCAGCCTCAGCCGCGGCAAGTGCGGCATTTCTCTCAGCAATAAGGGTTTGCGCGACCACTTGTTTTTTTGATAGCGCTAACACTTCCTCATACAGTCGCTGCGCCTCATCCCGCGCCACCTGCGCAGCTGAAAGCGCCGCTGTTGCTTCAGAAAGTGTCAAATTTGCAAGCGTAGCATCCAATGTCATCAACTTCTGACCGGCTGTGACATTATCACCGACTTCAACAAATAGCTGTTTAACCACGCCAGCTTCAAGTACTGCCAGATTGGCATGCTGCTCCGCTTCAACCGTACCTGTCAAAAAGATAGTTTGATTGGCATTTTGTGCAGACTCGGGAATAAAGACATCTACTTCGATGATGTTTTGCGCAAATGCGTTAGCGTGCAGAAGCACAATAAAAATAAGTGAACAGCGCATAGTTATCATAAATGTTTTACGTCGCTTCGATAGCTTAACCATAAATAATTCTGGGACACGTATTAATTTTTTTAGAGGATTGTTTACTGTCATTGTTCAACCAGCATTCTGCTTTTTTTAGTTAACGCGACCATAGCCGCTCTCACTGAATATTTGTCGCTTATCACATCTTCAAAGGGCAGAAAAAAGATGAGTTTATCTTCATCTTTTTTGACACTAATATGAAAGCCCTCTGCAAAACAACTTTCCATTTGGATATCCTCTTCACCAGCATCAATTCCCACCTGTTGTTGGCACATTAATACGAGCGCATCCATATGATCTTCATGCATGTGCGCTATTATTCCAGCTGTCTGGTCAGTGATGTTTGGAAATGCGCCCCACTCTTCTTTTGAAAACCAGTAAATATCACCAAATCCACCAATGTATCTAATTTTCGTCGCGGTGAGTTGGTAAAACCTAAAATCAGGTAATGCCTGGTACATAGTTGCTTGCGGGAAAAGATGGAAGTACTGCGCCTTAGTCGATTCATCCAATTCGCAAAGCGCTGCGGTAGCTAACACCGTTACTCTTGCACTTGCTTGACTATCAGATTGCGTCGCATCATAGACACACAGGCTGACTTTATTATCTGCCGAGATATTTCTGGTATGTTGCGCAAGATCTGATGCATATATTAGTAAGTTGCCATCTTCGGTCATCATGAACGGCATAATTGAACCAAAAGGGAAGCCTTTTTCTGAACGACTTATCGTGCTTAACACACCGCTGTGTTGTCGCCTTAAGAGCCTTCTTCCCTCAGCAATGTGGCTTCGCTTTTTATCATCCATCTCTTTACTCCATGAAACTTACAAAGCCTTAAAGACAAGAGTATACGTTTAGGTAAGATAGAAATCGCTCTATGTCACGCGAGATAGGCCATAATAAAGACGCTGCGAGCACACTCCTCGACACGAAGTGGATGTGGCGCTTGACAAAAAACATCCTTGTTTTTTGACACTTTATTATGGCCTATCTCGCATAACAAACGCTTTTTTCAAACTTACCTAAACGTATATTCCTGTTTTTATGGCCTCTAGATCTATTATGTTAAGTATAGTCAAACCGCATGGAAACGAGACACTCTTTAGCTACTGCCAACTGATGGGCCAGTCCGCATAATCCACATCGTCCAGAGGTCCTGAATGAGATGCGCCATTCCACTTTGAAATAAAGGTTCCGTTCGGGTCATACATTTGCGTTTGTTTTTCCAGATTAAACTGGCGGTGCCCTCTAGGATCAGCTCCAACGCCAGCCAGATACTGCCAGTTTCCCCAGTTGGAACCCACATCAAAATCAACCAGCTGCTGCTCGAAATACGCCGCGCCATATCGCCAATCGATACTAAGTTCATGCACTAAGCAGCTAGCAACGAGCTGCCTACCACGATTTGACATAAAGCCAGTTGCGTTTAGCTGGTTCATGCAAGCATTCACAATTGGATACGGCGTGTTCCCGCTGCACCATTTTGCAAATCTCTGCGGTGCAAACGTGGTTAATGGTTTTTTGTGTCTCACCCCTTCAATCTTAAACAGCTGACTATCATGTTTAAGTGCATACCAGTAAAAATACTCTCGCCATAACAACTCAAAGTACAGCCAATACGTAGACTCATTTGATGTTCGTTCTGATTCATATCGTTTGATTTCGTGAAAAACCTGCTTAGAGGAGATGCTGCCATTTGCTAGCCAAGCCGATAATTTACTTGAGAAGTCCCATCCGTCTAGACCATTACGCGTTTGTTTATAGGATGTGATGTTATCAGACTCAAAAAGGTAATAATCTAGCTGAGCTCTAGCCGCGTCAGCACCTCCTTTAAGGCGTGGGTAATCAGTCGATTGATTATTCGCAGATTCAAGATCATGCCCAATTTTAGATATAGTTTCAGGCCATTGCTTTATCGTTTCACCAAGTACTGACGGAAACACATCCATCGCCTGCATTGGCCTATCAATTGAGATATCTTCAACCTTCTTTCGAAAAGGCGTAAAGGTATCGGGTAAATCCTTAAGCGGAACAGGTAGCTGACTGTTGAAGAACAAGCTGTGGCCTTCTCCCGTAGCGGCTTCAACTTGCGGGAATTGAATTTGAATACGCTGCCACTGTTGTCTTTCATAAACACCACTATGAAAATTACAAGCGATATGCTTTATCTGGTGTTTCTCAATATAATCTGCAATCACAGAAACAGGCTCACCGTAATCTACAACCAGCGCTTGCCCTCTTTCTTTGAGCTGTTCATCGAGGTTTTGCAAAGACTCTAACAAAAAACGCCAGCGATGCTTGCCCATGTGTGCAGATTGATAATGAGAAGGTTTAAACCATCTTGGATCAACGACAAAAATACACAATAACGATTCTACGTTTCTCGCCAGCGAGTTGAGCGAAGCGTTATCTGTGACGCGTAAATCATGTCTGAACCAATATAAACCCTTATTCTTTTGCATCGTATCTCTACTCCGTAACCTGAGGCGTATTTAAGACGGATTGGTCGTGTAATGTATTGTCAAGTTTCAAGGGGTAAGCATCTGGCTACACCAAACGCCATTCTCAATCCAATGTTTTTCTCGTTCTTGAGGCGTCGGCCTCAGTGCAAGATGGTCGCATGTTGTCACTTTGCACATTAACGCAACAAAATCCTTGGGGGTACTTGTCATAACATGCCTTGCCTCAACATCGTTATTCGGCTGGTTTGGCAATGGTGCTCCAGGTGCAGCCCCCCAAAACGGCGTCTTCGCGTCATCTGACAATCTGTTCCATAAGGTATTTCTTACTTCTCGCAGCGAGCGTTGATCATTTTGTTCTTCAATGGCTATCAACGTACCTGTAAACCGAAACTGTTCTCGACTTTCTGTTAGATACCAAGCAATAGCTACTGGTTGTGTCATTGCACCACCGTAATCCTCATGTACTTTTTCAACATTGTGTGTGAGTTTGGCGCTGCGCCTGTCAGTCACCATCGTGAACAGGTTCGTATTTTCAATAAAGCCGCGAAACACTAGCGTCCTGTTACTCGGAAACCCTGAAGCATCTAGCGACGCTACTTGCAAGTAGCGGCTATGCGCTTTAGCTCTATCACGATGCAATGCCCCAGCAAGCGATTGGCGCCAGGGTGCCAATGGTTCTTTTAATTTATCTGACAATTCAATCTGAAGCGGTTTCATATCATTCAATAAGTGAAAATGTGCAAACTATTTTAGAAGACAATATTGGCAATACGAGAAAAGCGGAGATAAGCCCAATTTGCGTTTACTTCAACATTTAAATCAAATTCAAGAGAAAATAACGATAGCAATGCTGAAGCTCTATTGAAAGCTAAGTGATTCTTGAGGGAATGACGTCTAGACCATAATCCTCAAAAACAGTATCAGATGTCATTATGGTCATTTTATTTATTTTTGCGGTTGCGATTATGATTCGGTCAAAAGGGTCTTTATGATGATAAGGCAACTCATTGACTAACAGAGTTATGGGAAGTGTAATGTCGACTACTCTTATTCCATTTTCAGGAAGCAAGTCAACCGCTTTAGAAATATCAAAATCTAGTTTACCAATAGATTTTTTGAGCCCTAATTCCCACACTGAAGCGACGCTAAAAAATATATCGTGCTTTTGATAACTGGTCTTAGCAATGTCGGTTAATGAGTAGGCATCTACAGCTAAGTCGATAAAAGCACAACTATCTAGCAATATTTTCACTTATAAAAGCTCTTTAGTGTTTCAGTATCGATTGGAGCATCAACTTGTGCTTGTGTAGCAGATGTAGTAGTTACCAAGAGATGTTTGGCAAATCCTAGCTTTCGTTCACTGCCCCCTTCGGTAAACGGAATTATTTTGGCAATTGGTTTACCATATTTTGCGATAGTTACTTCATCACCTGTTTCATTAACTTTTGATAAAACTTCAGACAAGTGCGCCTTTAATTCCGCAATATTCATTGAGTCCATCATGCGTCCCCTTAATCGGTTTATTGCGATATCGTACCACAACCTTATTTGTTGACCAACATTGTTGCACTACTTTTGCATTATTGATGATTCTAATGTTCTACTGTCTATTCATGGTGAAAGTGCGCTTTTTTGGGGATTCCAAATCAAGTTTGGAATGACATCAGTTTGGAATGACGAAAAGTAGTATTAGCAATCGCTTTCACGATTGCTGATCAGTTTACTTCCATCCGAATGCACTTATCTTTAGGGTCTATTCATACCTAAGCGCATTAATTGGATTGGCTCTGGCTACACGCAGCGCGTGGAATGCAATGATTGCCCATGCAAGTACGATTGCTACAACGCCTGCTAGTAAAATAATCGGCACTTGGATCTCAATACGCTCTGCAAAGAACTGTAGATACGTGCTCGATGCGAAATACGCCAACGGCAATGCAATAATAGTGGCCCAAAGAACAGGTTTTGAAAATTGCCAGCTGATAAGTCGAATAATTTGACTTAGCGATGCACCCAATACTTTTCTAATACCGATTTCTCTGGTTTTACCCCGCGCCATAAATGCCGCCATGCCGAACAAGCCAATGAGTGCCAGTAGCAATGCAAGCGCAGCAAACCCTGCTAAGACACCATTTAGCGCCTTGTAAACAATATAGATATCATTAAATACCTCATCCAGAAAGCGCTGTTCTACCGGATAGTCAGGAATCACACGCTGCCATACATTTTCAATTTCAGACACAGTATTAGCAGGCGCGCCCTGTTCAATGCGAACGGCTACTTTGTTATGCCCTTGTGTATCAATCATGAATAACCAAGGTTTAACCGCATTATGCAGCCCCTGAAGGTTTTGGTCTTCCATTACGCCAACAATGGTGTATTCAAATCCATCTGCATCTTCACTGGCAGGTCCCCATATTGATTTACCAATCGCTTGCTGCGCAGAACCGAGGTTAAAATTGCTGACGAACAACTCGTTGACGATAACGTTTGCTTGTCTGCGCTCAGGATCAAGTACCTGATCGGCACCTATATTCATATCAAAATTACGACCTGCTACAAGCGGTATATCAAATATATCGAGATAGTCATGGTCAATTATATTTAGGTTAAAGCCTTGTTTGTTCTCCTCGTCGCCCTTTACCTTCATCGCATGGCGTTGAGAGTTACTTTGTTCAAAAGGTACCTGCATGGTCATCGATACATGACTGATGCCGTCTATATTGAGCAACTCATTTTTCAAGACATCATGGCGATCACGTATCGACTGAATACCCGCGCGATCCAAAACTAATACTTCGTCCTTAGGATAAATATTACTGCTTTGCTGCACTTTTTCATTTTGAAAAAACACAATCATAACAACCGCAAGCATAAAGATAGACAGCATAAACTGGATGCCTATCATCGTTGACCTGAACAAATTGCCTTTGGAGCCCTTGTTGTGACCGTCTTTGAGCGCTGTTATAGGGGCTGTTTTTGTGATCAATACAGACGGATATGCACCTGCAACAAGTCCAACGGCAAGCGTTGTGATAAGAAGCCACGGCATCAGTGCAATATAGTTAAGCTCAACCACTTTATTGGTGACTTCATTCAACGCCGGAATGATCGCCTCTAAGATAGCGACAGCAATGATCATAGAAAATACTGCAGTTGTAACGCTCTCTAAAAGAAACTGCGACATTAACTGCGGACGGCTGGCACCCATTGTTTTTCGTAGCCCTACTTCACGCGCTCTTCCCATGCTTTGTGCGGTAGCTAGATTGGTGTAGTTTACAATGGCAATGATTAATACCAACAGCCCCAATAGCTGAACACTTTCAATTACTGGCATGCCAACCATGTCCCAAATAGCAGCGGTTGTATCTTTCAGCGGTCTGACTGTCAGGCTGCGCATAAAGTTTTCTTTCATTTCAGCGTCGACATTACTGTCAAATATCGCATTGACTTTGCGCTCCAACGCAGTAATGTCTGCTGGTTGATAAGTCATTACATAAATGTGATTGCCGGTGTTTAAATTGTTCCAGTTCCCCTCTAGGTTCCAGTCTGCTATACGATTCAAGCCGACGAGTGAGCCTACAATTTCGACACCTGTACCCGTTATCAAACCATAAAAATGGGTATTTCTCGGCACATCTTTTATTACTGAGCGAATGAAAAAGTCATGCTCGTGATTAAACCTGATTTGTTGTCCAACAACGTCAGTACTTCCAAACCATTTGTTCGCTGTCTCTTCTGTAATGACAATGCTTGTTGGATCATCAAGCGCTGATGAGTCACCATCCATATGGTCAAAATCAAATATGCTTAAGAACGATGGGTCAACAAACTTGATAACTTCGTGAAAGTGTTTATCGCCAATTGAGACCGTATACTGTCGGTTAACAGATCGGGCAACATGTTCCACCTCGTCAGGCATACCAGCCTCGATCAATGGCCCCATGGTGGTATAAGTGTTATCGAGCTCACGAACACCTACGGATGCCTTGTCACTTAAGATAGAGCCGATAGTATATGTGCGCTCATGATTGGCAAAATTGGTATCATGGTTGCGCTCATAGTCTGCCAAAATGGACGCAAACAGATAAACACTCAGACCAATTGCCAATCCCAATATATTGATGCTGGCATAGAGCTTATTTTTTGCCATTGCGCGTAATGCAACAGTGAGGTAGTTCTTAAACATGATTAGTCTCGCTTATTAAGTTTTTGCTCAAGCAATAAAAATGCTGCTTATAAGGCATTAGACCTTATGCTGCCCGCACGTTTTCAGTGATGACATTACCGTCAAATAGATTAATTGTTCGCCTTGCATAATCGGCATGCATGGGACTGTGCGTCACCATGATAATGGTGGTGCCTTCCTTGTTCAGGCTTTGCAACATCTCCATTACTTCTTGACCATGAGCACTATCGAGATTACCCGTAGGCTCATCTGCAAGAATGAGCTTTTGATCCCCTACCACCGCTCTTGCAACCGCCACGCGCTGCTGTTGCCCACCTGATAATTGGCTTGGTCTATGTTTAGCACGGTGTGCGATACCCACCCTATCCATGACATTTGCCACTCTTTTTTGGCGCTCTTTTGAAGGGATATTGTGATATAACAATGCGAGCTCGATGTTCTCTTGTACCGTCAGTTCATCTATGAGGTTAAAGTTCTGAAAGATAAAACCAATATGTGTTTTTCGGATTTGTGAGAGCTGCGCTTCTGAATAACCAGACACTTCTTCTTCTAAAAATCGATAGCTTCCGTCGGTAGGTGTATCTAACATGCCAATGATGTTTAGCAACGTTGACTTTCCACAACCAGAAGGCCCCATAATCGCCACAAACTCACCTTGGTCAATTTCTACATTGATATTGCTAAGCGCCAGTGTTTCTACTTCATCCGTTTGATATATTCTTGATAAATTGTGTAGCTTTAACATTGCCATCTTCCTCATCTTAAATTCAAAATACTCTAATTTTGAACAATTTTGCAGTTTTTCGAATATGCTCATATTCAGTTGATTATCGATGTAAGCTATTTGAAAGCTTCGAATTCATCTGCTGCACAACGCGAACTCAATTCGCAGAGCGCCCATGGATTGGGTTCACAGCGACTTTCAAATGGCTTACGTCGATAATCGAATGACTAAATTCAACTGGTTACATTGACAGTACTAGACTGTCTCTATCTTTAAAGCCGCCATATGAGCTTGTAATAATCGTTTCTCCAGACGAGAGCCCATCCAACACTTCGATATAATTAGCGTTTCGTCGTCCCATCCGCACATTGCGTTTACTTGCAGACTTGCCATCCGGCGAGACCACAAACACCCATTGACCACCAGTGTCTTGATAAAATGCACCATTTCGAATAAGCAATGCTTCGGTTTTATCACCTAATTGCAGACTCATTTGCATGGATTGACCGCGGCGTATTGCGGTGGGTTGCCCACCGACAAATGTAAAATCCACTTCAAATTGCCCATTCGTCACTTGCGGATAAATTTTTTTGACGTGTAGTTCATAATTGTCAAAAGTCGCTACTTGACCGATGGCTATTCGATTAAGATAGAATTCGTCAAGGTTTGCTGTCATTTTAAAATCATCTGGCGTATCGATTTGACCAAGACGCTCGCCTCTGCCGATGCTTTGTCCGACTTCGATATCAAAGCCGGAAAGTTTGCCATTAACCGGCGCACGCACATTCATGTTTTCTAAGTTTTGTCTTGAGATTTCTAGATTACTTTCTAGCCTAACAGCGGTGGTTTTAAGAAACGCTAGCTGACTCTCCTGCATGCGAGCATCTGATGCCTGACTTTCTAGGGTTAACTCTCTGCGTGTCTTGTACCAGTTCAACGTGTCGTGAGTATCGTCGTGCTGAGACTGCGCAACGGCACCTGTACCCAACAACTCTTTTTCTCTTGTTAACTGGCGTTCAAGGAGCTTTATTTGATATTCAATGTCTGCCAAATTACGCTTGTGCTGCAAGCGATTTTGCTCAAGACTCAACTCAATTGACCGCATATTGTTAAGTTGTTCAGCCACCCTTGTTTCATTGCCCAGCACATTCAGCTGTAGTGTTGGATTTGATAGCTCGACGATCAAATCACCTGCTTTCATCGATGCGCCGTCTTCAACAAGAATGCGTTCTACACGTCCGCCTTCTACTGCATCAAGGTATACTGTCGTTGCTGGTACAACACGCCCTCTAACAGGAATAATATCCTCAAAGACCCCAGACTCAACTTTCCCATATACAACGCGATCCGCATCAATATTAATTTGATTTACTGCCGTATTCTTGTAAGCCAAAAATGCAAATACTGTTATCGCGATGATTGCCAATACCGTATAACCGTGCTTTTTGTATAGCGGCTTTTTCGGAACCACGCGATCCATACCACTACCGGAATTTGCTATGTTATTTGTTGAATCCTTTCGACCTGCATAAGTGCCGGTAGTGGATGCATGTTGCTGTGTATGAACCGATCTCAAATTGGCATCACTTTTACCTTCACCCTTGCCAGCGTTTGTGGTTTTTGGGCCAGTAGTTGTTCCATGTATCGCATTTCGCATCAGACTTACACCTTTACTTGCTAGTGATGTTGAGCATTCAACTAAAACTTTCACAAGACATAACGCAATGAACGCGCCAATTGTTATGTTATTGTTTTTAATAAATTTATTCATATGCTGTTCGAAAATGAACATACTATGCTGTACATTTATGAACAGTTGGTGTACGTTTTTGAACACTATCCAAAGATGCTGAAACAAAAATGAGAACGGGTAACTTACTGATTGTTGATGATGACGCAGATATCTTAATGGCAGGCAAGTTGCTGTTAAAACGAGAAGTTGCATCCGTTACTACATGTGCAGATCCATCCAATATACCTCAACTAATGACGGAAAATGACTTTGATGTCATTCTGTTGGATATGAATTTTGGTCCCGGCGAAAGTAACGGTAAGCAAGGTTTAATGTGGTTGGAAAAAATCATACAGATTGATCCAAATGCTGTTGTTATTTTAATCACTGCGCATGGCGGCGTTAACATTGCAGTCAATGCAATGAAGTTAGGCGCCACTGATTTTATAATCAAACCATGGCAAAATGAAAAGATGCTCGCCACTGTATCTACAGCCATTCGTTTAAAACAGTCTCGAAAAGAAATTAGCACCCTTAAGCAAACCAATAAACTGTTAACAGAAGCCTCTACTGATCCAAACGAAACGTTAGTCTGGGGTAAATCACCCAATATGGCGCAAGTGATGCGCACCTTAGAGCGCGCGTCACCAACGGACGCAAACATCTTAATTTTGGGTGAGAATGGCACTGGAAAAGAGCTGATAGCGCGCGCCATTCACAATAATAGTGCTCGCGCGGATAAGGTCTTTATTAGTGTTGACCTTGGTACGCTCACCGAAACCTTATTTGAAAGTGAACTCTTTGGTCACAAGAAGGGTGCGTTTACAGGTGCTAACGAAGATAGAGTTGGACGTATGCAGGCTGCAGAGGGCGGCACGCTATTCCTCGATGAAATTGGCAATATCCCTTTGCACCTGCAATCGCGACTGCTCACCGCGCTCGAGCAACGCACCGTGACGCCAGTCGGTAGCAATAAAACTGTTGCGATTGATGTGCGTGTAGTAGCCGCGACAAATCTAGAAAACGCGAAATTAAATAGTCCGGAATACTTCAGACAGGATTTGCTGTTTAGGCTAAACACGGTTGAACTTCGCCTACCGCCGCTGCGCGAACGCGTCGAAGATATCCCACAAATTGTCGAGCACTTTATGCAGCTGTATTGCAAGAAATATGATAAACCGACAAAAACGCTTTCAAGCGAGGCGCTCACAGCACTTTGCCATTATTCATGGCCTGGTAATATACGTGCGCTTCGTCATGCAATCGAACGAGCCGTCATTCTATCTGAAGAAAACACGCTTGAAGTACAGGATTTTCAACTTGAGCCGGGCAATTATTCGGAATCGCCAGCCTCACAACCTCCTAAGGGCGAACCCAACATCAAAGATAGCGACGTGTTAAACCTTGAGCAACTCGAAAAACAAGCTATCTCAAAAGCATTACAACAACACGGTTATAACATTAGCCATGCTGCAAAAACACTCGGGTTAACACGCGCCGCACTCTATCGAAGGATGGAAAAGCATGGTCTTTAAGCATTTCACCGTAAGGGTTTTACTTTCACTGATTGGGTTGATGCTAAGTTTGTCGGTCGCTGCATACTTGCTAGTGTATCCGGGCTATCACGCGGCGATGCTAATTGTTGTGCTTTTTATCTTTTATCAATTGCATTTGCTGTTTGCTTACATCAACAGGACCAACACAGAGTTAATACGATTTTTGGATGCTCTGAAGTATGCTGATTATTCTCAAAGATTTCGGATGCCAGAAAAAAGTGCGGGGTATAAAGAGCTTGGCGATACCATGACGCAGATAATGCAGCGCGCGTTTTCATCCCGTAGTGAAAAAGAGCTCGAGTTGCGGCATCTGAAGGCATTAGTAGAACATGTCCCTGTTCCGCTTATAACCATAGAAGACAACGGTAAAATCACGCTATGTAACAATAGCGCCCGCCGACTATTTGGTGCCTATGCGGTAACACGCAAAGACGATTTACAACAATTTGGAGTAGCATTCGCTGATAAGCTTTCATCGCTTGTGCCCGGCCAACGCCAACTCGTCAGTTTTGAAATTGACAATATGACCCGAAAACTGGCAGCACAAGCAACGCAAGTTGTGCAATCTGGCAAGCAATTAAAATTGATAAGCTTACAAGATATTCAAAGTGAACTGGATAAGACCCAGATTAAGGCCTGGCAAGACTTGGTCAGCGTACTAACGCATGAAATCATGAATAGCATTACACCTGTTACATCATTAGCAAAAACAGCGGTTGCCTTGGCTGATGATGCTCGAACACAGGTGACAGAAAGAGCGCCAGAAATGGTCGACATCATTGAAGAATTAGAAGATGTCTCCAGCGCAATGCAAACCGTCGCAAGCCGCAGTGATGGACTTATGAACTTCGTTACCAGTTATCGCAGACTCACCAAACTGCCACCAGCGGATAAAAAAGAAGTATTTTTGCATACTTTTTTAACACGCGTTGAAAACCTTGTGGTTAATGATTGGCAGCAAAAAGGAATATCCTTAGACGTTATCGTTACTCCACAGGGACTTAGTGCACGAATCGACAATGCAATGGTTGAACAGTTGTTGCTTAATTTACTCAAAAACGCCGAACAGGCGCTGCTCGAATCAGACAGTGATTCAAGTACCGATTCAGAAAAAGCTGCCGAGAAACGCGTTGTGATAAACGTTTCGCTGACCAAAAGAGGACACATTGAAATAGTTGTTGAAGACTCGGGAACAGGTATTCCCGACGAATTAGTTGAACAGGTATTTGTGCCTTTCTTTACCACCAAAAGAGAAGGGTCCGGCGTTGGATTGGCACTCACGCGGCAAGTTATGATGGCTCACGGCGGTGACGTCAAGTTATCCAAAAGTGACTTGGGTGGCGCTAAATTTACGCTTACTTTCTAACATCTATTTATCTCTTCCACAAAACCTGTATTAGTTTGAACAATCTTTCCTAAGCAAATATCAATTGATGTAAGCAGATGCATATTTAGAAATGCACTAAACATTAGTACCTTTATCCTCTTCATCGCGCCCCACACCCCGCTCATCTCAATGACAACGATTTAACTTGAACTCTAGCGCAATGTTAACGGTAATCATATTTGGTAACATAATTATAACAAAATGTTAGCGGTGTGTGTTTCCACCTCGGTACACCGTTGGCACTAATAACAATAGAAAGGGACATATCATGACATCTATCAAAATGATCATTCTTGCTGTGTTTGTCACCCTGTTTATAGCAGGATGTGGCGGCAGTAGCACTCGGCCGCCTGCTCCGGAGCCAACTACCATCGTTGACGTCGCTGCATCAAACACAGACTTCTCGACGCTTGTCTCCCTGCTTCAAGCGACCGGCTTGGATGCGGTGCTTGACGGCACTGATAGTTTTACTGTGTTTGCACCGACGAATGCAGCATTTGACGCACTCGGTGAAGAAACGCTAGCCGCATTGGCAAACGACCCTGAAACTTTGTCAAATATACTGTTGTACCATGTAGTGCCCGCTGTAGTGGATTCGTCCGCAGCTATCGCTGCAATCGGCACTCAAGTTGAAACTGCGAATGGCGGCTCAATTGCCGTCACGGCAAGTCCTAACGGTGTGGGTGTTAGAGTGAATCTTTCAGATATTACCGCTGTTGATATTACGGCTGATAACGGAGTTATTCACGTAATAGACCGCGTGATGTTGCCGCCAAGTTCTAGCGATTTACGTGGCAACTCAATCACTACGATCGCGCGCTCAAATCCGAATTTGTCTACCTTAGTGACAGCGCTTGAAACCGCTGGTCTTGATAGTGTACTGGCCGATATCGAATCAGGTGCAACTTTCACTGTATTTGCGCCAACGAACGATGCATTTGCGGCAATAGACAGTGACGCACTTGCCAGAGTGCTCGCAGACACTGATGTCCTTAGTGAGATATTGCTTCAGCATGTTGTAGGCGATGTAGCTGTAGATTCTATCACTGCGATGACCCTCGCAGGCACAAATGTAACCACTGTCAGCGGTAACATGATTGCTATTGACATAATGGACGGCATGCTCAAAGTAGGCGGTGCCAACGTGTCCGTAACAAATATCCTTGCTGAAAATGGCATTATCCATGTCATTGACCAAGTTATTATAGGCGATGTTGAGATACCGGCAGCACCTGAACCACCCACCACC
>DDLV01000113.1 GCA_002340325.1 Glaciecola sp. UBA2563 | reverse complement strand
GTCATTATAGGTGACAGCCCTTCGGGCAGCGGCCATTTAGCCGGCATACTGCCCACAAATTCGCTCATTTGGCACCACCAAACCACACTCATTTGCGGTTGTCTGACGGCTAAATGACCTGCTGCTCAAATAATAAACAAAGGTCAACAGCCCCTGGTAAGTCCCCCTCCGCAATATAAAAAATTGTCCTTTTAGTGAACGCCCGTGGCTTATCGGGCGTATATTTTGCATCACTTTCTGATAGTTAACGACGTCGAATAAAGCGCCGACGACCCATTTGTTCTGGAATAAGTCTATGAGCCATCATCTCAATCATCTTCAGCAGCTCGAAGCAGAAGCCATTCATATCATCAGAGAGGTTGCTGCTACCTTTGAAAACCCCTGTATGTTCTATTCTATTGGAAAAGACTCTACAGTAATGTTGCACCTTGCGCGCAAGGCCTTTCATCCAGGTACTATCCCGTTTAGTTTGTTGCACGTAGATACTACTTGGGAATTTCATGAAATGGGTGAGTTCAGAGATGAGCTAAGGGATAAGTATTCACTGGACATCGCCGTACATATTAATCAAGAGGCACTTGATTTAGGTGTTCATCCCATTGAATCAGGTTCAGTCAAGTACAATGACAATATGAAGACTATTGCCTTAAAACAGGCAATCGACAAGTACAAGTTCGACGCGGGCTTGGGTGGTGCGCGACGCGATGAAGAAAAATCAAGGGCAAAAGAACGAGTTTTCTCGATTCGCAACGCTCATCACCAATGGGATCCTAAGCAGCAGCGCCCTGAACTCTGGTCACTATACAACGGAGAAATTAACAAAGGGGAAACCGTGCGCGTCTTCCCATTATCAAACTGGACTGAACTCGATATCTGGCTTTACATATTGCACGAACGCATTGATATAGTGCCGCTTTATTTTGCCGCAGAACGAATGAGCTGGATTGACGAAGAAAGCGGGCAAATATTGGCCCTCGATGATGATCGAATGTTACCGTACTTAAATCAGAGCGAAAAAGACAGTCTCAAAAAGCGCAAAATTCGCTTCCGCACATTGGGCTGCTATCCGCAGACAGGTGCTGTGCTCAGCGACGCTGATACGCTTGAAGGTATCGTAAAAGAGATGATAGTCAGCAAAACAAGTGAGCGCGAAGGCCGATTATTGGACAAAGACCAGACGGGTTCAATGGAGAAGAAAAAGCGAGAAGGGTATTTCTAACGCCAGTTATTGCTTTGTAAGGCTTATCCCATGGCATCTAAACGCTTTTCAATCATATTACCCGGAATACTCATTGCTGCGACAGGTGTCGGCGCTGGAGACTTAGCCACTGCGGGCTTTTCAGGAAGCCAATTAGGTGTCGCTATATTGTGGGCAGTTGTGTTGGGAGGATTATTCAAATTTGCACTCACTGAGGGCATTGCGCGTTGGCAGTTAGTGAATGGCGATAGTTTTATAGATGGTCTGGCCTTCAAATATGGCGCTGTTTTTATCTATGTCTTTTTGGCCTACTTACTCATGTGGTCTTTTTTTGTTGGTTCTGCGCTAATCAGCGCGAGTGGTGTCGCGCTGCATGCGATTTTGCCCGTTTTTGATGGCGAAACTGGGAAAATAGTATTTGGCATATTGTGCAGTATCGTTGGTCTGCTACTCGTGCGCGTGGGGCAATTCGCATTATTTGAAAAAGTGATGACAGTATCTATTGGCGTGATGTTTGTTATTGTTGTCGCCACGGCATTATTGCTTTGGCCCGGCGCAAACGACATATTATCTGGATTATTTATACCCAAAATCCCAAATATAGATGGAAACGGTTTGGGATGGACGGTTGCACTGATAGGTGGTGTCGGCGGAACATTGACGATCTTTTCATATGGGTATTGGATAAGAGAGAAGCAACGAATGTCTGCGGCCGATATTCACATATGTAGATTGGACTTGTTCGTAGGTTACTCAGCCACCGTTATTTTTGGATTGGCAATGGTTATCATTGGCAGCACAGTATCGGTAGAAGGCAGAGGTACCGGACTTATTATTAACCTAGCCAATAGTTTGCAAGACTCACTCGGAGATGTCGGCAAATGGTTATTTTTAATTGGTGCATTTTGCGCCATCTTCAGCAGTTTGCTCGGTGTTTGGCAAGCAGTTCCTTATCTTTTTGCAGATATAATAAGACATCTTGGCTTTAATAAAGCAAATCATGAAGGTGCTACGGTTAGGTTGGAAAACCTCGACCAAACAGCTAGCTACCGATGGTTTCAAATCGCTATAGCCTTTATACCAATGGTAAGCCTCTGGGTAAGTTTTAAAGAAGTACAAAAATTCTATGCAATTGTTGGCACATTTTTTATGCCATTTCTGGCATTAGCGCTGCTCATATTTAATAATCGAGACAGTATGAAAGACAATAAAAGTGGGTGGTTTCTCAACGCAGTTTTATTGACGACATTGTTGTTTTTTAGTTATATCGGCTTCAAACGATTTTTTTAGTATAGGCCTGTACTGTTAATAGTGAGATTGCCCGTCTGCCGCATTAAATGATATCCTCACAGCACATCAAAATGATTTAGGTTATTGAAAAATGAGCATAAAGGAAATGCTTGCACTTAGCCCTTGTGATTACGCAGATGCGCTACCTCGAGAACAATTTGTAGACTATACAATCAAACCACTACATGAAAACTGCGGCAAGATTGCAGGTCCGGCATTTACAGTTTATTGTGAAGCGGGTGACCACTTAATGTTACACGCTGCCATTTATCGCGCAAACCCCGGCGACATTATAGTCGTGCAAGCCGATGATAGTTTTGCTGTCGCGGGCGGCAACGTTTGCATGATTGCACAGGCTAAAGGCATCGCAGGCTTTGTCGTGGACGGCGTTATTCGAGATCTTGCCGAAGTCAGAGAGGCAAAGTTTCCCGTGTTTGCGAGAGGCGTGGTCCCTAAACCAGGCAAAAAAGCAC
>DDLV01000145.1 GCA_002340325.1 Glaciecola sp. UBA2563 | reverse complement strand
GCCCGAGCGAACAGGGATGTCACCGAGCGTCTTTTACATGTAAACATGACCGCAGCTAGCTGCATCGCTTAAGTGAACAGCATTGGCTTCCCGATAATTCATGACATCTAGCGAAACTCTCGGCACTTTGTTTCCAAGTCATCTAACAAATGCGTCAAATCGATCAAGCGCCCTGCAATGATGTGAATAACACCACCATCGCCGCGCTCCAAAATGCCTTTTACCTGTAATATTTTGGCGTTGAGATAGGCTTGCTTTTGCTCGCGTGCGCTAGCTTGCCAAATGATCACATTTGTGTTGCCTGTATGATCTTCCAGTGTGATAAAGGTGACACCAGCCGCTGTTCCTGGACTTTGTTTACATGCTACAACGCCAATTACAGATACGATGGATTTATGTGGGACCTCTTCAATTCTATTTGCGCAGGTAAATCGCGGTAGCAGGTTCGCAGATGCGAGCAACGCAATGGGATGCTGATTGACAGATAGCCCTGTACTTGCGTAGTCTTCTACCAAATCATCAAATAAGCTAGGCTGACGCAGGTAAGAGGTGTGTTGCTGTTCAGCAATAGACGTATTATTCGAAGTCTCAGGTTTATTCTGAAATAAAGGCAAATTATGACTGTCGTCCATCAGCTCCCAGCGACTGGCGAAGCGATTATCGCTGACACTGGCAAATGCATTGGCACTGGCCAAGGCTTGTAAGCAGCCATTAGATAAGCCTAAATTACGCACTTGTTGAATGCTGTAAATGGCGTGTTTCTGGCGATACTCTACAATTTTCTCTGTTGAACTTTGCTTGAGTCCTTTGACGATGCGAAGCCCTAAACGGATAGCATATTCACCTTTGTGCAAGGTCAGTTTGTGATCGTGCTGAGACTGTAAAACACAGCACGGGAAAATTTTGATATTGTGTCTTCTCGCGTCTTGCACAAGCTGATTGGCCGTATAAAACCCCATCGGTAAACTATTTAATAAACCCACATAAAAAATGGCAGGGTAGTAATGTTTAAGCCATGCCGAAACATATGCTAAAACTGCAAAAGATGCGGAATGTGACTCGGGGAAACCGTATTCTCCAAATCCCGTGATTTGCTCAAACAAACGCTCAGCATACTCACTTGAATAGCCTCGTTCTGTCATGCCGGTAATGAGTTTTGCGCGAAACTTCATCAATTCACCGTTTTTTTTCCACGATGCCATCGCTCTTCTTAACTGATCTGCTTCTCCGCCAGTAAACCCTGCGGCAACCATGGCCAATGCAATCACCTGTTCTTGAAAAATAGGAACACCCATGGTCCGCGCCAGTACCTTTTCAACGGCTTTGGATGGATAGCTAATCGCTTCTTTGCCGCTGCGCCTAAGCAAATAAGGATGCACCATATCGCCTTGAATCGGTCCCGGTCGCACGATCGCAATCTGTACAACGAGATCGTAATAACAACGAGGCTTTAATCGAGGTAGCATGGTCATCTGCGCACGTGACTCAATCTGAAAAATACCCACAGTGTCTGCGCGCTGGATGCGTGCATATACTTGCTGATCATCACCTAACTTTGTAATGAACGGGATTGAACACAATTGCCCGTAATGATCGCGGATCATGTCAAATGACTTGCGGATCGCGGTCAACATACCCAGCGCCAACACATCGACTTTTAGCAGCTTTAAACTCTCCAAATCATCTTTATCCCATTGGATCACCGTGCGCTCAGCCATTGCTGCATTTTCGATGGGGACCAGCTCATACAGCGGGCCTGCTGAAATCACAAACCCACCGACGTGTTGAGACAAATGACGCGGAAAACCAATCAGTTGTTCAACTAGCGTGACAAACTTTTTAGCCTGAGCTGAATCAGGTGATAACCCCAACTCATCTAGTTGGCTTTGCCAGCTTAGCGCTCGGTCGCGACGATTGACATTTTTGATAAAAAAATCCAAGTCAACGATATTAACGCCCAAACTCTTGCCAATTTCACGCAATGCGCTTTTGAATCTATACGTCACTACCGTTGCCGCCAGAGCAGTGCGTTGGCGACCGTACTTTTGATAGATGTATTGAATAACCTCTTCGCGTCTTTCGTGCTCAAAATCAACGTCAATATCCGGTGGCTCGTTGCGTTCTTTAGAGATAAATCGTTCAAACAAAACATCAATTTGACGAGGATCGACGGCGGTAATTTCCAAGCAATAACACACCACTGAATTGGCTGCAGAGCCGCGACCTTGATACAGTATTCCCTTAGATTGAGCAAATTGCACTATGTCGTAGATGGTTAAGAAAAAGTGCTCGTATGCCTGCTCATGAATGAGCTTGAGTTCTTTTTCTATGGTTTCGCGCACCGATGTTGCAAGCCCTTCTGGAAACCGTTTCGCAATGCCTCTTTCCACCAATTCGCGTAAATATTCTGAAGGCGTCATGTCTTTGGCGACTACTTCGGCGGGATATTCATACGCCAGTTCGGATAAGCAAAATTCACATGCGCTGGCAAGCAGACACGCATTGGATAGCCACGTATCAGGAAATAGGCTTGTAAGTTTTTCTATTGGGCGCAAACACGCTTCTGCATTTGCCAGTGTTTCCCTGCCAAGTTCAGACACCGTACATCCGGTATTTATGGCTTGTAAACACTGCAAGAGGGGTAAACGCGTAG
>DDLV01000048.1 GCA_002340325.1 Glaciecola sp. UBA2563 | reverse complement strand
TGAATTCGAAGCTTTCAAATTACTAGTACCTACAATCAACTGTAAATCAGTATCATAGAAATTTAGCAACACTTAAACAGAATAGAGCCAAAGAAATAAGGACACTGCATGCACTTCTTTTACGTTTATTTTTGAGAGATTGAGGCAATTATGATGGCCTTATTCAATAGAATAACAAACACGTGAATATTCACGATAAATATAATAAAAGGGACACATATGTCGGGACGAGGCTCAGGCGGAAATGTAATAGCCGCAATTTGTAGTTTTTTTATCGCAGGATTGGGACAGTTAGTGCAAGGTCGTCTATTGGCCGCCATCCTATTCTTTATCTTCATCTATGGTTTGTATGGTATTTCTTTTATAACACTCGGTCTCACTTGGGTTATCGGTATTATCGTGCATCTTTGGTGTATCATTGATGCTGCCAGATTTAAGGGTGACTAAAAATAAATAACAGTGACAATAGCGCGCGAAAAATGCGCGCATTTTATTTGTTGATATTGTTAATCAATTTTTGCCAGTCGCTTATTGCCAATCACTGAGGGCCTTCATCGAAAATCGTTGGCCCCTGAAATTCAACACTACATTATCCGATGTGATTTCTTCTATTTCAAGGTCACCCGTTATTTTGTCTCCTTCCTCAAGTCGTCGACCGTTTACTCTAACCCACCTATCCTGAGGATCAGACGCATACATGTGCGCGCTAAAACTAAGGCTAGGCAACTGGTCTTGAATCAACACAGAAAGTTGGTCTACCCTAAGAAAGGTGTCCCTAACGGTAACAGGATCGGAACTTGTGGAGACTGGGTCTGTATCTAGCGACTCAATAGCTTGATTAATTCGCGCCAATAGTTCTGGATTTACGTCATTCTGTGGATTACTTTGCTCTGCTGGTGGAATGTCGCTACTATCTTCGGATGTATTCGATGTTTCGCCCTGATATCCAAGCACTCGAGTTCCTGCGGTAAGCTCCACACCTTGGACACTTTCCAGCGCATCTGGAAGTTCTTCTGTCCCAGAATTCTGATTAGAAAACCATTGCGATGATGACTGCTCGTCAGTTACTGCCGTCTGTTTGTCATCGGACGGGATTGATTGTATTGCCGAGATCACCTCTGCTTGTAGGTTTTCATTGCTGGCTATGTTAGTCGAATTCTCAGTTTCAGCTGTGTTCGTTGCTGCCAACGGATTTCGCTGTTCTGTCAACTCATCATTTGTTGAATCAACAGCATTCGCGCGAAGGCTAGTAGAATTATTAACTTTGTCCTGTTCTCGTTCTGCATCGTTACTTATATCAATTTCGGCCGCGCTATTTACATCATCTGTTACTGTCGAATTGTCAACGACTTGCCCAGGCGAATTTATTGTTGACCATATTGCAGGGGTTTGCATAACGATAAACCCCAAAACAAACCCCATTATGGCCAATAGCGAAATTGTTGCGATCGGCTTTGCATAAAGCTCCCATTGAGAAGGCATCTCGTCGACAGCAGACATCACAAGTGAATTATGAAATTGCTGCGATAATTCCCTATCCACCTGCTCAACTTCTTTATCGCTTTCCAAGAGTTTTTCGGTAAGCGTCATTTTCTCAGCGCTGGTTTCTTCTGGCCTTTGTGTTTCAGAACTTTTGACTTCAGAACTATTTAAAATGGCGCTTTCTGCTTGAGGACTTTCGAATTCAACTTTAATGCTCTTATCTAGATCGATCTCAACGACTTGAACGCCCATTTCCTTCAGTCCATCTACCATTTGCAATGACTTGATGAACCCTACTTTTTTAATTTTTGTTGGACCATCTTGCTGAATAATGTTTGTAACATACATACCAGGTGACAGAGCTTCTATGCTCAATTTTTTAGGCATAGAGACCTCCCGCTAACACTCCAAACCCTATGGCAAATATGAATGCGAGTATGTACCGTTTTTTCCACTTCTCTTGTTGGCGTTGTAATACGATATCTTTTCCAAGTACCTGATAACTTGCCGAAATCATTATCCTGTTATCAACATAAGGACGGTTTAATGAATAAGCGAGATTCAACGCTCTATCACACAATAGATTGAGAACGCGTGGAATACCTCCACTGATCGAAAACAGATGCGTAAGTGCAGCCTTGTTAAACAGCTTTTGTTTGCCATTAGCGACCGCAACGCGGTGTTCCACATATAAGTTCACTTCCTCTTGAGTAAGTGGCAATAAATGGTAACGTGCGGTAATTCGCTGTGCTAATTGTCGAAGTTCGTTTCGTCTCAATAATTGTTGTAGTTCGGGCTGACCTATCAACACAACTTTGAGTAGTTTTTCTCTATTTGTTTCCAGATTGGTAAGCAGCCTTAACTGCTCAAGTACCTCTGGTAAAAGGTGTTGAGCTTCATCAATAATCAAAACTGTGTTGATACCGTTTTGATGATTTTCAGCCAGCTTATGCAATATCAGATCGGTGTACACCTTAAGTGATTGCCCATTTCCTTGATATTCGATTTTTAGCTCGTTACATATGGTCGCCAGTAATTCAAGCGCAGAAAGCGTCGGATTTAAAATAACCGCAGCTTGCGTGCTCTCATCTAATTCTTGCATAAGCTTTCGCGAAACTGTTGTTTTGCCTGTGCCAACTTCCCCCGTTAACATAACAAAACCACCAGATTCCTGCAGCCCATAAGTAAGGTGAGCTAACGCTTGCTGGTGTCGATTGCTCATAAAAAGAAAATTTGGATTAGGAGCAATGGAAAATGGGTTGTCAGTCAGACCATAAAATTTAAGATACAAAACGCGCTTCAGTTCTTTTATGTAGTGTCTACAAGGTAACATGGATGCGTTTACTGTCAATAAATCTAACGCATTCTGATACACTATCTAAAGACGAAAATCACATAAACAAATTTTACATGCAAATATATCTGGTCGGCGGTGCAGTAAGAGATAATCTGCTCAATCGAAGGACTGTCGATGAGGACTATGTGGTTGTTGGAGCAACCGTTCAAGAAATGCTGGATAAAGGATTTAAACCGGTTGGTAAAGATTTTCCTGTGTTTCTGCATCCTAAAACAAAAAGTGAATATGCGCTCGCAAGAACTGAGCGTAAAAAAGGGATGGGACACAAGGGCTTTGAATGCAACTCTTCTAGCGATGTGACATTAGAACAGGATTTGTTGAGAAGAGATCTAACGATCAATGCTATGGCGATGGATGGTCAAGGGAATATTATTGACCCTTACAATGGTCAGCGCGATATTAAAAATCGAGTGCTTCGCCACGTTTCATCAGCGTTTGAAGAAGATCCTCTTAGAGTTTTTCGAGTCGCCCGCTTTGCCGCTAGATTTGCTGCGATAGGATTTATCGTTGACGAGAGTACACTTGCAATTATGCAGCGTATCGCTAACTCAGGAGAGCTGCAAACGTTGAGTTCACAGCGCGTCTGGCAAGAAACTTCACGCGCGCTTCAAGAAACAACACCTCATGTATTTTTTGAAATTCTAAAACGCGTTGACGCCTTGACCTATTGGTTTAAAGAGCTTGATCACATTATCGGTAGGTTGCCGGTGCTTAGTAAAGCAAGTCAATACTCAGAGGTTTTGCAGGTGAGATATGCTGCACTACTACAATCTCTTGATAATGGAGCGAATGTCGAGGAAAGCAATCTCATAGATATCAACGGTAACAAAGACAACCATGAAGCATCAAGTCACAATAAGATCACCCAGTTAAATAAGAGGCTTAGCGTCCCTAATGACTGCGCGGAATTAGCGCAGCTAACGAATAAACACTGCGCCTTTGTGCACAGTTTATATAAACAAACGCCCAAGAACATTCTCAATATGTTTAACGCGATTGATGCATGGAGAAAACCAGATAGAATGAATCAGCTTCTACTTGTATGTAAAGCCGACTACATTGCCAAGCACAGCCAGTCTAACGATAGATACCCGCAAATGGAGAGTCTTTTGAATGCGCATGAACAGTGTTTGACGGTATCTGCTAAGCCCCTTGTAGCGAAAGGCATAAAAGGGACCGACATAAGAGATGCTATCAATAAGCAACGGCTTGATATCATTCGAGACTCAATAGAAGAATTAGAAAAATAATGTCAAAACCATCAAAACTTGATTTTCAAGCGCTCGAATTAGATGATTGCTTGTGTAATGCTGCTATAGAAATGGGCTTTCAGTCCCCTACTCTCATCCAACAGCTCGTCATTCCTGAAGCTATGGAAGAGCGAGATATTCTCGCTAGTGCACCGACGGGCACAGGAAAAACCGCCGCTTTTCTATTACCTCTTTGTCAGTTCTTGCTCGATCATCCCGCAAAAACGAATGCACAAACCCGTAGCCTTATACTTGTTCCCACAAGGGAGCTAGCTCAACAGGTCGCAGAACAGGCTAGGTTATTGACCCAATATTGCGAACTGCGCATTGGTGTTATTACTGGCGGTATTAATTATGGAAGTGACCGAGAAACAATAGAAAATCAACCTGATATCTTAATCGCAACGCCTGGCCGACTTTTCGAACACATAGAAAAAGAATACTTGGATTGCCGAGACATAGAATGTTTGGTTTTGGATGAAGCTGACAGAATGCTAGATATGGGTTTTGCGGGTATCGTCAACCAAATTGCCAGCGAAGCGCGTTGGCGCAGACAATCCATGCTATTTAGCGCGACGCTTGAGAGTGCTGGTGTTAATGCATTTGCCAGAGATATATTAAATGATCCAGTAAAACTGCATGCCTCTCCCAGTCGCAAAGAAAAAGCCAAGACAATTCAGTGGTACCATTTAGCTGATGACTTATCACACAAAGACGCGCTGCTGCACTATCATTTAAAAAACACCATTGCATCTTGCATTGTGTTTGTAAAAACGCGAGAACGTCTTGTAGAGCTGGTTGAAAAGCTAACGCCGCACTTTTCATTATGTTACTTGCAAGGTGAGATGGCGCAGGACAAAAGACAAAAAGCAATTTCATCATTTCGAGAGGGTACATCTAACATTCTGCTTGCCACAGATGTTGCAGCAAGAGGCATTGACGTGCCAAATGTCAGCCACGTTATTAACTATGATATGCCGCGAACAGCCGATGTCTATGTGCATCGCATCGGCCGAACGGGACGAGCTGGTGCAAAGGGTTGTGCGATTTCTTTGGTAGAAGCGCATGATTTTGTGATGGTTGGCAAAGTCCAGCGATTTATGGGTGAAGCGATGAAGCCCCGTGTCATTAACGAGTTAAAACCCAAGCACAAAGCGCCAAAACTGGTCAAAAAGAGCAAGAAAAAAACAACAAAGAAGAAATTGAAAACTCCACGAGGTTTTAAGAAATGAGCGCCCAATATGTTCTAGCCAGTGGCAATAAAGGTAAGTTAGCTGAGTTTAGCGGTCTTTTTGAAGACTACGATATCCGTATCGTTCCCCAGGCTTCATTAGGTGTTACCGACGCTGAAGAAACAGGTACTACGTTTGTCGAAAACGCAATTATAAAAGCTCGACATGCCGCATTGATTACTCAATTACCTGCCATTGCAGATGACAGCGGATTAGTGGTGAGAGCGCTCGACGGACAACCGGGTATTTACTCAGCCCGTTATGCTGGCGTTCACGGCGATAACGATGCAAATAATCAAAAGCTGCTTGAAGAAATGAGCACATATGACAATCGCGATGCATTTTTTATATGTGTACTGGTACTGATGCGAAATGCAGAGGACCCAAGCCCTCTTATATGCCAATCGCAATGGCACGGTCGCATCGCCTCGCGTTTGTCTGGCACTCAAGGATTTGGATATGATCCATTGTTCTATGTGCCAGAACACGACTGCACTGCCGCTGAACTTGATAAAGAGGTCAAAAACACCATAAGTCATCGGGCTAAGGCACTGAAACAGCTTATGGCAAAGCTACCTGACTGGATATGATACAAGTGAGACCTTTAGGATTATATGTTCATATCCCATGGTGTGTAAAAAAGTGCCCCTATTGTGATTTTAACTCACATCAACAAAAGGGGGAACTACCTGAAACCGAATACATTAGCCATCTGCTTGCTGACCTAAAGAATGACCTAACCTATATAGAATACGAAAAACAACCTCGACCAATCACTAGCGTTTTCATTGGCGGTGGAACCCCAAGTCTATTTTCACCTGAGGGTATTGCAACAGTCATTACGTCAATAAAAAACATGACGAACACGCAGGATGATATAGAAATCACCATGGAGGCAAATCCAGGCACATTTGAGAAAGAACGTTTTCAAGGATTTAAAGATGCAGGAGTCAATCGTATTTCAATCGGTGTGCAAAGCTATGATGCCACGCATTTGACACGTCTAGGCCGAATACACAACGATGCGCAAGCAAAATCTGCAGTCATACATGCGTCTGCGCTTGGCCTGAAGTCTTTTAACACAGATATCATGCACGGATTGCCGAATCAACGTCTCGAGCAAGCACTTGACGATTTAAGAGTAAGTATTGCGTTAGATTCACCACACATATCTTGGTATCAATTGACAATAGAGCCAAACACGCAATTTTATTCGCAGCCGCCAACGCTCCCAGATGACGATATTTTGTGGTCCATTCAAGAATGCGGACAGCGCCTGCTTAACGATGCTGGTTATCAACAGTATGAAATTTCTGCGTACAGTAAACCTGAACATGCATCTTTGCATAATCTCAATTACTGGCGTTTCGGAGATTATTTAGGCATAGGTTGCGGCGCACATGGAAAAATCACCAATACTGAAGACTCAACGGTTTATCGCACGGTTAAAGTAAAACATCCAAGGGGCTATATGGACTTAACTCGCTCCTACCGCGATTCGTTGTCATTCGTTGACGCAAATGACTTGCCGTTTGAGTTTTTTATGAATAAATTCAGGCTGGCGGAGGCATGCTTAAAAACTGATTATGAGGCTTTAACTGGCGGGCACCGTTTACCAAGCAGTGCTTTAGCAGTGCTCAGCGAACTAGCAGACAAGCAACTCATTGTCGAAGACAGTAAATCCTGGAGAATGACTGCAAAAGGACATCGTTATCTAAATGATGTGTTAACCGCATTTATTTAAGGTGTGGCAATCGTATCCGTTGGCAAGCGCACCCTGACCAACCGAACGTATAGCGTTCTTGTTGTGTCCTTAATTGAGCTGGTGCCATTGGTAAACGCAAGTGACCATGCTCGTGTCTCATCATCGCGCACTGGCGTAGACGTCCAGAATTCATCTGGCGGTGTTTCTGGAAATATCGACGCATTAATCGAGGGCCTTACGCAATTTCGTTCCACGATCACACTCAGTTCTTTGATATTGGGTAATCGCCACATACTGTTTTGATTTATTACCAACGTTCGATTTAATTCAAGCGCTTGTTGCCATGTAAACAAAGTCGCCTCACCTACGCATGTTTCGCCATCGAAAGTTTGACCTACGCTGCACCTAGTAAATACTAGGTTCGATGTGCGATGCCATACTTCCTGTTGGCTCAGAACCGCAAATTTGTCAGCGTTTGACGTCTCAGGAATTTCAGGATAGCAAATAGGTTGAGCACACACGCTGTTGACACTGAGTATCGAAAATACACTAACAAAAATATTTCTGATCATCATGCTATACCCCATACTTAATTTTCGAGCTGTAATCGTCCTGCTCGCACTAACCTGAGTTTTGCTTCACTGCTTTTTGATAACACGTTATCAACCCCTGAATTAAAATCAATCGCCCACGCATTTCTTGCTTCGTCTGCTCTGAGACCATCAGCACTTGATTGGCGCGTCCAGTACCATAGAAGCCCTTCAGCATCGTTCCCCCAAAATGGCAAAAACTCGGTATCCACCAATGGCGCATCCATTTTTCCGTAATGCACTATTGATTGCAGTTCTGCGTGGGTAGGTATTCGCCAATCAAAAAAGCCACACAGCCCCTGACGATTAACTTCATTAAGATACGACTGCGTGTTGCATTCTTGACTATTGATATTGCAAGACATGGAATTGAGGTTTCGCTCTCCACGGAAATTTCCATTGAGATCAGCTTGATACCAGGTAAAAAGCTGGTTCTCATAGTGCAGCGACGAGTTATCCGTAGTCTTGATTTGCCAAACCAAGCCAGTCACATTATCGCGCACGCAAGACCATGAAGTTGTCGGCGTATCAACAGGGTCGCCGTTGCTATTAAGCCGAGTAAAATCAAATGCATTTAATCCCCGTCCTACTTTTGTCACAACGTCGTTAGAAAACGCAATGTCTCGGCCAAAGTCTATATCTGATCCGGGTATCACACGAGTATCAAAACTTTCTTGTGCGCCCGTATCATTAAGCTGTCCTGGTTGAAAAGGCTCGATTATGATTCGCTTTTCAGACCTCACAGTATTATCAAAACTGTCTGTAATTTGAGCATCAATTATCAGTTCAGTGGTTTGTTCGACAGTCGGTAATGTGATGTAGGTGATAGCTTGTGTATTGTCTTCAATTTGTAGGCTAGGAAAGTTACCCGATCGTTCTTGCCAAAAATAACTATACGGCCCCGCATCTGGCGCTGCGCTTGACGCCGTCATATCTAATAACAGTCTTTCCCCAGAAAACCCGTTCTGCATGGTATTAAAATGAAGCTCTGGAAGTGTTCCAGACTGGCCAAGCAGTGTAATTTGCGTTTGCGTGATGGTGCTTGTCCCCTCCTGATCGGTAACTTCTAATTCAAAGATGATCGTTTCTTGTTGGTCGGTTATCGGTGTAGTTAATTCGAGTCGGCTAGACGTAAGATTGCCGTTTGGTGTTAACAACGTGCCAGCAATTTGCCGCCATTGATATGCCGCGATTTGCGGTTGTTCGGACGGTGCATCGGCATCACTGCTTGCACCTGCATCTAAAATGACTTGAGATTGAACAGGATAGCTACCTTGTGGGTAGTCTGGTAATGAATTAATGGAAATGTCTGCAACCGGTGGCAGATTGACTGGAGTAACGGTCAATGTAAAGGTATCTTCAGACGAAACTTGGCGCTCATCCGTGACCACTAAACGTATAGTAAACTGAGTATCTACTGTTACTATTGGCGTCGTCAGTGTCGCATTCGCTTGGCTCGTATCAGCATGTACAATGGTAATAGTATCATCGGCTTGCCACGCGTATGAAAGTGCTCCTTGACCGCCAATCGCGGCGCCTTCAATATCAATCTGCGTTTGTTCATCCACACTAGTGTCGACATTAGCACTAACCTGTATCGGTGGAATACGCTCTGGAATAAGTTCTTCTGAACCTCCACCACAACCAACAACCTGTACGCTCAAGATCAGCAGTGCAGCAATCCCGAGCAACGTTTTAACGTGCAGCGTTATTCTTTTTTCAATCTTTGAAAAAACTGTATGGTGAACCTTGGCAAAATCAGGTTTATTGAAATGGTGCTTTATCACTACGCTGTTGTAATCTTGATGCAGGTATTGGTTACTGAATGCTTGGATAAAGCAAATTGAGTACCAAATACATAATTACGATTGTGAGGACTCGAACTCTTTAACTTGTAATTCCAGTAATTGCTTTTTGGAAGAAGCAGCATCGGTCATGTCATATATCATCATGCATACGTTATCTACCGTACCCATTACTGAAACAAGCGGAGAGAAGACGACGTTTTGATACATATAAGGAGCAGAACTAGTGATAGGTCTATAGTTTCTGAATTTAAATAAGTACGGCCGTTGTTCCCATGTAATAAACGATCTTGTGCGGAGTTCAAAGACCGGTTTTACTTTTTGCTTGAGCCATGGCGCCTTAATTTCTGGAAAGTACGTTGAAATTGGCTGATTTTTAATATCGGTGGGTAATATGCCTGAATGGGCTTCCATGAAACCATTCCACACCTTCACTTGCAAGTCACGGTCAAATACAACAATACCAACGTCAACATTTTGAATCATGTCCATCATCCAATGAAACTCGAGTAATTCGTCCAGCGCGTCGTTTTTAACTGATGATGATGTCAATGTCAGTCCTCCAATAAATGCGCAAGTTTTGCGTTCATTAGGTCCATTGAGTCCTCTGTAAACAAGAGGATCATGTCACATTTAACTTTGTATCCTTCAAGTCCATAGCTGATTTCAATTGCAAGCGTCTTTTTCCAAGCGTTGCGATTAGCTTTAATCAGGTCCTGAATGCTCTGATGCTGACCAAGTACAACCGGATGGCCCTGACGAAATTTCATATCGAGTTGTTCGGCGATTCCACTTAAGCAAGTACCAATCAATAAACTCGCAGCATCCATTAGCAATTCCAACTGCTGATGATCATCGATGTCCTCTTTCATACCCATAATATTGGCGATATCAGCAAAACTAGAGTCACTCAAAATGCACAATCCTTCACCGCTTATCCCATCACCTAAGAAGCCCTGACAAATCCCGGAAGTTGATTCAGAACCGTCAATATCTGACAACATCATATGTAATTCAGAAACTTCGATAAGATTGACGTTGGGGATGGGTAACTGAACAAACACATTCATAATTCGAGCAAGATGATCGCCTGCCATTCCCATTGCTACGTTCGCAACTTCCTGATAGCAATCCCTAACTAATTCATTGAGATCGCTATTTTCTTGCTCTAGCTCTTCTTCGTGAAATAGCCCATGACGGGTGATCGCAGCCCGTAACTCTTCAGAGTTTACAGGTTTCTTGATGAAATCTAGCGCTCCCAAGTCTTTAACTCGCTGCATGGCTTCAGGCTGTATATCGCCTGATATTACAATCGTCTTAACGCCAAGCGCTTGTGACTTTATGTTTTCTAATGTCTGGTAGCCATCCATGACCGGCATATTCAAATCAAGAAGAAGCAACTGCCCTTTACCTGCAGTCAAGGCATCAAGTGCCTCTTGACCATGCTTGGCAAAATGGACTTGAGATTCTAAATCTTGAGGTAAACAGCGAGCCGTTTGCTTTCTTGCAACCATTGAATCATCGCAAATTAGCACTGATAGCATTGTTGTTGTCCGAATAGGTTACGTCTTTATTCCTATTTTTTTATCGGTATTGTTGTCATAAGCATGAGCCTACAAAAGTCGATATTTTGCTGTTTTATATGTTTGGATAAAGAAAAAATGTAATGAGGGGAAGCTAAAACAGTATTGGCAACATTAACGCCGTCACGAGCCCATTTATGCACAGCGATACAGATGATAACGCCAAACAATATTCACTGATGTCTGCCGCTCTTGCCGTAGCAATTGCATGGCCAACGGTGCCCATTGCGATGCCTTGTACAACATGATCATCCACCTTCAAAAGCATTGCCAATGTCGGCCCAAATACTGCGACGACAATGCCAGTTAAAATCACCAATACAGCCGCCAGTGATGATATGCCGCCAATCAATTCAGCGGTTTGCATGGCTAATGGTGTTGTAATTGACTTGACTAGCATCGTCATCTTTATTTGTGAATCAACATCTAGCCAGGCAATACATATCCAAGACATAACAGGCGCTAAAACACCACCAGCAAAAATTGGCACCAGCACTCGCCAGTGTAACTGGCGCAAAAGACTAAACTGCTTGTATAACGGCACTGCCAACGCAATGGTTGCAGGACCTAATAACCAAGTTAACAAAATAGTGTGCTGTTGAAATACTTCAGTGCTGATTGAAAAAATACTCATATAACCAAAACACACTGCCGTTGTCCCAATGATGGGGTGAAGAAGCGCAAAGCGATATCTCTGAAATACCTTGTAAAACACGGCGTAAGCCGCTACCGCTATACTTAAAGATACAATCGACGACAACAACCAATTCATTTGTTACCGCCACCGATTGTCAATTTAGCGATGAATAGCGTTATTAAAAACGCAACAAGCGTGGCCACGATAATCGCCAGCAACATAGCAAACCAATGCTGCAAAAGTAGTGCTTGAAAATGAAAAATAGACATGATTGCCGGTACAAAAAACAGTGACATATGACTGAGCAACGGCTTGCTTGCTTTTTCGATTGGGGAAGGTATCGACTTAATTATTATCAGAAGAAGCAAGCAAAGTAAGCAGCCAATAAGCCCGATAGGCAATTGGACGCCAAACGTAGTAACGATCCCATGCGCAATAATGTAGGGAATAGTTAAGAGGGCTGTTCCTACAACAATTAACGTGTATCTAGAGAGTGCTCTCTTGGTGAATGGTGATGAAATGAGGTGAGCCCTTCCTTGAGTAGTCTATTTTATATTCTTTATTATTCAGCGTTTGGACAAATAATAAACTTCGGTAATCAGAGAAATTTTCTGGTGAAGCTATGTCAACGACAGCTACATCCATTCGTTTAGCCTCAAGCTTATTCTTTGGAATCTTTCCACTAAACTCTTCAATGCCGTTGTGAAACACCATGAGCACTGGGTCTTGACGACTGTTGACTAATAGCAGGTCGACTTTGCGAAGTTTGTGAATAATTGTGTTTCTGCCACTTACCAAGAAGGCCGAATCTTTCATTATGTTACTCCATCTCTGTTATGAAGTGCTATACGAAAAATAGCAAAAGTTGAACTTTCCTGACTATTATTACGGCATAAACCTTCTAAACTTTAGAATAAGCAATCAGTTAAGTAATTTATTGGAAAATTTTGACCTAATACTTGATGACATGAGGCAAAAAACTCATTATACTTCGCACCGCTTTTTGCAATGGCCCTTTAGCTCAGTTGGTTAGAGCACCCGACTCATAATCGGTAGGTCCCGTGTTCAAGTCACGGAGGGGCCACCATTTTTTTATAAGGTGCTTACCTAATGGATAG
>DDLV01000136.1 GCA_002340325.1 Glaciecola sp. UBA2563 | reverse complement strand
ATGATGCAAAATATGAAAGATAAACAGCCCCTAGTACGATAATTAAGAATATCCATTAGCCAATCACGGTATGGATTTGATATCATTAAGAAATTGGGGCTGCTCTGGATTCGACAGGATTCATTGATGCCTGAGGTGCATGCAGAGGTGCGGTTGGCCTCTTAAAAAAACCGCAAAAAAATAGTCGCAAACGACGACAACTACGCACTAGCAGCTTAATAACCTGCATAGAGCCTTCCCGCCCTAGCTTTCGCCTGTAAGACAGGGAGTTCGGGGAGTCAAACCAAACAGGATCGCGCGGATGCTCCCGCTTGAGAGCTGAACCGTTAAAGTTAATTCAAGCTAGTTAGTGCATCGCGTGTCTGTCCGCAGTGTCCTGGCGAATGTAAAGATGGACTAAGCATGTAGTACCAACGGTTGACGTTTTCTGGACGCGGGTTCAACTCCCGCCAGCTCCACCATTTTGTGATTCGGATTTATTCCGAATGTAAGAAACACCTGCATAAACAAATGATTTTAATCATTTTTTATTGTTTTTATTTTCGCTTTCTTCGCCCAATTAATTGCGAACTCATCGCGCATGTTATTGGTTGCCAAGCGCTTTGCGCTTCATGTCGTCTCACTTGATAATGAAAATGATGTCCAACGCTTAATCGATGAAGAGATTCGGCAAGCGTTGACGGAATCTGCGGAGATAGAACTGGACTAAGTGACATGCTTAAATTTTTATTTAAAACGACCGGTTATCCGCTGAGATACTTGATTCAATTATGCCCGGTTCATTAACTCCTTATCATAGTCCCTCGACAGAACTTCATCCTCTATATGTTTCAAAATGTCGTATTTTTTTACCAAAGGCCGCATCTTTTCTTTTCCAGTAACACTTAGACAATTGTAGAGCAGCAACGCCAGTTCATATTTTGATAACTGAGCACGAAGCAATTTTGTATAAGTATATTTTTGTTCATTTTCAATATTACTTTTATCAATAAATTTAATCACGTTATATAGTGTTCTGAAATAATGCCCAATTAAGTGACCATATTTGGAATGGAATTTTTGGTATAATAAATCAATGGCCGCTTGGGTACCCTCAACATTGTCACCTCTTTGTAATATGGATAAATATTCTTCGTTGAGGATCAAATATAGCACTCTGACACACTCACGGTTTTCATAAATTTTATCTTCCTCCTCGAAAAATTTGAGTGACAATGTTATATCCAAATGGATTTGTAGCTCCGCTACTATATCGTTGTATAATCGAAGCAGTTGAAAAAACGTCGCTTCAAAGTTTTGTAGTTCAAGCACTTTATTTTGATTTCGCAACGCGTCTGCTGACTTTTGTAATTGCTCCGCTGAATGGCGAAGCTCCCTACTCTGAATGACGATTGTGTATAGCAAGGCAATAAGCGCTACAAACGCAAAAATAGGATTGAGTATTCCACCAACGTAATCACCGAATTGCGCCCATATCTCTTGTCTCGTTGATACGTTGTAACCAAAGGTCAAAAAGTACATTGCCAAGGCAGCACAGGCGACCAAAACGCATATAGAAACTAAACCAATTAGCCACCATGGTAAACCAGAACGGGTATTTTCGTCGCTATCTGTCATTGTCTGTTCCCTATTAAAAATGTTATCCGTAAGACTTGTTCGCGTGTTTTTGCTTGGCTTATTGCTTACAATCATACAATATGTAATGGATGCTTTCTGAAGTTTTCAACGACTTTATAATATCAGTTACCTGCCAATCTGGAGCGACGAATTGCCTTCTACAAGAAAGAAAACCATGTACATTTTAGGCGCTGGCGCGAGTTGCGAAATAGGACTTCCATCTGGAGAAAAACTAAAAAAAGACATATCTCCACATTTAAGAATTAAGCTGGACGAATCTCAAAACCAGCATATTGAGGGAGATCGGCATATTGCATCATTCATAATTAAGAGGATTAAAGATAATGCCAAAGATTCTGACTCGCTTGTAACAGACGCAAACCAAATTGCGAACGCTTTGCCCCTCTCAGATAGTATCGACAACTATATCAACTGCCACCGCGACAGTAACAATATAAAAATGCTTGGGAAAGCAGCAATCATTGATCGAATATCGCAAAGTGAGGAAAGAAGTAAATTATTCAATATTGGCAAAAGCCAACTTAACGATCGGTTAGAAAACACATGGTATTTAGAGTTTTTCAAAACGGTGTCGGTAAATCGGCGATTTCAAGAATTTAAAAGAGCATTAATCAACGAGGTGGAATTCGTTGTCTTCAATTACGATAGGTGCTTAGAAAAATTTCTTTTTGTTGGGATTCAAGTTCATTATGGTGTTTCGAAACATGAAGCGCTAGACGTGATTAAAAAATTGTCAATCCATAGGCCGTATGGCTCTTTAGGTGAATTCGGCGGTGATGAAGATTACGGTTTTATTGATATCTCTGAATCCCCTCAGAAAATAGATGGAATTAGAACATTCACAGAAGAGAAAGATGTTGATGTTAGAGAAGATATAACAGACGCGCTTTCTGAATGTACCAAATTGGTGTTTTTAGGTTTTGCGTTTCATGATACGAACATGAAGTTTTTTAAAAGTTGTTACGGAGCGCATGACAAAATCAACATATATGCGACGACACTCGGTATCTCATCGGCTGACTTGGGTCAAATAGAAGAAAATATTTATGATATCTATGAAAATCACCCGAAATATGACAGAGACTTAGAAATTAATGTAGTGACAGAAGAATTAACGTGTGTGGAATTGTTCAAAAAGCACAAAATAGGATTACGACTATCATAATTCCTCATTTTATATTTTAATAAACTATACTTTCGAGTATCATCCCAACCTGAAACTTATGTGGGACTGGAATGGGGACAGGTTTTACAAACTGCCCTACAGGCCACGGGAATATTGACTTATAACGCTCCCGCCAGCTCCACCACTTTTTAAATTTTATTGGTAAATAATCAATGTCAAATGACAAAAAGAACGGCGATTTTGCGCCCATTAACATGAGTGCTGGCGAACGAATATCTTCGCCATCTCGCCGGACACAGTCACAAACTGTAGTCAAAAGTAATAATGGTTTAGTTATTTTTCTTGCATTAGTCAGTCTTGTTGCGGCCGGCGCTGCAGGATATCTATACATGGAATTACAAAAAGCGAACACAACAATATCAAGTAACATAGACAGGTTATTAACGCTTGAGGACAGACTTTCAGCGACAGGTGAAGAAATGGGTTCATCTACGGCCTCTCTTCAAGTGTTAGTCAGTGAAAACGCTGAAAAGGCGGCTGCCAATTTTGAACAAATCGACAAGTTATGGGCGAGCGCTTGGCGCAGAAATCAAAAAGAATTGAAGGATTTAACCAATGAAGTCAGCAGCGTTAAATCTGATACAGACGACTCGAAAACAGAAATTCAAAATGCTAGCAGCGCACGACAACAGTTGGTTGGCCGCATTGATTCCCTTAACAATAACCTCAGTGAACTTGCTAACAATATTTTAGCTAGCAAAGTCGAGCAAGAAGCGCTATTGCAAACACAGCAACAATCAAACGATCAATTGCGAGACGTCAACGAAAAAATACTTCTTCTTGAAAGACGTAATACAAGTCTGCTGCAACAACTTAATGAGCTACAGCAATTAGTAGACGAGTTGGTTAAAAAGACCGTATAGAAATAGCACTCACCTTAAAGTGCGCGGCACGACCTTCTGCGCACTTACCTCCTTTAACGAATAATTGATTCTAATCAATTAAGGCAACAAGTCTTTTTGCCGCAAAAATTTCATTGATGCACATCAAGCACGCAATCTCTTCCTTTTGTTAGCTTCTAGTTAACAGTCGCCAAATATTTTTCCGGATTTATTTTCAGTCATTTTGTGAAGGAACAACAATGTATATTCTGAGAATTCCCCGCCAAGCCCAATTAGATGCGCTGCAAAGCCTTACAGGTACATTGTTAGCGATATTCTTATGGGTTCATTTGATTCTTGTATCATCGATATTAATCGGCCATGACGCTATGTTGTGGGTCACAAAAACTATGGAAGGGGCATTTTTAACTCCCGATGGTAGCGGTTACCCCTTTATTGTGTCAGTCATTGCAGCGAGTATTTTCGCTTTGTTTGTTGTGCACACTATCCTCGCTTGCCGCAAGATGCCAACCAACTATCGGCAATGGAAAAGCCTAAGACAACAGATGCAGACTGTCCGTCATTCAGATACTAAATATTGGATGATTCAGGCAGTGACAGGCATTGTCATTATGTTTCTACTTCCGCCTCATTTGTTCGTCATGCTAATGCAACCCGAAACCATCGGGCCAATCAAGTCGTCGTTGAGGATCTATGAACAAGGATTCTGGCTGCTGTATTTGCCACTGCTAATTGCGGCGGAATTACATGCAGCGTTCGGCTTGTATAGGGTAATTTTAAAGTGGGATGTATTTTCTATCTCGTTACGCGACGTTAGACCAACGCTTGCCATGATCAAAAATGTCCTTTCTGCATTGTTTATTGTCGTGGGCACTGCGGCACTTGTAACCTACTTCATGATTGGGATGGATTTACAATGAGAATTGAATATACCGATAGTTTGATCATAGGTGGCGGTTTAGCAGGTTTAAGAACGGCGATTGCGTGTAAAAAAGCTAAGTTGAACGTGTTGGTCTTATCACTCGTTCCAGCAAAGCGCTCGCATTCAGCTGCCGCACAGGGTGGTATGCAAGCAAGTCTGGCATCCTCTTTTAAAGGCCAGGGAGACAACGAAGACGTCCACTTTGCAGACACGGTAAGGGGCAGTGACTGGGGTTGTGATCAAAAAGTGGCACGGATGTTTTGCCATGTTGCACCTAAAGCGGTGCGAGAACTTTCTGTTTGGGGTGTGCCTTGGAATCGCGTTAACAAGGGAAAGCGGGATGTTATTGTCAATGCACAAACTGAAACCATAACGGAAGCAAATGAAAGCCACGGGTTGATCACTGCACGAGATTTTGGCGGTACCAAGAAATGGCGCACGTGCTATACCTCTGATGGCACTGGACATAGCATGTTAAATGCGATGGACAATAAAGCAATTGAACTTGAAATCCCTGTACTTGAAAGGCAACAGGCGCTGAAATTAATTCATGATGGCAAACGCTGTACAGGCGCCATCGTCAGGGATTTAATCACCGGTGAAGTCTTTGCTATTGTCGCTAATGCTACCACCATCGCTACTGGAGGCTTTGGTCGCATTTATGAAATTTCAACCAATGCTGTTATTTGTGATGGGGTGGGTGCAGCTATGGCATTGGAAACGGGTGAAACACCATTGGCAAACATGGAAGCCATCCAGTTTCATCCCACCGCAATAGTACCAGCAGGTATTTTAACAACGGAAGGTTGTCGCGGTGATGGCGGTGTTTTAAGAGATGCTGATGGCCATCGATTTATGCCTGACTATGAGCCCGAAAAGGCGGAGCTTGCTTCACGCGATGTTGTGTCTCGCCGAATGACAGAACATATTCGCAAAGGCAAAGGCGTTAAGTCGGAATACGGCGATCATTTGTGGTTGGATATCACCCTTCTCGGTCGAGAACACATCAATAAAAACCTTCGTGAAGTCAAAGACATCTGTGAACACTTTTTAGGTATTGACCCTGCAGTAGATTACATTCCTGTGCGCCCAACTCAGCATTATTCAATGGGCGGTATCCGCACCGATTTTCGTGGCGAAAGTGTCGGTTTAAAAGGATTGTTCGCAGTCGGTGAAGCAGCTTGTTGGGATTTGCACGGCTTTAACCGGCTGGGCGGCAACAGTGTGGCAGAGACGGTGGTGGCGGGCATGATTGTCGGGCAGTATGTGGTTGAACACTGCCAACAATCAAACGTTGATATCAACGCATCTCTAGTCAAACACTTCTATGCAACACAATGTACAGAAATAGACCAGTTGCTGGAAAGAAAAACCGGAACAGATGCGCTTTCAATTAAGACTAGAATGCAGCACATCATGTCTGAAAAAGTCGGTATCTTTCGCACCAATGGTCCGCTGACAGAAGCGATTGAAGAATTAAAAGCGTTATATGAAGAAAGTAAAGAAATCGCCATTAGCAATAAAGTACGTCATGCAAATCCAGAGCTGGAAGAAGCATTGCGCGTCCCGAAAATGCTTAAACTGGCAATATGTGCAGCTCAAGGCGCGTTAAACCGTACGGAAAGCAGGGGGGCACATTGCAGAGAAGATTTCCCTGAAAGAAACGACAAAGAGTGGCTCAAGCGTTCACTTTATTACTGGAAAAAGGATAGCGTCGATGTTTCCTACGAACCGCTCAACATAGATGAAATGGAGATGCCGCCCGGATCAAGAGGCTATGGGAAATCTCAAATTGTGGAACATCCGCAAACACAAACAAGATTGGAAACTGTAGATTTAGTCAATGCCTCTGCCGAAGACTTGTCCCGGTCTGAGCGTCAGCACAAACTGATGCCCTTTGAAATCCCTGAGATTTATCAAGAAAAAAATCAGCGAATAGGAGTGGAAGACTAATGCGTAAACTTGTTTTTCATATCTTCCGTTATGATCCTCAGCTCGAGGGTGATAAGCCTCGTATGCAGCGTTTCGAACTTAATGAAACAGAGGGCATGTCGATTTTCATTGCGCTTAACAAAATACGCGCTGAACAGGCCCCCGATTTAAAGTTTGATTTTGTCTGTCGTGCTGGTATCTGTGGCAGCTGTGCGATGGTCATTAATGGCATGCCAACCTTGGCTTGCCGAACGCTAACATCGACCTTTGATACACCTGAAATCACTCTGCATCCTTTACCTGGCTTTGAATTAATTGGCGATTTATCAGTCAATACCGGTAAATTCATGCGGGCGTTGTCAGAGCGCGTGGGATCCTGGATCCATGATGAGAACGCAAACAACATTAGCATTGATAAGTTGGAAGAACGCATGGAGCCTGCGTTAGCTGAACAAATCTATGAACTTGATCGATGCATTGAGTGCGGTTGTTGTGTCTCTGCTTGTGCAACAAAAGCGATGAAAGAGGATTTTATTGGCGCCGTGGGTATGATAAAGCTCGGTAAGTTTGAACTCGATCCCAGAGATAAACGCACATCCAAAGATTTTTATCAGGTTCTTGGTAACGAAGATGGTGTATTTGGTTGCATGACGCTATTGGGATGTCAGGACTCGTGTCCGAAAGATTTAAATCATCAAACGCAAATTGCCTATCTTCGCAGAAAGATGCTGATGGCACTTAACTAGCATTCGTACTTCGCGATTTACTCGTCAATATTCGGCTAGGTTATAACTGCCTTGTCATAATCTGTTCTAGCTTGATTAATTATGAATGACATAAAAAAATCCCATGACGCTAATCATGGGATTTCATTTTTTTATTCGAAAATTTGTTATCTTCTCAAGCCGAGTTTTTGGATAAGCTCTTGGTAACGGGTTAAATCTTTTCGCTTGAGATAATCAAGCATTTTTCGTCTTTGCGATACCATTCGTAGAAGACCTCGGCGTGAATGATGGTCTTTTTTGTGCGTTTTAAAATGAGACTGTAATTTATTAATATTGTGCGTTAATAACGCGACTTGCACTTCAGGTGAACCTGTGTCGCCATCGCCTCTTGCATGCGTTGCAATAATATCTGCAGTTTCTTGTGTAGTTAGTGACATATTTTTCTCCAGTAGATTTAAATGGATGGACCGATCACTAATTCAGTACCATCTAGGACAATCAAAGAGCGCGTAGTATAAGGATTTGGCAAATAATAGCAAGCAAAGTGACGGCGTATTGTTAAATCCTTAACACCATCTTTGCTGCTGGGCGTACCTACTCGTAGACAACCAGTCGTTTTGGTTGAAGAAAAATGTTGTTTTGGCACGTCGCCATACCTAGGAATCTGGCGTCTACTGCACTGTATACGCGATATGATATAGCGCTAGTTGGTTCAGACAGTTCAATTTTAGCGTCAATTTGCATGCCGTGCTGAAACTTAATGGACTTAGGTTCATCGAGATGAATTACTGGTAAGTGAGATAAATGAACATCCATTGGTAACAAAACTTCATCAAGACATTCTTCAACACTCTTTACTGTTAGGAGTGTTTCAAGTTCTTCGAAGGAGTACATTTTTTGCTTCTTAAAACCTGACACCCACAAGCGCCTTAGCTCGGTAACATGTGCTCCACACCCCAATGCTTGTCCGAGATCATCAACAATAGTCCTGATATAGGTACCCTTTGAACAATGAATCTCGAGCTTTAAAAAATTGCTGTCAAAATCTATGATTTCATTGTGGTAGATGTGGATGTTTCGAGTGGGTCTAGGCACATCGATACCCTGCCTAGCATAAAAATAAAGTGGTTTGCCGTTATATTTTAGTGCCGAAAATGGAGACGGTGTTTGTTGTAATTCACCTCGAAACCTTTGTAACTGCTCACTTATTTCATCTAGTGTCGATGTTACATTTTTTGTTTCGACAACATCACCATCAGCATCGGATGTATCCGTGCGAACACCTAATAAAGCGGTGGTAGTATAAGCCTTGTCAGCATCCAATGAATATTGAGAAAATTTTGTAGCCTCGCCCAAGCAGATAGGCAACATTCCCGTTGCAAGTGGATCAAGCGCGCCTGTATGACCAGCCTTTTGAGCATTGAATATTCGCTTTACGCGTTGTACCACATGATTAGAACTGACGCCTGACGGTTTGTCGATTAATATTATTCCGTCGACTTTGTTTCCTTTACGCCGCCTACCCATCTGACTTTTTTTGTTTTAACTTGTCACTCTCAATTGCTTGGTCTACCAACGTGCTAATTTTTGAACCTACGCTTGCCGAGTTATCTAGCAGAAAAACAAGTGTAGGAACCGCACGCATTCTGATTTTTTTAGCTAACAAACTGCGTACAAAACCAGCACCTTGTTTTAATGTGCGTAGATCAGACTTGTTTTTGTCTTCGTCTTCGAATAAAAAGCTGACGAATACCTTCGCATGGCTAAGATCTCTGGATACTTCAACACCCGAGACCGTGACCATGTCTACCTCTGGATAACGGTGTTTAAAGTCATGTTGAAGTATGTTGGCAATCTCTCGATGGAGCTGTTGATTGACTCGTTCTGTTCTTGAAAACTCTCTTGGCATCTTACAACCTTCCTACCCATTAAGTTTTTGTGGTGTCTAAACGAAAAAAAGGGAGGCAATCAGCCTCCTTTTTTGTCAGGCATACCCGAGAGTTAAATCTCTCGTTGAACCTCTACTATTTCATAGACTTCGATTTGGTCGCCCACTTTTACGTCATTGTAGTTTTTAACGCCAATACCACATTCAAGTCCTTTTTTAACCTCTTGAACATCGTCTTTAAAGCGTCTTAACGATTCAAGTTCGCCTTCATAAATTACGACGTTGTCGCGCAATACACGAATTGGATTGCTTCGCTTAATAATGCCTTCAGTTACCATACAACCAGCAATCGCGCCAAGTTTCGGAGAGCGGAATACGTCTCTCACTTCAGCAAGACCAATGATTTCCTGTTTGAACTCAGGCGCAAGCATACCGCTCATGGCTTGTTTAACTTCATCTATTAGCTCATAAATGATGCTGTAATAACGCAGGTCAATTTCTTCCGCCTCAATGGTCTTACGAGCTGCACCATCAGCACGCACGTTAAACCCTACTATGATAGCGCTTGACGCCGCTGCGAGTGACGCATCAGTTTCAGTGATTCCGCCGACGCCGCTACCCACGATATTCACTTTTACTTCTGAAGTAGATAGTTTCACCAAGCTGTCTGCAATAGCTTCAATTGAGCCTTGAACATCTGCTTTTAATACCACATTAAGTTCGCTGACATCGCCAGATTCCATATTTGCAAACATGTTCTCAAGCTTGGCTTTTTGTTGTTTAGCCAATTTCAATTCGCGTTTCTTCGAATGCCGTTTCGCTGCAACCTCTTTCGCTTTTCGCTCATCTTGCACCACCAAAGCATCTTCACCAGCGATAGGCACGCCTGATAAACCAAGGATTTCAACTGGCGTAGATGGCCCAGCCACATGCAACGCAGCACCGGTTTCGTCTCGCATGGCACGCACGCGACCAAACTCCTCGCCGCAGAGCAATATGTTTCCTGTTTTGAGCTGCCCTTCCTGAACCAAAATTGACGCTATTGGTCCTCTTCCTTTATCTAAGCGTGACTCGATTACAATACCTCTTGCAGGTGATTCTGCGACTGCTTTAAGCTCAAGTACTTCAGCATGCAAAGATATTGCTTCTAATAACTCGTCTACACCTTGTCCTGTTTTAGCTGAAAGATTAATAAACTGGTGTTCACCTCCCCACTCTTCCGGGATAACTTCCATCTGCGAAAGTTCGGTTTTTACGCGTTCAGGGTCGGCAGTTTCTTTATCTATTTTATTAACAGCAACGATCATCGGCACACCAGCAGCACGCGAGTGCTGGATAGCTTCTTTGGTTTGTGGCATTACACCATCATCAGCAGCAACCACAACAACGACAATGTCTGTTGCCGTAGCACCGCGTGCCCGCATAGCGGTAAATGCAGCGTGACCAGGAGTATCTAAAAAGGTTATCCTGCCGTTATCGGTTTCAACGCTGTAGGCGCCTATGTGCTGAGTAATACCGCCAGCCTCGCCATCGGCAACCTTTGTTCGACGTATGTAATCGAGTAAAGACGTTTTACCATGGTCGACGTGACCCATAATCGTAACGACTGGCGCTCTAGTTTTGGCATCGCCTGAAGAGACGGACGCAATCAGTTCGTCTTCAAGTGCATTTTCATTTACCAGTTCATATTTGTGGCCCATTTCTTCAATCACTAGCACTGCGGTTTCTTGATCTAACACTTGATTGATGGTGGCCATTTCACCCATTTTCATCATGGCTTTGATGACTTCAGTGCCCTTCACCGCCATGCGACTAGCAAGATCACCTACTGTAATCGTTTCGCCCAATTTAACGACGCGTTCAACAGGTGCAGCAGGTTTGTTGAATCCCTGTTTTAAATGCTCACCGGCATTCTTTTTCGTTCGTTTGCGACGACGCGAACCACGTTCAACTTCCATATCTTCGCGATCTTCTTCCTCTTGCGCATAACGGTTGGAGTACATGTGCACTTCTTCCGCTTCCTCTTTTTTGCGACGTTCCTCTTCTTCCTTCCAACGTCGTTCATTTTCTTCTGCAAGTTTCTTCGCTTCTTCTGCCGCGCGCTGCGCTTCTTGCTCGAGTTTACGCTGGGCTTCTTCCTCTTGCTGACGCTTTATTCGTTCTTCTTCAGCACGTGCAGCCTCAATTTCTGCAATTTCTTCTTCTGAAAGTGAGCTTTCAGCCTTTTTGCGCTCTTCAGCCTCTTTCTTAGCCTTTTCAGCTTGCAGCTTGCGTTCTGCTTCGCGCTCTTTGCGTTGACGCTCAGCTTCTTTCGCTTTCTGCTCAGCTAATTTTCGAGCTTCTTCAGCAGCTTTCTGTTCAGCTTCTAGCTTCGCTTTGGCTTCTGCTTGACGTTTAGCCTCTTCTTCAGCAAGCCTTTTTTCTTCGACCTCACTGCGCTTGACGTATGTGCGCTTCTTACGCACCTCGACCTTGACGTTTCGAGACTTTCCAATACTTATCGTACTGGTGGTTTTGCGCTGTAACGTCATTTTCTTTGGTGCTTGAGCGCCTGAGCCGCCATGTTGTTTGCTTAGGAAATCCAGCAATGCTTGTTTCTCTTTTTCAGAGACGTCATCACCTACACCTTTTTTTATACCGGCGTCGGCAAATTGCTGTACCAATTTCTCCGGTGTTGTACTTATGCTTTCAGCGAGCTTTTCTACAGTTACATCTGACATAATTATCTGTTCCCTCCCGCACTTACTCTTCGTTAAACCAGACGATATTACGGGCAGCCATGATCAATTCACCCGCCTTCTCTTCGCCAAGTTCTTCAATATCGCTGATTTCATCTGTTCCCTGTTCTGCCAATTTTTCGAGATTGTTGATACCTCTACTCGCCAAAACGTAAGCCAAATGCGTATCAAGCCCCTCAAGATCCAATAGGTCTTGTTCTGGCTCTGCAGCCTCTAACGATTCCTCATTTGCTAGCGCTTGCGTGGTTAATGCAGCTTTTGCTCTGTTTCTGAGTTCTTCGACAATGTCTTCATCCAGTCCCTCTATATCTAACAACTCTGATGCTGGGACATAAGCTATTTCTTCAAGTGTTGTAAAGCCTTCTTCAGCAAGCACCAGTGCGAAATCTTCATCGATATCCAAGTTAGCTGTGAACACTTCCAACACTTTGGCATTTTCTTCCTGATGCTTATCATTCATGTCATCTACTGTCATGACATTCAATTCCCACTCAGTCAACTGGCTAGCCAATCTTACGTTTTGACCATTCTTCCCAATAGCTTGAGCGAGATTATCACTTTCAACGGCAACATCCATCGCGTGAGTATCTTCATCTACTATAATTGAAGCAACTTCTGCTGGTGCCATCGCATTGATCACGAACTGAGCTGGGTTTTCGTCCCACAACACGATATCAACGCGCTCTCCGCCGAGTTCACTAGAAACTGCCTGAACTCTTGAACCTCTCATGCCAACACATGCGCCAACGGGATCTAATCGCTTGTCATTTGTTTTTACAGCAATCTTCGCTCTAGCGCCGGGATCTCTAGCTGCAGACATCACCTCGAGTGTTTCTTCGGCTATCTCAGGCACTTCCAACCTGAATAATTCAACTAGCATGTCTGGGTGTGTGCGACTAACAAAAAGCTGTGCTCCTCGCGCCTCAGGTCTTATGACATAAAGTAACCCACGCACTCTATCGCCAGGACGGAATGTCTCTCTAGGCAACATATCGTCTCTAAAGATGACGCCTTCTGCGTTATTGCCAAGATCGATAATAATATTGTCCCGGTTAACTTTCTTGACAGTACCGGTAACGAGCTCGCCTACTTTATCTTCATACTCAGCGATCATTTGCGCTCGCTCAGCCTCGCGCACTTTTTGTACTATGACTTGTTTTGCAGTTTGCGTCGTTATTCTATCGAACTCTATGGATTCGATTTGTTCTTCGACGTAAGCACCTATATCGACTTCCGGATCATCAATCTGTGCTGCTGAAACAGTGATTTCGGCATACGGATTTTCCTGTGGCTGATCGTCTTCAATAACAAGCCAGCGTCGAAATGTATCAAAATCACCTGTTGCTCTGTCGATAGCAACGCGCACTTCGATATCGCCATGATTTTTCTTTTTAGTGGCGCTAGCCAGCGCATACTCTAGTGCCTCAAATATTTTTTCTCTCGGCACTTGTTTTTCATTAGAAACGGCTTCTGCAACTAATAAAATTTCTTTGTTCATGTTTTCCTCATCACCCTTTCGGACAACTTACATTAACTCGTCAAAGTTAGGCACTAGCCTTGCTTTCGCGATATTTGACATAGCAATCAAAAAGGTGTCTGCATCAATTTTGACTTCCACTTGTTGTGACTCAACACTCACTAAAACACCCTTAAAATTTCGCCTACCCTGTTGTGGTATCGTTGTTTTTATGTCTACAGTCTCTCCAATAACGTCAGTAAATTGCTTTGCATTAAACAATGGACGGTCAACGCCGGGTGAAGAGACTTCAAGAACATATTCAGTTGATATAGGGTCCTCAACGTCTAACACACCGCTCACATGGTGAGAGACCTCTGCACAGTCATCGACATCAATTCCTTTGTCACTGTCAATATAAATTCTCAACGTACTGTGTTTACCAGCGCGCACAAATTCAACACCCCACAACTCAAACCCAGTCGCATTGACAGCAGGCTCAAGAATAGACGTCAATCTATTTACGAGTTGAGACACAGTTACACCTATAATAAAAACAACAGAAATAAAAAAAGGGTATCTTGTCAAACACCCTCGCGTACTATAAAAGCACCATTAAAAAAGCCCCGGACATAGCGGAGCTTCATAAATTCTTTCGCTTTGCTACGAAGTCGTTATTGAACCACAACATGAGCTGTAATCAACAACACTCCTTCGCCGCCTGCCCTTGTTATTGCATCCCTAACAAACAAGCACGCGAAGTATACTCCTTACTATTAGTTTTAGCAAACGCTATTAAAAGGTCATTTTCTATTTTAAAGGGCGATGTCATACAAGATGAAAAAGAACGCGTATTAGCTACTCGTTTTGAAACCACAAACACCGTGATTGTGCAGAAAAACCTATGTATTGCCTAAATTTTAAGCAGATAGGGATATATCTTGTACTTACAAACCAAAAGGAATACCATGCGAAGAGTGAATGGAATTTGGATGGCATATGAATGCATTTATATTGACCAAGTCTAAGCCAAGCGGTAAATCCAAATCACATAATGTCCTGCAAAGCATAATGGACATAATGGACGCTTGTTCAATCGAATTTGACTATGGTGCGGTGGAACCGTCAACGGGACGGGCAAAAAACATAGATTTTCTTTTTATCGATGCAATTAACCTGAGTACGAAAGACCTTTTCGACTTGGCGATAGTTCGCGCTGAACTTCCCCTTAATAAAGTACTTTTTAACGTCGACAAAGTTGATGAGAGAATTCAAATCTCAGCGCTTAAAGCAGGATTTGGTGGCGTATTTTTTACCAACGAACCTATCGAATTGACAGTTAAAGGCTTGGAGAAGCTAAAATCTGGCCAGCGTTGGTTTAGTCGTGAAATCATGACAAAGCTCATTGAACAGCTGGTTACGCATTACCCTCACTCAAATAAAAAGACGAAACTGGAAACCGATAGTTGGCTCACCAAGCGAGAGTTGGCTATCACTGAACGTATCGCCGAAGGTGCTCAAAATCAGGAAATTGCAGATAGTTTGCACATCAGTGTGAACACTGTTAAGACGCATGTTTATAGTATTTTTAGAAAAACTAGCTGTAGAAACAGAGTTGAATTGATTCGCTGGTATCAAGCGAGATTTATTGAAAACCACTTTATTGATTAAGAAAGGTTGGTTGCGGGAGCTGGATTTGAACCAACGACCTTCGGGTTATGAGCCC
>DDLV01000011.1 GCA_002340325.1 Glaciecola sp. UBA2563 | reverse complement strand
CTCGCACGCTTTTAAATATCAACATTCCTCCGCTAGGCGCTTAAACACTCAATCGTCCAGTATTTGGTTAATTTGTGGGGACTGCTCGCATTACACATCATAAAAAACTAAAGTTTTAGTTATGCAAAACGATAACTGAATTGAGACGTCGTCCGTTTTCAACGGATGAACGTATTTTTTATTGTAGGTAATACTTAAACTTTGGGTTGGATGTTGTCATGTTGAACAGACTTCAAGAATCAGACATAAAACTTCTTCGCGTATTTTACGCAGTTGCTTCTTGCAACGGTTTTACAGCAGCGGAGCCGGTTCTTAGAATGCAACGACCGAACATAAGTGCTGCAATAAAAAAACTTGAAGAGCGACTTGATTTAGTGCTTTGTCATCGCGGAAGAGGCGGTTTTCAGATGACGAAAGAGGGGGAAGTTGTTTTTCAGGAAACAAAACGTATTTTCAATGCATTTGACAACTTTGTGTTTAACCTTAAAAGCCTGCACGATGATTACTCTGGTCATATTACGATTGTTATGATGGCTGGGTTAGCAACTACCATGCAACTGGCGGTATCCAAAGCGGTTAAGAGTACAATGAAGAAGTTTGATGATATTCATGTCAACTTACAAACTCGCTTATACAACGAAGTCGAGCATGTAGCGTTATCAGGAGAGTGTCATCTTGTGTTATCAACATACGATATGGTGAAGCCAGAATCTGTTACCTTCCACCCTGTGGGGATAAAATGCGCTGGCAGTCTGTATTGTTCACCCACTCACGAGTTATCAAAATACCGCGAGGCTGAAGCACTGCCAGATTCAATCGATATAGAATCGTATCCTGCTATTGGTATTTCAGGTCTATCTTCAGCAAACTATATTTCTTCGGATAAACGACTTTCTATCCAAACATTTTCTGATTCATATGACGCTTGTATGGCGGCAATTATGACAGGTGAATATATTGGTTTGCTACCGCATTACATTGCAAAAGAGCAGGGCGCTGCAACTGGCCTTGTGCCCATTGCAAAAGGGAGCTTGTTTACCTTTGAACATGAACTATTTGTGATGAATGGTAAAAATACGCGCCTTAACCCCGTATTAAGGCACTGTATCAAAGAGATCGAGTATTTCGTTTCGGAAAGTCAGAAACGCTAAACAGCCTAAAATTCGTATTCTAGGGGATCATCAATACCGTTGAGTTTGAAGGCTTCTAGTCTTTCCTGACAGGCGCCACATTTCCCGCACGCTTTTTCACGTCCGTTGTAACATGTCCATGTTTTTGAATAGTCCAATCCCATTACAATGCCGTCTGCTAGGATATCGATTTTATTCTTATGCAAATACGGCGCTACGATCTCCACTGCTTGATAATTTGCAATCGCACATACCTTATTCATTGCTTCGACGAATTCAGTTCGACAATCTGGATAAATTGCATGGTCACCAGAGTGTGCCCCGAAGTAGACCGACTGTGCGTTAATAGAAACGGCGTAACCAACCGCAATTGATAACATGATCATGTTGCGATTGGGGACAACAGTTTGTTTCATTGATGCTTCTTCATAATGCCCTTCAGGTACATCGATAGTGTCAGTTAACGCGGAGCCCGCTAGAAGGGGATTTATTGCACTTAAATCGACAATATGGTGTTGGATCTGTATTGACTTACAAACATTTGCTGCATATTCGAGCTCTTTTTTATGGCGTTGCCCATAATTGAATGAAATGGCTGCAACTTCATCATTACTTTGTAGTGCCTTGTGCAGGACGGTATAGGAATCCATGCCTCCGCTGTAAATTACTATCGCTTTTTTCATATTTTGCTAAACACTCATTTCGTACTGAAATTAAATGTTATTTTCGCCCTCGTGGTGTTTTGATAGATATATGTTAGGTTTTGATTTTACTGCAATACTGATAAAATCCAACCGCTTTGTACACGCTGATACTCGGCGCTAAACAAGCCATTTTACAAGGGTGAAGATGACAGCATTACTGATCAATGAAGTGTTTGAATCAATACAGGGTGAGGGAAGTTTTACCGGTGTTCCGTCTATTTTTGTGCGGTTACAAGGTTGTCCGGTAGGGTGCCCATGGTGTGATACTAAGCACACGTGGCAAGTTGATGAAGACAAATTGCTCGACTCAAACGTCGTAATGAAACAGCAGCAAGAAACCGAGAATTATTTTTCTGCGACGGTTGAACAACTTTTTGCGCTTTTTGCTGCACAGGGTTATTTGGCCAAACACATCGTTATCACAGGCGGTGAGCCTTGTATGTTTGATTTATTTGAAGTGACGTCAGAAGCGTTACGACGCAATTTTACCGTTCAAATAGAAACAAGTGGGACATTTGAAATTAAATGTCATGACGATACCTGGATAACATTATCGCCAAAAATAAATATGCCAGGAGGGTATAACGTGTTGCCATCTTCATTGATGAGAGCGGATGAAATAAAACACGTTGTTGCTATGCAAAAGCATGTAGACGAGTTACAAGAGTTGCTGGCGACAGCACAAAAACCTACAACCTCACTTATCTATCTTCAACCTGTTAGCATGCAAAAGCGTGCGACGGATTTCGCCATACAAACGTGTATTAAAAACAATTGGCGTTTATCGCTTCAAACGCATAAATTTATAGGCATCGAATAACATCGTTAGAGACGATCAATATATGACGATTTGTAATCACATTCGCTTCAAACTCTTGATACTGCTCATATTGATGGTTATGACCTCACACGCCGTTGCAGCTGTATGGGTGATTACTTACCCGCAAAGCACTGTTGAAAATGACGAACGGGTCGCTTATCCGCTTAGTTTACTGGAATTAGCCTTATCCAAAACCGGCGTTCGATATCAGATAAAGCCATCTTCGTCTCCGATAAGACAGCAACGCGCTGTAAAGCGTCTAGAGGAAAATCTCGAAATAAATCTTATGTGGACGATGACTGACATACAGCGAGAGGAAGACTTGCTGCCCGTCAGGATCCCAATTAACAAAGGATTGAGTGGTTGGCGCTTATTGTTGGTTCGAAATGACAACCCACTTTATAAAGCGTCAATTGAGTCGTTTGAGCAATTATTAAAGTATAAGCCTGTGCAAGGTATCTCCTGGCCTGACACAAAAATTATGCAAAATAGCGGCTTTAACGTGGTTACGGCAAGAGATTACATAGAATCCAGAGAGCTATTACTGATAGGTGCTGCTGACTTTTTCCCACGCGCTATCACTGAAATCTACAGTGAACTAAAAAAAGAAGGCCAATCAAGCGGTTTACGGATAAAGCCGAATGTCGCGATTCGGTATCCTTCCGCGACATATTTTTTTGTAAATAAACGCAACAAAACACTGGCAAAGCTATTAGAAACGGGACTGATGAGAGCTGTTGAAGACGGAAGTTTCGATGAACACTTTGAAGCTTTTTATGCAAACAGAATTAAATCGCTCGAAGAGAGCGATTTGGTATATTTTGAATTAGATAATCAGCTATTACCGCCAGACACGCCGATAAACGATCAGTGTTTCTGGTATCGCCCAGTTATCGATTAAAAATAGTTTGCCACGAAGTCAATAACAGAAACGGCTTTAATCGTCTTTAAACTCACCTGCGTGTACGGATTTCATTGAGCGCCCTGAAGGATCTGCAGACTGCTTAAAACTCTCATCCCATTCAAGTGCTTCAACTGTACTGCACGCAATGGATTTACCGCCAGGGACACACTTCGCTGCACTTTCTTGAGGAAAAAAGTCTTCAAAAATCGTACGGTAAAAATAGCCTTCTTTTGTATCTGGCGTGTTTACCGGGAATCTAAATTGTGCAGTGGCGAGCTGTTGGTCGCTTACTTCAGACTCGACAAAGTCTCTAATACTGTCTATCCAAGAGTAGCCCACACCATCGCCAAATTGCTCTTTTTGACGCCAAAGTACTTCGGCAGGTAGATAGTTACCGTCATCAAAGGCTTTTCTTAAGATCCATTTTTCCATACGCCCGTCGATGCACATTTTGTCTTTAGGGTTCAAGCGCATCGCGACATCCATAAACTCTTTATCAAGGAACGGGACTCTGGCTTCTACGCCCCAAGCAGACGTAGCTTTATTAGCGCGAGCACAATCGAACATGTGAAGCCTGTCAATCTTTCTAACAGTTTCTTCATGGAACTCTTTGGCATTAGGCGCTTTGTGAAAATACAAATATCCGCCAAATATTTCATCGGAACCTTCACCGGATAGCACCATTTTAATGCCCATCGCTTTGATCTTTCGAGACATTAGATACATGGGTGTTGCTGCTCGAATAGTCGTTGTGTCAAAGGTTTCCAGATGATAGATAACATCTCTTATCGCATCCAAACCTTCCTGAATAGTGAAGTGTACTTCATGGTGAACCGTGCCTATCATATCGGCGACTTTTTGCGCGGCCAATAGATCAGGGGCGCCTTTTAAGCCAACAGCGAAGCTATGCAACCGAGGCCACCATGCATCACTTTTATCCTCATCCTCCACACGTTTGGCCACATATTGCGCAGCAACCGCTGATACCAAAGATGAATCTAAGCCACCTGATAATAGCACCGCATAAGGGACATCTGACATCAAGTGTGACTTAACTGCTTTTTCGAATGCGTGTTTCAAATCATCAAGGTAAGTCGTGTTGTCCTTAACAGCACCGTATGTCATCCAATCTCTATTATAGTATTTTGTTAGCTCTCCGTTGACCATATAATGCCCAGGTGGGAATTCCTGTACAGTTTTACAAACAGGCACCAGTGACTTCATTTCAGATGCTACGTAGAAGTTACCGTGTTCATCAAATCCTGTATAAAGCGGGATGATGCCAATATGATCTCGCGCTATCATGTAATCGCCGGTGCTTTTGTCGTACAGAATAAAAGCAAACATGCCTTTTAATTTATCGACGAATTCTGCGCCATACTTTTGATATAAAGGCAAAATGATTTCACAATCTGATTTGGTCGCAAACGCGTAGTCACTCGCTTCTTCTATTTGTAGTTCTTTGTGATTGTATATCTCCCCATTAACCGCCAATATTTGATTGCCGTTATCGCTAATCAGTGGTTGCGCGCCGGTGTCTACATCAACGATAGCTAGCCTTTCGTGACAGAGTATAGCCTTATCGTCATGCCAAATACCCGACCAATCGGGTCCGCGGTGACGAAGGAGTTTGGACAACTCAAGTGCTTGACTGCGCAAGTCCTCTGCGTTGGATTTAATATCAAGAATGCCAAAGATTCCACACATAAAAGATTTTGCCTATTTTTACTTATCCGCTTTTGCCTGAACTGAGATTCTGTCAACATGGAAATCAATCAGGCGAGCGTTGTTTAATTCGTTTTACGTTTTGCTTGTGAGCCAACCGAGGAATGTGCCACGCACAAATAATTTTGCAAGTGTTTATTGTGAGAATTGGGTAAAATGGGCGCTTGATTAACAAATTACTAATACTTTAAGCAGCTGTTGCGAAAACCGTTGGTTTTTTGCGTTATCTAGCATCTTAGATCTCAAATTAAAAAATGAATGAAGTCTCATCTCAACTTACTGACAAATATAAAGTCGATAACATCACTCACCCAGCATTGCGGAAGCTTATTGATGAGTTCGGATTAAACCCTAACGAAAGCTTCCAACTTAACCACACGTTGTTAAATAAGCGCGTTAGTGCACAACTCGACTTTCGTTTTGTATCGCAGAGTGAGCTGCCGGAGAATGAGTATTACGAATCCTTTATTTATCGCACAAAAAAAATACCAACCCGATACGACAGCTGGCATGACTTCTTAAACGGGCTTGTTTGGTATCAGTTTCCAAAAACCAAACAGTTACTCAATCACTTGCACGTCCGTCATATATCTGAAAATGGCTTGCGTCCGAGAGGCGCACTACGAGATAGAATCACGCATTTTGATGAATGCGGACTGGTCATTTATTGGCGTGAAATTGATCCAACCCCACTGCTTAGAATGCACAGTTGGCAGCAGCTTTTTATTGAGAAAAGAGAGCGTTGGTTTGCGGATTGGCAACCGGTGATATTTGGTCATGCGCTTTATGAAATTCTGCTTAAACCCCATATTGGCATTACAGCAAAAACGTTATGTATTCAGTGTGACAACGCGAGCACGGCATCAAATTCAATCGAATACGATGGCCTTTTAAGCAACCATATTATGACGCGCGATACGTTCAACCAAAAACGCTCGTTGTTGCCGTTGCCGCTTCTAGGAATCCCTGGGTGGCATTTTGCAGAGCAAAATGCCGAATTCTATAACGATAAAAACTACTTTATGCCAAAGAGAGTTCGCGAAAAAACATCAGAATAAATTAGCCACCAAAAATAACGCCCAAGCCAACATAAATCACCATCGTTAGTACGCCAAAGATAATGGATTTTTGAAAGTTAAAACTCGTCCAGCTACTAAAACAATACGTCGCTATAAATACTGCCCAAATAGTATCCAATCTGATATTAGACAGCAGCGTCACCATAGGGTCACCGAGATCTAGTCTAAAAATAAAGGCCAGTGATAATGGCGCTGTTGCTGTCAACGGGATTTGTGCTCCAGAATCATAAGTAAGTAATACCAGCAATGCGATGAGCCCATTGACGACAAAAGGCATTGTTATCCACCATGTAGCACCATACCAATCGGTGTAACCCTGCACATTTTTTTCGTCGTTTCTTGTCACAAATGTCAGGAAACCCGCTATTACAGCATGAAAAATAATCAGCGCGATCGGTATTGCGAACGCAGTAAATTTTAGCACCTCAGGCGGAAACATCTGTTTCGCATTATCAAGCTCTGCGGGGCTTGCATCTGGCATGGACGCCGTCACCATTTGGTCGATGACCCAAGGAAGATCAGTCATCTGGAAATATAAATATGTTGGTAACGTCGTCATTATCACAACGAGAATGAATGGTATCCAAGACCAGTTATTAACCTTACTTAACGTATCAAAAACAGCTTTTGGTCGGTAAAATATTTCGCTTGCTGCCTGTATTGGGTTTGAGACTTTATTATTGTTTTGTTCGGTTTCTTCCATTATCCATTATCCGTTTTTTTTATTAGTCTTAAGAGCCTGAGAATCTGCTCTCACTTTACGTCAAAAACTGCTTAATAAAAAGTGCTTGTAACGCGTTGTAACAATTGAAGTTGAAATTCCAACAAACATAGCTTGGCCATCTGCAGAACGTCTATTATTATTGAAGGTAGCCTTCCATTTGCATTAAGCATGTTCATCAATAATATGTTCGCTGACGGCAAATTTAACATGGTATTAGGGGTTGTTTACCTTTCATATTATGCAACACTGGTGTCTGAATGTTTCACCAACGAGGAATGAGGAGCGATGTTTGGTTATTCCAAATGAGAGACGAATGACGAAGTGGGTGAGACATTCAGGCCCAGCCCGAAGGGTCAAAGCCCAATCTTCCACACTCTTTGTTCTGAATACCTTATTTAGAATGACTAAATCGCGGTATTCACGCCTCGATTGTGAAAGATTGGACCTTCGATGTTGCAAAATATGAAAGGTAAACAGCTGCTAAAGTAGAAGAACACTGTACGGTGTTCTAGATCGCGGAATAGAAGAATGATAAAAATAACCGGATTGTCAAAAAAATTTAAGGTTGAAAACCCCAAGAAACTTAGCGAACAGGACAAAAAGGACCCTCGACTAAAAGGGCGCTTTTTCCACTCCATTAAAAACGTAAACCTCACCTGTCAAAGCGGTCAAGTATTAGCGCTATTGGGCCCTAATGGTGCCGGTAAAACGACAACATTGCGCGTTTTGTCATCAGCACTTGAGCCAGATAATGGTAGCATTGAGATTAACGGGGTAGACGTGGTTAAAAACCCCGTAGAGGCGCGGCGTAAAATTGGGTTTCTATCAGGTACTACGGGGTTGTACGGCAGGTTAAGTGGCAGAGAGAACATCACTTATTTTGGTAAGATTAATGGCTTGGACGATGCTGAAATAGAACAGCGCATCGAAGAACTCGCGCAACAGCTCGACATGCATAGTTTTCTGGACAGAAGAAGTGAAAACTATTCAACAGGGATGAAACAAAAAACGTCGATCGCACGAGCCGTGATCCACAGACCTGAAGTGATTGTGATGGATGAACCTACAACAGGCTTAGATATCATGGCAAGTGCCACAGTGATCAGCTTTATCCGCTCACTGAAAGCGTCAAACACGCCTGTTATTTTCTCCACGCACCACTTGGAAGAAGTATCCGAATTATGCGATGCGGTGGCTATCATAGACAAGGGAGAAACGACCTTTGAGGGCACTATTGCAGATTTTGCGGCGAAATCAGAGGATGGGCTACACGATGCCTTTATAAAATGCCTGAAAGAGGAGATTAACTGATATGTGGAAGCTGATTTTTAAAAAGGAAATCATTGAGTTACTTCGCGATCGCAAAACCCTCTTTTTTATGATTGCGCTGCCTATTTTGATCTTTCCTCTGATTTTTGGCGGTGTCGCTTATTTGTTTTCAGAAACGCTGACTGAAGCCAAAGAGAAGACCCTCAACTTTACCGTGATAAACGCGGCACCAGACAATCAGCTTGTGGCCAAAATTGCTGCAATTGAAAATTTGGATTTAGTGACGCTTGAACAAGTGCCTGACGGGCAAGATGAGATAAAGCGTTTAATTGATAGCGGTGACATAGACTTTGTCGTAGAACTGCCGGATGACTATGCAAGCAATGTATTAGATGCAGGGCAAGTGAACGTAAAACTCTTTGTCAACTCTGCACAACTTAACTTCGCCCGTGAAAGGCTTGATGAAGTGGTGCAAGAAGTGTCAGACCAACGTCAGTCAAGTGCGTTTCAATCGCTTGGTGTCAGCGAAACAATACAAGAAGGACTCATTAAGCCCATTGCGATAGAAAGGATAAACGTTGCTGATGAACGCGAGAGCATTGGCGCTTCTATTGGTGGCATGATCCCCTATATTTTGTTTTTACTATGTCTGCAAGGTGCGATGATCCCTGCTGCAGATATTGGCGCTGGCGAAAAAGAGCGGGGAACATTGGAAACGCTGTTGACATCACCTGCAACGCGCTTGGATATTGTGATGGGTAAGTTTTTAACGTTGTGCACCGCGGGTGTTATTTCGGCGCTCGTCACTGTGTTAAGCGTAGCGTTGTGGACGGTTGTACTTGGTCAAGGCATGGCGTTTTCAAATGTCGGTGATTTTATGGCATCAATAGGTATTGTCGATTTTCTGCTTGTCTTTTTAATGCTGGTACCCATTGTCGCTATTTTTGCATCAGTCTTATTGGCGTTATCAATTTATGCAAGGTCGTATAAAGAAGCGCAAGGCTATATGTCTCCGCTTGTGTTCATTGTCATTGTGCCGGTTATTATTGCGCTTCTGCCAGGCATAGAGCTCAAGGGTATTTATGCTTGGGTGCCACTTACCAATGTGGCGTTAGCGATTAAGGAACTCGTTAAAGGGACCATGGATTACTTCCAGCTATTAGCAATATTTGGCAGTAGTGTCATTTTAGCGGGGGCTTTGCTTTATTTTTGCATTTACTGGTTCAGTAAAGAAAAAGTATTATTCAGGTAAGATATATAACCCCTATTAATTCTGAACAAATAAAGTGGATAAAGTAGAAGCGTTTTTCGCTACGGACGGTGCGCTTTCAAAAAGCGTCAATGATTACAGCGTTCGGCACTCTCAGGTAGCGCTGTCTCAAGGCATCGCAAACGCTGTCAATGACAAAACAACACTGATTGCTGAAGCGGGCACAGGCATTGGAAAAACCTTTGCGTACTTGGTCCCGGTTTTTTTATCTGATGGTAAAACGATCATCTCGACCGGCACTAAGAATCTTCAAGAACAGCTGTTTGAAAAAGATTTGCCGCTTGTTAAAAAGGCGCTAGACAGCACAAGACGCGTCGCATTGTTAAAAGGTCGCGCCAACTATCTTTGCATTTATAGACTGGATTTAAACGGCGCTGACCATGTTCGACTAGACAAAGCTACCTTGGCACAATATCGCGACGTAAAAAGATGGAGCGTGAGTACAAAGAAAGGCGATATAAGTGAACTTTCAAACTTACCCGAAAATGCATCCATCATTCCTTATGTAACCTCAACGGTTGACAACTGTCTGGGCAAAGACTGTAAATACTACGATGATTGTCACCTGTTCAAGGCGCGACACAGCGCATTATCGGCTGACATCATTATTGTTAATCACCATTTGTTTTTTGCCGACCTCGCATTAAAAAAAGACGGTTTAGGCGAATTAATGCCTGACGTTGATACGGTCGTATTTGATGAGGCTCACTTACTACCGGATATCGCCAGTGAGTATTTTGGTATTTCGTTTTCAACGCGACAAGTTGACAACTTGCTGTCGGATATTCAAAAAATTCAGAAAACCGAAGTAAAAGATGCGGCACAAGTAAGCGCCGTTGCGCAAAAGTCACAACAGGTACTTGCAAACTTGCGATTGTGTTTTGATGTTGAGCCACAACGCGCCGAGTTAGACCCTTACATGCAACGACCGGATGTAATCAAACAGTTAAAACGACTCACTGAAAGTCTTCAACAATTAATCGATTTAGCGCAGGTCAACGAAGGGCGTAACACTGAGTTAGACAGATATTTTGAACGCCTGGACGAGTGGTTTGTCAAGCTGCAGAATACGACACAAACCACAAACACAAACATGAGTAAATGGTTTGAGACAACAAAACGCCACCTTGTCTTTCATATTACACCCTTAAGTATCAGCGAACAGTTTGGCGATATTGTCAAAACAAGTGACTCCGCGTGGATTTTTACGTCAGCCACAATTAGTGTCGGTGGTAACTTTGACCACTACTTATCACTCATGGGACTGCACGACGCTGATTCGATGACGGTCAAAAGCCCGTTTAACTATCGCGAACAAGCATTGTTGTGTGTACCTAGAGGATTACCGAATGTTGCCCATAGTGACATGCGGGATGCACTAGTCGATATTTCATTGAAGTTGCTGCAGGCGAGCAAGGGTAATGCGTTTTTTTTGTTCACATCCCATTATATGATGCGACAGGTCTCATCGCAGGTTGCTGAAAAAACGACATTCGATGTTTTGGTACAAGGCGATGCTAGCAAAGCCTCTCTGCTTCGAGATTTTATAGGTAACGAAAATGCTGCTTTATTTGCAACGGGTGCTTTTTGGGAAGGCGTCGACGTAAAAGGCGATGCATTGCAATGTGTCCTAATCGATAAGCTACCTTTTACTTCGCCTGATGAACCACTTCTCAAGGCGCGCGTAAAAGATTGTCGAAATGGCGGAGGAAATCCGTTTACACAGATTCAAATACCCCAAGCTGTTATTGGTTTAAAACAAGGTGCGGGACGGTTAATACGAGATACAAAAGACAAGGGAGTGCTTGTGATTTGTGACAATCGACTTGTTAATAAACATTATGCAAAAACGTTTTTGGAGAGTTTGCCCGATATGCAAAGAACCCGCTCGGTTGAAAAAGTAGAGGCGTTTTTAAGAGAAATTAACAGCGCATGACAAAGACCATTTTAGCTATTGATACGGCCACGGAAGCCTGCAGTGTTGCTCTACTTTACAAAGGCGAGACTACGTCAATATTTGAGCTATGTCCGCAACAGCACAGTCAAAAGATTCTCCCATTTATAGAGCAATTATTAGATGCTAAAAACCTTAAGCCAGCGCAATTAGATGCAATTGCATATGGCGCGGGACCTGGCAGTTTCACCGGTGTTAGAATTTCCGCAAGCACCGTCCAAGGGCTTTCGTTTGCGCATGATATTCCTGTTGTGGGTATTTCAACATTATCTGCAATGGCCCATGAAAACTATGTTGTTCACGATCAGGCAGAATCTCTGGTTATGATAGATGCGCGTATGCAAGAGGTATATTTTGCATACAAAAGATGTTCCGAGGGAGGGAAAGTAGATGACCTCCTAGGTGAGCAGGTATTGCCTCCGGATAAACTGCCAATCACATTGAGTGAGTTCACTGAAAGACAGCTTATTGGAACGGGAGTGGTGGCATATGAACAAATATTAACCACAAAAAATTTGCCATCTAACCCTAATGTTTTATATCCTAACGCAAAATATATGCTGCCATTAGCACTTGAGGCGCTTGCAGTTGGCTCATATGGCTCTGCCAATGATGTTAGTCCGACTTATATTAGAGATCGGGTTACGTGGAAAAAGCTTCCGGGTAAATAGCAATGAAAGTCTCAGTATTAAATGCGCAACTGCAGCCGTTTGTAAATCAGCAACAAAACAAACAAAAGCTAGACAGTGGCATTAAAAACGTTGCCGAAAAGCCAATCAATGTTGAGTTGATAAACAGTGGCGACAAACGCTCATTTGAACACGCTGAAATGTTGTTTAAGCGCGCAAACGCTTATGCTGGGTTGACCATGCAGGCCCAGCGTATGTTGACTGGATATGAAGGTGTGGTTCTTAATGAGCGCAAAGAGACCATTCGTCAAATGCTAGGTGTCGACATATATGCTTGAACGATTGGGTATTACTGCCGATTGCTGAACTTCATTGAGAATTCCTGTTCTAATGACAGTGGTTAATGTAAAAGCGAGACAAGAAAAGGAGCTCAAATGAAAAAAGTATACTTGTTGTTGCTACTTATGGGTTTGAGTGCTTGTAAAATCGTGCCAGACGAAATCGCCGTTAATTCTGACGCGCAACTTGTCGCATTTGAATCCATCGATACACAACAGAATGTTCCTGCTCAATCTGGCCAATTGGCACGATGGGGTGGTGAGATCGTCAAGGTAGAGAACAAAGCAGAACATTCTGAAATCGAAATTGTGTTTTACGATGAAAGAAGCACCGGCAAGCCAAATGTAGGTGGTAACAGCCCGGGTCGTTTTATTGCGGTTGTGCCTGGCTTTATTGACCCATTAGTCATTGAATCTGGAAGACTCATTACCGTTTTGGGTAGCGTAGGTGATAATGTGCAAGGCCGCATTGGTGAACAAGATTACCGATATCCAAGCATCTATACAGAAGGCTATTATGTGTGGCAGAAGACGTCTGAATTCGACGTTGAAGGTCATCATAACTTACGATCGAGTATCTATGGACACCCTCATTTGCATAGAGGATACACCAGATATGGTTGGATCACTCCTTGGTATGACCCGTTCTGGCATTTCCCAACTCGCCAACGCGTAACAGTAAGGCACAGAGATGGCGGCGCTGTTGGTGGGCGAGTTGAAGACAACCCCTCCAATAATAACCGTGATACAGGTGGCCCTTTGATTTCAGAACCAGATTCCACCGAACCTGATCTGAATGACCTCAGGTGAGTTTACAATAGAGTTTGGCGGCGTAACCTATTCTGGACTTCAATTGCAAGATGTCCATAAGCCGACACTGCTTTGCTTGCATGGATATCTGGATAACGCTGCCTCTTTTACACCACTTTTTCCTTACTTGAAAGACTACAACGTCATTGCACTAGATCTTTGCGGGCATGGTCAATCTTTTCATCGTGCAAACGGGCATGCCTATCACTTGACAGACTATGTATTCGATGTAGTTGCGTTCTTAATCTCCTACCTTGAACATCGAAATGAGAATAGCGTTTTTGTTGTAGGGCATTCACTTGGCGGCATCGTCGGCAGCATACTCGCCTCTACGTATCCTGAATTGGTAAAAGCCTTTGTTTCAATAGAAGCTTGCGGTCCTTTGTCGGAAGATGAGACTACCACTAGCGCTCAAATCAAACAGAGTGTGGCGTCACGCCTTAAAATACATGATTCAATGCATAAAAAAGACAACCGCACCTTTGCTGACATTGTTAAAACGCGCACTGCTATCAGTGATGTTGAAGAAAATCACATTGTAACGATTATGAAACGAAACTGTTCAGATTCTGCTGACGGGCTTTTATGGCACAGTGACCGAGCTTTGCGCACCAAGTCCGTGATGAGAATGACCGAAAAACAAGCGCAAAACGTGCTGGCATCAATCACTGTACCCATGCTCTTAATTCTTGGTGATATGGGATTTGAAAAAATTAAGCGAAACTTGGCAAAACGAGTGGAAATAATGGACGCGCTTGAAGACGTAAAAGAATGTCAAGGTGGTCATTATGTACATATGCAACAACCAAAAGAAGTAGCAGACCTTATTGCGGATTTTTGTCGGCAACGCTAAATTTCACGCTTCTTCACATGAACATGTGATTTTCATCAAAAAAATCCGAAGATTTATCTCAAAACCGCAAAAAAAAATTTACTTTTTTATATAGTGCTTTAGTATTGAGCGCGAAAATGTTTGTTAAGAATTTAGTTTTAGGATTTTCCTGTGGAGCAGACTTGGTTTGACCAACAAGAAAGACCTGTGATAGACGTTACGCACCGTTCTAAGAACATCACGCTGATAGACGTATTTCAATCATCGGTCAACAAATTCTCGTCCAATACCGCCTTTATTAACTTAGGACATCGACTTACTTTCGACGATGTCAATTTACTTTCAAGAAACTTTGCGAGCTATTTGCAGAGCATTGGATTGAGCAAAGGAGACACCATTGCACTAATGTTGCCAAATGTAATGCAATATCCTGTCGCTATGTTTGGTTCATTACTTGCTGGTTTAACCGTTGTGAACGTTAACCCGCAATCAAACAAATCCGAGTTCCAACATCAGCTCAATGACGCCAATGTAAATACAATTGTTATTGCCGAAAACTACGCCCATCAACTTTCAGAAGTTTTACACGAGACACCAGTAAAAAACATTATAAGGACACAGGTTGGCGATCTTTTGCCATCACCCAGAAGATTTTTGGTTAACTTCAACGTTAAACATATCAAAAAGATGGTGCCACATTTCGAACTACCTGAATCGATTACATTTAACCACGCATTGTTAAAAGGAGAGCGTTTCGATTTTGTTCAACTGTTTATCGGCGAAGAAGACCTTGCGTTTTTGCAGTATACCGGTGGGACAACTGGCGCGAGTAAGGGCGCAATGCTAAGCCACCGCAATGTAATCGCCAATTTGGAACAGATAGAAGCAACATTTGAAAGTGAAATTACACCTGAATGTGAACTCACTGTTACTGCGCTGCCCTTGCATAATATGTTTGCACTTACCAGCAACTGTTTGATGTTCTTTAATTTTGGATGCTCCAATTTACTCATCTTAAGCCCTGATAACTCAGATAGCGTTATTCAAGAGTTGAGAAGCTATCCTTTTTCCGTTTTAACGGGCGTCACCGAATTTTTCAATGATTTAATGAATACACCGGGATTTTCAGAATTAGATTTTAATCACCTGAAGTTTGCACTTAGCGGTGGTTCTGCAGTTCAACGCTCAGTGGCAGAGAGATGGCAGCAGATAACCGGCAAAAAACTTATTGAGGGATATGGATTAGCAGAATGTTCTCCCGTCGTGTGTGTCAACACGCTTGCCAATGAAAAGTATAAAGGCTCCATTGGACTACCGTTACCAGATACGGAAATCAAAATAACAGATGCTAAGGGCAGATTTGTCGACATTGACGTGCCTGGAGAATTACACGTAAAAGGTCCACAGGTAATGCTCGGCTATTTCCGAAGAGAACAAGCGACTAATGATATATTACATGATGGCTGGCTGGCGACCGGCGATATCGTTAGGCGTGATGAGGAGGGGCGTCTGTTTCTAATAGATCGCAAAGAAGATATGATTTTAGTCTCTGGCTTTTGCGTATTTCCCAACGAGATAGAAGAGGTTGCTTCAATACACGCAGGGGTTAAGGACGTTGCCGCTATTGGCGTGCCGCACCGAGTTAGCGGTGAAGTTGTGAAACTGTTTGTCGTCAAGGACGATAACACGCTTACTAAAGAAGCGCTTTTTGACCACTGCAAATCACTATTAACTGGCTATAAAGTACCTAAGTTGATAGACTTTGTCGATGCATTACCAAAGTCAAACATTGGTAAAACCTTAAGACGAGAGTTAAGAAAAAGCGAAGCCTCCTAGATGCCTGATTTTGCCACGGCACACAAACATCACGTATATGTAAATGACGTTGAGTTACTACAAGATTTATGCAAGAAGCTCGTATTTCATGACTTTATCACCATAGATACCGAATTTGTTCGCTCTCGAACGCTGTATCCAGCATTAGGACTGGTGCAGGTATTCGATGGTAAAGATGTCTATCTCATTGACACAGTCGCAATAAAAGATTTATCTCCGCTTAAAGCATTATTATCTAATCAATCTGTTATCAAAGTGATTCATTCATGCTCAGAAGACTTGGATGCATTGAGCTACAATGTAGGAGAATTTCCTACCCCAGTTTTTGATACTCAAATAGCGGCAAACTTGTTGGGGCTGGGCAACAGTATTGGCTATGCGAATCTCGTTGAAAGAATATGTGATGTTAAACTAGACAAAGGTGAATCAAGGACAGACTGGATATCGCGGCCATTAAGAGAAGGTCAATTAGAATATGCAGCCGCAGATGTGACATTTCTTTACAACATATATTTGCATCTTGAACCTCTGATTAAAGAGAAAGGTTGGCTTGACATTCTTTTTGAAGAAACCGCGTTAATCGTAGAGAAAAAAGCAAACCCTTTGCCCGCCAACTACGCTTATCTTAATTATTCGAATGGATGGAAGCTGAGACCAAAAAATCTCTATGCGCTTAAACTATTGGCCGACTGGAGATTGCAAGAAGCGCAAACGAAGAATATTGCCGTAAACTTTGTTATGCGAGAACAGTCTATATTAGAGATAGCATTAAAACTGCCAAAATCTGTTACGTATCTGTCGCAAATTTCGCATATCACTAATAAACAAGTGAGGCTATATGAGGCAACAATTCTTGCTGTAGTAAAACGCGTTGAATCCGAAAATCCAGAGTCTTATCCGCCTATTATACAGCGGTTAAATGATTTCCCACTTTACAAAAAAATAGGAAACGCGATTAAAACAGTGGTTTCAGAACAGGCCGCTAGCTCCCAAATTCCGGAACCACTTTTAGCATCTAAGAAGCAAATAAATGAAGTGCTGAAATGGCTATGGTTTGATATAAACGAATTAGATTTGCGTGGAGTAAAGCCTGATTTGCTAGTAGGTTGGAGACGTGAATTGTTGCTCAAAGAACTTGAACCTGTGATTTTTAATGAGTTAAGAGGAGCCGATGTTTTACGCAGTCTATAAATCACTAAAAAAGGCGGATACTTATCTATATGTCGCAAAAAAAGATGACTTCAGCTCGGTTCCAAAAGAGTTAATGACGACATTCGGCCCGCCAAAATTTGTGCTGGTCGCCAACATTAAAAAACGTGAAACGTTCGCTGGGCTAAGTGTTGGTGAGTTTGAAAAAAAATTCAACGAGCGGGGATTCTACCTGCAGTTGCCTCCAAAGGTTGAAAGTTTGCTAGAGCAGCATCGAAATGACCAATAAAAGGTCGACGGCACCGTATTCAAACGCACTCATTAACAGCCGGTTCTGGGAAAATAAATCGCTTAATGAGCTTACCCCCGATGAATGGGAAGCTATCTGTGATGGTTGCGGTAAGTGCTGCCTTCACAAATTTATTGAGGATGATGACGTTGGCGATGAAATAACAGCCTCCACCGAGCCTGTAGGACAAGATGAATTGCATTATTCCAATATTGCTTGCTATTTGTTTGACGATAAATCTTGTTCTTGTGGTGATTATCAAAACCGGTCCGAATTAGTCCCTGACTGTGTAACACTCTCTCCGGATAATTTGGAAGATGTGTATTTCATGCCGCCATCATGCAGTTACAAACGGCTTCAAGAAGGACGCGGACTGGCCAGCTGGCACCCATTATTAAACGATGGTAAAAAGAACAAAATGCACAAAAAGGGCATTAGTGCGCAGGGAAAATCGATTAATGAGAAAAAGGTCAATTTGCACGATTTTGAAGATTATATTGTGCTGTGGCCCCTACACGATGCTGACTAAATTCTCAAAATCTTTTTGGCTATGTTCCCTTTAGTTGTTGCTGAGTATCTAACATGTCGATTTACAGTTGGTTGTAGTAATGAATTATTTGAAAGCTTCGAATTCATCTGCTGCACAGCGCGAACTAAATTCGCAGAGCGCCCAGGGATTGGGT
>DDLV01000061.1 GCA_002340325.1 Glaciecola sp. UBA2563 | reverse complement strand
AAACTGGTGGTTGTTCGTTAGACCAAGCGCGATGTCTAACAACGTGAAGTTGAACAATTGCATCCGTTTCTTTTTTATAAGTTAAAGGTACATCAAACATCGTACATTCAACCGCTTTTAAAGAGCCTGATACATAGCAAGGCTGCATATCTGCCACTGCCAAAGCAAGGGTAGTTAAAAATAAGGAGGTTAATAACATATGAACTATTCCTGTTGCTTTCAGAGCCATGGGCTCTAGTTAATTACTCTTCAACTCCATCAAAACAGTGTTAAAGACGAATAATTAAAGCGCTTCATAGAAATAGTCTTGAGATCTGAAAATTCCTTACAAAAAATTAAAAAAGTGAAAAGTACTTGATAATTAATGAATAAAGTCAAATGATCGCCACGATGCGGATCAAAACAGCACCATTTTCGGCGCTACGCGCCATACTTGGCGCATAAAAAACCCGCATATCAGCGGGTTTTCATAACACGATTTTTATTTCTCGTTACTCGAATGTTCGCTCTCGCTTCGTTTCAATCGTGTCAATATAGCCATGCCATGATGCATAACCAATAATTGGCATAATGACTAAAAAGGCAAAAAAGAACGTCACAAATCCTAATAACACTGCCAATGAAATAACCATGGCCCAAATAAACATTGGCACTTTGTTTTTCCAAACCGCGTTGATGCTGGTTAATACTGCAGTACCTAGGTCAACCTTGCGCTCTAATAAAATTGGTTGAGTAAACGCTGTAAGGAAAAATACGATGGTAGTAAAGAGAATACCAACAAGTGTCCCGACAAGTAAAAATGGCCATAAATTCGTCAATGTTGGCTCAAGATAAGCTGGATATAGCGCGTGTATAATTGAGGCAACACGTAGCCAAAAAATCATAAAGATCATCAGCATCAACGCAAAACCCCATTCGTTTACAGCGTTTCTAGACATTGCTTTAAGAGAATGCCTAAAAGATGGCTTGTTCTTCTTCTCAAATTGCCATGAAACGTCATATAAACCAGCTGCCAAGAAGGGACCTAACAGCATAAAACATACCATTGCTGGAAAGATAACTAAATGCCAACCCGTTGAAACTACAAGAAAATAAATTGAAATGGGTAAAGCGGTGAAGATAGCTCCATAGCCTAGACTTATGGCTTTGGCATTCATAAAATCATTGATGCCGAGAGAAATCCATTTAAAACATTCAAAGGTATCGAGCTCTTTGCATGGAATTACTCTAGCAATCCCACTTTGTTCAATAGCATTTTCATCGACTTGTTCGATCTTTTCGACCATACTTTCATCCTTACGTTGATAAACATATCACAAGTCTGATCCCACTTTGAACGATGCGCATTTCTAGAGCATAAATCTTCAGACCTTACAGTTAATATAGCGAATAAGCACGGAAAATGGCAAATATTTATACATGTAATTAACAATTAAAAAGATTTAATGTGAGCATACCCATGTGCACAACACGCCTGTTCGAGAGGATAACCCTAAGGTTTTATTACCAAAAATCTACTTTTGCAGGATGCCAAGAGATCGTTTCTTGGAAAAATGCGTGAAGAAACTCATTTAAATCACTAAAGCTTGTTACGTCTTGTTCCCGACCGGTTAGCATCTCAGCAATAAAGCGGTGGCAGTTATCTTTGATGAGATGATAATCGCGTATTTGATAAAGGTTTTCTTGCGCTCGTTTAACGGCCCTTTTACTGCGCAATACTGCACCATCAATTGAACAGGCTACGTAGATAGTCTCACCGGTTCTATTACTCAAAAAGCGATTTGGGCTAATACTCCTTATCAGTCCATCACCATTTAGTTCGTAAATTTTACCGTCGTTCCATATACCTGTGTGGTCCAAAACGCCGTATATAGTGCACGTAACAATAGAACCGTTTTTCGGTGCAACTGGCTCATGCACTTGATTTGCAGGCTTATCACCAGGAAGTGTTCTGATAATGCCCTTTTTCTTTAGGTATGCGGTGTTTAGTTCATTGCTCGCATAGAGCCCTAACGCTGCAGCACCAAGCCAAATTAACGGAGCAGGCATATTGTGTTCTCCCACTGATACTATGAATCTTTGTATACGAAGCCGCATAGAATCGCCGATCACATACGCTTCTTCGGTTCCCGTAGAGTATTATATGTATGACCTAAGAGGTACATAGCTTTCGGCAATATAACCCAAAGCGTGCGATTGGATACAACCCCAGACGTACATGATGCAAAATAAAAGTACAAAATTCAGTAACTAAATGTTTCAAATTATGTATAGAAACATTGTTTTAGCTTAACACTCAGTACGTTATGCATTACTCTTAGAGCACATCACATCACAGACGTTCTCTCTGTCAGTTAACAGTTATACAGACAAAAAATAAAATGCGAGAAATTAAACAAGCGACGAAATTACATAACGTAGATTACGACATCCGTGGCCCTGTGCTAGAACTAGCAAATAAAATGGAAGAAGCTGGCGATCGCATTTTAAAACTTAACATTGGCAATCCCGCGCCATTTGGTTTTGAGGCGCCTGATGACATTCTCAAAGACGTCATTCGTCAACTGCCCTACTCTCAGGGTTATTGCGAAGCACAGGGGATCCACAGTGCGCGTGTCGCTGTCATGCAGTACTACCAGCAAA
>DDLV01000008.1 GCA_002340325.1 Glaciecola sp. UBA2563 | reverse complement strand
ACAGGTAAAAGCGTGCGAGCGCATGGACGCGCGAGCCCGAGCGCACAGGGACGTGGACCAGCGTCTTTTACCTGTGAATATGCCGCAACTTGATGAATAGCTTAAACAAACAGCATTAGACCAATGCTCAGGTGTGGAGAAAACAATCATTGGAATACTAGTTTATTGTTTCTTCGAGTGACTTTTTTCTTTATTTCGATTTGCATCGCATCAAAACCTTTTACTTGCATAAGGAAGGTGTCGACGGCTGATTTATCTTTCTCTGAAAAACCATAATAACAATCAATCACGCGCTGCAATTTCCATTGATGGAATGGCAAGATAGCGCGGGAATCCGTTGCATCACCTATTGTAAAGTCAGTCTTTCCTATCGTTCTCGGAATGTGCTTTTTATCCGAGTTCGATTGGGCCCATGATTCGAGTGATAATACTGTATCAGTCAAAACTGGCCAAAACTCATTAAACATTCTTTCTATATGGGGTAGTAAAGCATCGGGGATTGTATCTGATGGCACTAATTCGCCATATTCACTTTGCCTGGTATTCATTCGTTCTACCCAAGCTGCAACATTAGGCGCACGTGATTTCATTAGCGCCCCGGGAACAGGATCGCGATACAAATGTGCATACAAAGGTCCCATTAAGCAATAATCACCGAGCGTAGGCGAGCCTCCCAGCAAAAAATCATGCGCTGAAAAATGCTTGTCAAAATGTCCCAACACATCCTGTTCATACCACTGCTCAATCGCTGGGATAGTTTTTGGTGTTATCCCCAGAACTGACACAAAACCCCGAAACCGTTTTGCCAGCCGCTTGCCTACGAATGCGCGCAAAAATGCTGGCGCCCATGGCAATACAACCTTGCCAAACTCTTCGAAAATGAATGGAAAATTATCTTTGTTCCATCGGTAGTGCATTGCTGGAATTAACATCCATTCATCCGCCCATATTTCAAATAGTCTTGTGACCAATTGTTGAGTGGGTGTTTTTGGCATTGCAGGTAGTGCAGTAAAGTTTTGTTCAAGGTGATCGATAATAACGGCTGTATCTTGCAAAAATTCGCCCTCTGGCGTTTGCAAAACGGGGATAAAGCGAACGCCTGTCGCCGGTATAATCACTTTCTTATAAACGCGCAGGGAAGAAAATACCTCGTCGAAAGGAATATTTTTTTGGATGAGGTATGCGCGTATCTTGCCCGTGTATAAAGACAATGGAGCGCCGTAAAGCGTATATACAGGTTTCATACTCACAGTATAGTAGACAGAAACATAGCAGACTAAAACACTGTGTTTGCCAACGTTGATCGTTGTTTGCAAAAGCGCACGTTAAGCTCGAAAAGACGTCGCGGTTAACGCAGAAACAAACCATAATTAGCATACTATTCGAGATTATGGATTTTAGAATGAAAATCGCTTTTATACTGTTTTTCGCTGCACTATTGCTACCGTGGGTAACTTTCCAAGCATCTGCCAAACAACCAAATATCATTGTCATTATGGGGGATGATCACGGGCAATGGGCAACCGGGGCTTACGGCGATTCGCCTGTTGAAACCCCGACACTTGACTGGATGGCCAAGAAGGGTGTTATGTTCAGCAACGCAATGACGCCTTCACCGGTATGCTCGCCTGCGCGCGCGAGTTTCTTTACCGGTAAAATGCCTTCGCAACACGGTGTACACGACTTTTTGTCAGAATCAACCGACTACGAAGGTAACTGGCTGCAAGGCCAAACGCTATTGTCAGAACGGCTGCAGAAAAAAGGCTACAAAACCGCTCTGATAGGCAAATGGCATGCAACGCGGGATTCTCGCGTACCTCAACCGGGATTTGATAAGTGGATAAGTTTTGACGCGTTTAAGGAGGGATGGCGAAATCAATACGAGCATAGCGGTGCGGTGCATTTTAGCGTTGATGGTGAACCCTTAACTTATTCGGGTATTCAAGCAAGCTTTTTAAGTGCAGAAGCAGTAAAGTTTATTGACGAGGCTGACGAGCAACCTTTTTTTATTAGCTTGAACCTTGTCGAACCCCATGCGCCTTTTGAGGGGTTGCCTGAACGGCTGGTCGATAGATACCGGCATATTGCGGATGACTATGTTAAAGCAGGCGATTCATCTGACCTAAAAGGTCGAGGTGGCAATATGGGTGTGCCCAATGACCATGCTGAAAAACTTGCACAGTATTTGGCGGCGGTCACGCTGATTGATGAACAGGTTGCGCGTATTTACGACGCTTTGTACGGCAGAGATCTGATCAAAGACACTATCATCATTTACACAGCAGACCACGGCTTGCAAATGGGACAATACGGCTTGTATGGCAAGACAAATAGTACATTTCAACAAAATTTCTATGAGGATAATCTTCGCATCCCACTTATTTTTTATGGACCGAATTGGTTGAGAAATGCACAAACCAGATTTGAGTTGGTCAGCTTAATCGATTTGCATACAACCATACTGGATTTTGCTTCTGCAGGCGAAAACGACACCAATAGTGAGACAAACAAAGGACCGGGTCGATCATTGAAAGGGATGCTTAAAGGGGAAAGAGAAACAAAAGGGTTTGATTTGCATTTTGCTGAGCGAGGTAATGCGCGAATGGTAACGGATGCACGCTGGAAACTGGTTCGTTATTACGAAAAAAACAGCGAGTTCAAAGACCTGTGGTACGACCTTGTGCATCCATTAGGAGAGAGAGTGCAGACATTTGGTCCATCTGAGCCAGTTAAAAATAAACTATCGTCAGCCCTTGAGCAATTTTTCTCTAAATATGAAACGCCTGAATTTTCAGGGCGCAATGTATGGCAGCAACCGCCGCCTAATAGGCGAGTCTGTAAAGACTTAGGCATTCAATGTCCTTAAAATTTGATATTTAACTCATCAGCCTGAGTTTCATAGCAAAAAAGTCTACCAGTGAACGTACACGAGCACTTAGATGTTTTCTATGCGGATAGATGGCATAAACACCGAATTCATGAGCTTCTTCCTGCTCAAATAGAATGTCGAGTTTGCCAGACACCACATAGGAATTGATGACATACATAGGACATTTTGCAATGCCGGTGCCTGATACTGCCATGAGACATGTTGCATGGGGTGTATTTGCATAAAAATTACCTTCAACAGTGAATTTTTCCATGCCCGATGATGATGTAAATTGCCAGACTTTCGCATTCTTAAAATTTGTATCAATGATGCATTTATGGTTAGTCAACGCAGACGGTGTTTGGGGACGCCCATTCTTACGCAAATATTCTGGTGAGGCGACCACGCAAACGCGCATGTCAGCAAGTTTTCTCGCGACCATGGATGAATCAGATAAGGTTCCTATTCGAATGCTCACATCAAAGCCTTCTTCAACCAATGAGAGTTTGCGATTAGTCAAATGTAAATCAATCTCGATACCTGGATGTTCTGTTTGAAATTCCGCAAGCAACGGGACAATGACCTGCTCGCCATAAGAGGTAGGCGCTGTTAGTCGAATTCGGCCAGCAATATCACTGTGCTGCATTTTGACTGAATTCTCCAGATCATCAAATTGACTGATCAGGTCAATGCATCTTTCTAAATAAGCTTTTCCAGTATCATTCAATACAACACTGCGTGTCGTCCTATCAAACAAAGATACGCCAAGGTTTGATTCCAGGCGTTTTACGTATTTGCTCGCCATTTGCAATGGAATGCCCAACTCTTTCGCCGCAGTCGTAAATGAACCTTGACGGGCAACTGCACTGAAAACTCGCATCATTTCGACGGTATCCATTTCACCTCCTGTTTAAATTCAAAAACACTATTATCTCTCTTTTGGAGATAATTATTCTTAATATAATCGATATATCTTTTTTTTGGAAACATCTATTCTTCGATTGTGAGTTTTACACAATGCTGTTCGTTTAGGCGGTGACACATCTGCATTTAAAAGCGTGTGAGCGCAAGGACGCGCGAACCCGAGCTAACATGGACGTGAACTAGCGACTTTTAAATGTGAATGAGTCGCAGCTTAGTGACTCGCTTTAACGATCAGAATAAGAGTTGAGCGGACACGAGATTTTTCGCTCAGACATTCGGTCAATTACTATTATTTAGGAGAATACAAATGAAATTATATGAACTTGCATTATCAGGCCACTCACATCGAGTGAAACTATTTCTCAACCTGCTTGGCGAGGAATTCCAAAGTGTACCTGTAGATTTACTCAATGGCGCACACAAGCAACCAGAATATTTGCAAATGAACCCCTTTGGTCAGGTGCCTGTTTTGCAAGATGACAGCGAAACTATTGCTGATTCCAATGCAATCCTTGTGTATCTCGCTTCTAAGTACGATGCAGCGCGTAAATGGTATCCGGAAGACCCTCTTAAAGCGGCGCAAATCCAAATTTGGCTGTCAAAAGCAGCTAACGAACTTGCGAACTCTGTCGCTGCAGCGAGACTCGTGACAGTTTTTAATGCATCCCTTGATCACGATGCGTTGAAAGTAAAAGCACATGAGTTACTCAATATCATGAACGACCATCTGGCAGACAAAGACTATTTTGTGGGCAACAGTCCGACGATCGCTGATATCGCGATGTTCAGCTATACCGCGCATGCAGAAGAAGGTGGGGTTTCGCTTAAAAACTACAGAAATGTCACGCGATGGATAAAAAACATTGAGGCCTTACCTGGATTTGTTGCTATGCCGTCAACGCCCACACAAGCGCAAAAAGACATTGCAGCTTAAGCCGCCACTTAATCCTATATTGAACAACCATACGCTGAAATAGAGAGGAGCGTTTGTGTTAAAACCAAAACACACGCTTCTTCTTTGTTCCTCAAAACTGATAAACAAAGGAAAAACCATGATTACCCTTGAGAACCTATTCAAGTCTGCCTGCGATGCTTTTACCACGGTCCCCTTTGAAATGGCTACATATCCTTTCGAGTTAAGTGATATCGCTGAACAAAGCCTGGATCATCAAACATCAGAAAAGGAAAAGCGCGATGACTGTATTTCATAAAGGTGAAGTGGCTATTCAACGCAAGTTAGGCGTTGATAAGACTATGCAGATGTTCGCAAGTAAGGTTGTTCGGGACTATATGCCACAGCAGCATATCGATTTTTACCAGCAACTGAGCTACCTGTTTGCGGGTTATACGGATAATGAAGGTTACATCTGGGCGTCTGTGTTAACCGGTGATAAGGGGTTTATTCGAACGAAAAATACAAGACAATTGACGCTCAATGCTATGCCGCTGCATGGCGATCCACTTCGTCATCTGCTGAAAGAAAACAATAGCACACGTCTTGGTTTGTTAGGTATAGATTTGAGCAATCGGCGACGCAATCGCCTGAGCACCAAAATTGTATCGGCTACTGATCATGGATTTGATCTTGATGTTTTACAAAGCTTTGGTAATTGTCCGCAATATATTCAGACAAGGACAATAGCCATTGAAAACAAAGCAAGTTCGGAAGCACCCGTATCAATTAAGACGTTAAACCGCGATTTACAAAAGCTGATAGAAAATAGCGACACGTTTTTTGTTGCCAGCGCAACGCCTCAGTCAACAGACACTGATGAGCCTTCACACGGTGCCGACGTTTCCCACAGAGGAGGCAAGCCTGGTTTTGTGCGAGTAGACAATGAAACCACATTGACGATTCCTGATTACATGGGCAACAACCATTTTAATACGTTGGGTAACTTTGAAGTCAATCCAAAAGCAGGCTTGCTTTTTATCGACTTTGAAACCGGTTCAGTGCTGAGCTTGACCGGCTCTGCAAAAATTCTATGGGACAGTAAAGAACAACAGTTTTTTAAAGGTGCAGAAAGGTTGTGGCAATTTCAGTTGGAAAAAGGCGTTTGGCTGAAAAATGCGCTGCCTTATCGGTGGGAGTTTGATCAAGCTTCCCCGAATTCCATGATGACCGGCAGTTGGGATGAAGCAAAAGCATTATCGGAGCAAAGCCAATTCGCCAAAACATGGCGCCACTACCACGTTGCCGCCAAAGTAAAGGAATCCGATTCCGTGATCTCTTTTTACCTCGCCCCTAACGATGGTGCGCTACCCGATTATAAACCAGGTTGGTATGTACCGGTAAAAGTACTAAAAGATGGGCAACCTTTACAGCGAACGTATAGCATTAGTTCAAGCCCTCATGAAGCGCAGTTGCGGATTAGTGTTAAAAGAGAATACGAAGGCGAGATGTCAAATTATCTGCATGATTCTGTCAATGCTGGTGATGTGATCGAATTATTAACACCCAATGGCCAGTTTGACTTTGATCCTTCGGATCAACGCCCTGCTATTTTTCTTTCAGCAGGTATCGGGATCACGCCAATGATTTCCATGTTCAAGCACGCTATTTTGGAAGGTATCAGAACACGTCAAATGCGAAATGTAGTCTTGCTGAGTAGCTTCCAGAAAATTGAAGACCGTGTATTTGCCGATGAAGTAGCGCAATTCCAGCATCGTGCAATGGATTCAAGTTTCGTTTATTGGCTGCTCACCAAAGAAGAAGGGGTATCAAATGAACGAAATACCGTGCACCAGCGTTTAGACAAGCATTTGTTACAGCAAATTTTACCGCTGGATAATTATGAGTTTTTCTTATGCGGCCCAGCCAGTTTCATGCAGCACACTTACGATACGTTGTTGTCGATGGGGGTAAAAGATGCATCAATCCAAGCGGAGGCATTCGGACCTTCTTCATTAACGCGGCAAATTCAAAATTCAGCCCCAGAAAATGTCCTACCTAATGATGTAGCTGACAACGCCGTGGTCCAGTTTTCACAATCGGAAACTGAGCAAACATGGAACAAAGAGGACGGTAATTTATTGTCTTTTGCCGAAACACATGGCTTAAGCCCCGCATTTAGTTGCAGAAGTGGAAAATGCGGTAGTTGTTTAGTGAAGGTAAAATCGGGCGAAGTTACACACACGGTTACCGACCACTTCCCTGTAAATAAAGATGAAGCGCTGCTTTGTTGTGCGATGCCACAAAAGAAAACTGATGGAGAGATTCCCGTTATCGTAATTGATGCGTAGTGAATAACTTGAAGCATGGAAAATGGAACCAATGACTGTTAGAATCTTGCGCCCCAAATAAGACAAGATTTCCCGCATTCTAAAAAGGAGTTGTTCATGCAGCCTTCTAAACCTGTTGCACAGCCTAATTTCTCTTCTGGGCCTTGCACAAAACGTCCTGGCTATGATGTTAGTCAGTTGGATGTAAGCGTACTTGGTCGATCGCATCGTTCTAATGTAGGTAAAGCCGCGTTAAAAAAAGCATGTTTGCAAACCGCTGAGGTGCTGGGATTGCCAGAAGGCTACCGTGTTGCCGTAGTGCCAGCTTCAGATACAGGCGCTTTTGAGATGGCCATGTGGTCAATGTTAGGCGCACGACCGGTAGATGTGCTTTATTGGGAATCTTTTGGCAAAGGCTGGGCATCAGATGTCACTGGCCAATTAAAACTGAACAATGCACGCGTGATGTCAGCTGATTACGGCCACCTGCCTGATCTAAGTGAGGTCAATTTTGACCATGATGTTCTTTTTACTTGGAACGGCACAACCTCTGGCGTAAAAGTCCCTGATGGAGATTGGATTGCCGATGATAGAAAAGGACTCACCTTTTGTGATGCAACATCGGCTATATTTGCACAAGAAATCGCCTGGGGAAAACTGGATGTCATCACCTATAGCTGGCAAAAAGTGCTTGGTGGTGAAGGCGGGCACGGCATGCTGATTCTTAGCCCAAGAGCTGTTGAACGTTTAGAGAGCTATATACCCCCTTGGCCGCTACCTAAGATTTTTCGCATGACTAAGGGGGGCAAGCTCATTGAGGGACTATTTACTGGCGCCACCATTAATACGCCTTCGATGCTTTGTGTAAGCGATTACTTGGATGCACTGCAGTGGGTAGAATCTATAGGCGGAGTTGCCGCCTGTATTAACAAGGCTAATGAAAACTTTTCGGTGTTAGCGTCTTTCGTGAATAGCAGAGACTGGATCAGCTTTCTCGCGAAAGATGAAAAAACGCGCTCCAACACAAGTGTTTGCTTGACCCTTGATTTGACCGCTGACAAAGTAAAAATGATGACATCACTACTGGCAGATAAACAAGCCGCCTATGATATCGGTGCCTATAGAGACGCACCAGCAGGTCTTAGAATATGGTGCGGAGCCACTGTTGAAAAATCAGATATAGAAGCCTTGCTTCCCTGGTTAGATTGGGCATACAACGAAATCAAATAGCAATTTTCAGCTCAGGAACAATACCGTGTTTAAAATAAAAACATTTAATCAAATCTCAAGTAAAGGTCTGGATCGTTTTGGCAGGGACGAATACGAGGTAAGCTCAGATACTATGCATCCGGAAGCTATTCTTCTGCGCAGCCATAAACTGCAATCAAGCGAAATTCCGGAATCTGTTCTTGCTATTGCCCGTGCAGGGGCTGGTGTGAATAACGTGCCCGTTGAACGACTTAGCAAACAAGGATTGGTAGTCTTTAATACACCAGGCGCAAATGCCAATGCAGTTAAAGAGTTGGTTTTTGCTGGCATGTTACTTGGCTCGCGCGGTATCCAAGGCGGAATAGAATACGTCAATCATGCGGTATCAGAATCATCTGGCGACGTTTTAAACAAACAAGTTGAAGCGGCAAAAAAACAATTTTCAGGTGCAGAGCTCAAAGGCAAAACGCTCGGTATTGTAGGTCTCGGCGCTATTGGCTCTCTAGTAGCTGATCTGGCATTAGCCTTTGAAATGCGTGTTATTGGGTACGATCCTGCGCTCTCGGTAGAGGCTGCTTGGCGTTTATCGAGTCAAGTCGAAAAAGCACCAAATCTTCAGTGGTTGTTAGCTGAATCTGATTTTATCACGTTGCACGTGCCTGCTATCCCGGAAACAAAAGACATGATTGATAAAAGTGCTTTGGCTCAGGTCAAAAGCGGCGCAGTATTGCTAAATTTTGCAAGAGCAAGCATTGTTAACGAAAATGCAGTTGCTGAAGCACTGGATAATAAGCGACTCTCAAAGTATATAAACGATTTTCCATCAGCTCTCTTTGCTGGCAGAAATGACGTTATTAGCATGCCGCATTTAGGCGCTTCCACTGCTGAAGCTGAGCAAAATTGTGCAATGATGGCAGCCGATCAGCTAAAAGACTTTCTCGAAAATGGCAACATCAAAAATTCGGTTAACTTCCCAACTGTAAAACTGGATCGAATTAACGCAGAACGCATTATTTTTGCCAATGAAAACGTCCCTAAAGTATTGGGTAACGTGTTATCAATTCTAGCTGACCATAACGTTAACGTTGTTGATATGGTTAATAAAAGCCGAGGCGAACTGGCCTACAACATCATCGATGTTGAACTTCAAGGCAATGAAGACGTTATAAATGCGATTTCTGAAGTCCCTCAAGTCTTATCTGTGAGACTGATTTCCTGACGTTTTTAAAGCAATATCAGACTTACGCCTGCTACTACTATCATTGATGCGATGATACGCTTCGTCGCATATTTTTCTTTTAAGAAAACGTAAGCTATCAGCGTAGCAAATACAACACTTGTCTCCCGTAAAGCAGCGACAGAGGCGATGGACATGGAATTCATTGCCCATAGTGCAATCCCAAATCCAACCACAGCTAAAACGCCTGAAAGTGCATCGGTACGCCATTCCGCGAGAGTGTAACCTTTCGCAAAAACATCTTTGCGTTTGAACATACTGGCAGTTATAAGAAATATAGCACCTGACACAACCTCTAGAGTTGCCGCATACGTTAACCAATTACCAGAAATGCGCACTCCAGCGCCTGAAAACAATGTATAACCGGCAATACAAAAAGCAGTTAAAAATGCAAAGCCCAACGCCCTATTTTTATAAACCGCGTGAGAAATAGACCGGGTTCGAGCTAGAAAAATAATACCGATGCTCACCAAAACAATGCCGAAAGCATCTATCAACGACAAAGTATCAACACCAAAGGCGATGCTGAATAGCAAGATGAGTAAAGGCGCTGTTCCTCGCGAGATGGGGTAAACCTGAGAAAAATCTCCGTACTGATATGCGCTCAAAAGTGCAAAAAAATAGATCAGATGAACTAACGCTGCCGTTATCACATAGAACCAAGCTTGTGCATCTAGCGGTGGTAGATACAGTAATAAAAAGGCACCAACACATGTTGCCGCCAAGCGATTCACCACCAGTGACCTAACGCGATTTCTTGCTGATTTTAGTAGGGCATTCCATGCTGCGTGCAGAAGTGCAGCGGCCAGTACTAGTGCAGCTATCATTTTTATTCCTTAAGAAACAGGCACAATTGCCAGTGTGATAAAAAACCCACAAACGTATAGTAGAATGACTATATGAGACATGTAATTAGGCAGTGGACAGTACATTTGACGTAAGAAACAAGTATTCACAAGAAGTACTATTGATACGCATTGGGTTACTTATGTACTTAATAATTTTGGTCCAAGCAATCAAACTCTTCTTCGTTAATACACCACATTGGCATTACCATTTAATAAATGTATTGCTCCACGGTGTTTGTTTGCTCGCATGCGTTCTATATCTTAAATTTTATCTCGCGACCTGGTCCAAATTTGCAGTCTTTATATGCTTTGCTAGTTACCTGTTAGTCGCTTGCCATTTGTGGCAAGCTGACCCATCGATAAGCTATTTTATACTGGTTGAGCTATTCATAGCGAGTTTAGTTTTTCCCAATCGGGAAAATGCAGCCTTCATTATCCTAGTTGCAATACTACTTTCCATTTATTTCTATATTCAACTGAACTTCTCCGCCGTATCAACGAATCATGGAATCGATATACATCGAGTAAAACAGCTCAATCAAGTTACGCTTGCATTTGCATGTGTCACTTGTGCATTTTATTTGCGCTCTATGATCTCAACGAACTGGAAGAGAGTGAAACGCGCTAATCGAACAGGTCAGGAAATAATCGATTCATTGATTCCAAGGCCCTTTCAACCATCTCTCATTAGCACCAAAGAAAGCGTAAGTGAGCAAACTTACAAAACTGATGAATGCGTCATCATATCAATAGATTTTGTTAACTCATCACAAATTATGCGTGATATCGGAGACCTGAAGGCACAACAAGCATTTAATCACATCTTTCGGCTAATTGATGATTTAGTAACAAAAAAGAACGCGTTTCGAATCAAGACCAATGGGGATCAATACCTTATTGCTGTTGGATACTCTCACACTGGGAACGCTACTGTGATTGACATTAATGCGAGTGTTTATGTGGCGATTGAGCTTGCTATCGAGGCAAATAATCTGGTGCAAGGCGCAGCTAAACATAATAACCTAGAGATTAAAATCGGAATTGCTACGGGGCAAGTCTATTCCGGCTTAGGTTCAAATACTCATCCCTCACATGATATATGGGGAGAGACGATGGTAAGATGCACACGTCTAGAGAGCATTGCATCCGCTGGAGAGGTTGTGATTGACGAGATGACTTACCGCGCATGTAGCTATGATTTATCAATTGTATTTTGTCATCAACACAGACTGTTGAAAGGTATTGGAAAGACCTCATTGTATCGCGTGAACGCAAAGGAACTTCAAAAAACCATCGAAAAAAACACTGGAAGACGCTCAGTGTAGTAACTTGCTTTCTTAATCTATCCTTTGTCCAAAAAAGTTACTCTTTTTTGTTTTATCCCTTTGCTATCTGATGATACGATTTAGATTGGTTATAGATTGTCTTCTGGGAGCAAACTGCATAATGACATACTTAGTTTTCGCCAGTTTGATTCAAGCGTTACTCATTGTTCACGCCTATAAAAAAGGTAAAGATAAGCGTTGGGTTTGGGCCTTTATTCTCCTCCCATTTGTCAGCGGAATAGTGTATTTGTTTACGGTGATACTTCCTGATTTTATTAATGCGCGACGAACAAAAACTGAAGGGAAGAATTACGAAAATGTTGTAAATGCAGACTTTAAAGGGATTAGCAGTCGAATAAGATTGAATTCAAATTTTGATGCGGATGTAAACCTTGCAGAAGACTACTTTTCGAAAGGAGATTTCGAAAGCGCTTTAGAGCTCTATGAAAAACAAGCAACGGGCGAGAATGGCTATGCGCCTGTTTTAATGTTTGGTGCCGCAAAATGCTATTTCGAGCTACACGATTTTGCACAAACCAGAGTTATTCTTGATCAATTGATTCAACACAATCCCGATTACAAAAACCCTAATGCGCATCTCCTCTATGCACGAACACTCGCCGAATTAGAAGAGATTGAAGAAGCAACTCATGAATTCGAAACACTACATGAATATTTTACAGGCCCAAAAGCGTCATTTTACTTCGCCCAATTTCTAAAATCACAAGGCCAATTGGACAAGGCAAATGTAATTCTCAATGAAATTTTGCAAAAGGCAAAAGCATCCGGCGGGCACTACGATTTGATTTACTATAGTATTATTCAACAAGTAAAAGATGAATTAGACGAGGCTTAGAAATGGAACTACGCACTATTTTGCTTGCACAACAAAGTACCATTGGACAAGCAAACACACCCACAGGCATATTGAAATTGCCCGCAAGTGGCAAGGTCGCGGTAAACAGCCTAGGCCTTAACGGAGACTTCCAAGCTGATCGCAGGGTTCATGGCGGACTGGATAAAGCGGTGTATCAATACCCGTTTGAAAACTATCAAGCACTAACAGAAGCCTTGCCACATCTTAAGCTCAAATTTTCACAGCCTTGTTTGGGCGAGAATTTTTCAAGTACAGGCATGACCGATGACGCTGTTTTTATTGGCGATACCTATCAAATTGGCTCCGCGAAGTTACAAGTCAGTCAGCCCAGAATGCCATGTTGGAAAGTGAATCACCATATAGGAAATGCGCATATGATGAGCCTACTGATTGCGCTTAATCGTACAGGTTGGTATTACCGTGTAGTGGAAGAAGGAGCGGTTGAAGCAGGCGATAAATTTGAGCTTATAGAACGCGTCCAAGATGAATACAGCGTCGAACGCGTCTGGAGCAAGTGGGTAGACCTTAGAGAAAACAAACAAGCAAAAGCAGACAGCTTTGAAATAAAAGGGTTATCCACTGAATGGACATTTGATTGGGGTTAAGAGACGTTTGCATAAAATCGCCGTTATCTGCTGTCCCTACTTTGCTCGCTAATCATCCATTATTTTTGACCAAATCCAATTAGCCTGTATAACTAATCTCTCTCTATCACGAGGTAGGATTTCATTTCTTTCGATAGCCTTATTGATAGCAGTATTCAGCTTCGCTTGATAAGTAGCCCAATCCTGATAACGTGCAAGTACATCCTGTTTTTGCATTAACACCATCATCCCTCTAAAATCACGCATTTCATTAGGTGAGAATCCTTGATCTCGAAGTGACCAAGGCAAAAATGCCGCCAGCGGCTCCTCCAGATAAGGGTGGCGCAAACCACCTACCTCATTGCCCCATCTATCGACAGTTGGGACAAAGGGGATAATTTCAGCAAGCAGGCGTGGTGGCTGATTATCGATAACACCATGTTGCCAATTGATGCTGTAGTCGAGAAGATATGCACTATGAGGTGATTGCGGCACATCGATGCTTGTTAACCATTCAGGCAGTTGGTATTTCTGGATGTTAGTAAGTTCTTGGTTTTCTATCTGCGGAAATTGACTATCTGGTGGTTGACTGCCGTCGATTACCCATGCTGATAATGACGATAACAGTGCCCGCAAATTTGTTAAAAAATCGAGCGGATTCCCTCGATAGACACCATTACCTATGTCCTTCAAATTTTCGATACGTTCAACAAAATTCTGACCACTTGCCAAATGAAAGATGCGCTCGTTTTCTAAGGGTAATATGTCTTTATCGGAGGCTGTGTGGATTAAACTGGCGGCTCGCCCCCAATATTCATAGCCCGTATTGGTATAGAAAATTTTAGGTCTGGTTGTGCTCGATTGTTTGTCTAAAAGACCTTCTAGCTCGCGGTTGATGAGATTTTGCGTTGGCCGGCTCGTGAAGGGAAATATATCGGTTGGGTAAAAGAACGCGGAAAATCGGTGCGCATCGCGAGACGGTTGCCCGAACCTATGATTAAAGCTCCCTCTTCCAGCGCCTGAGGTGTGAATCAGCATACCATCAAATGCTTTCGAATTTTCTGAGGTTTCATTAAACCCTTGATACAAGAAGTGCCGAAGTAAACGACCTGTTTGCGACACGCCGAACCCAATCACTTTTTGGCTTGGGAACTGGCTTTCTGAGGACTTAAGGTACGTGGCCGTGTCTCTCAAAATAGCCAGACCAAGCCCGACCACAACTGGATCATTGGATGGATAAACAAGCTCATAGATGCCAGAACTGAAACTTCCCGTTATCGCCGAACCTTCGTTGTTAAATTCCCAGGTCTCTCTATCTACGATTGAGCGTTGACCGTTTCGAGAAAGTCTTTTTGTCAGATATGCAGGTTGTGCGCTTTCGTTATCAAAAGGGTAAATCACCTCAATTCCTGGTCGGTGAGATAGTAAGAGTTCTGTGGTATTTTCCTCTAGCGTCCAATCACTTCTTACTAAACCCTCGACACCTTTTGCAACAGGCAACATGACGTGCATTGTGTCCTTGTTCACCGGAACATCTGCTTGCCAACCTACCCATAGTACTCGCAGACCGAGATCCTGTATAAGCCCGTCGCCTAAAGACTCTTCGCTTGATGGCATGGCGTTCCTGGCCGCATTATTGAAGTATCGAAGCGATGCTTTAGAACCTCTGTTGCTGATTTCAAACAACGTTCCTTTTACTTGTTCATCGCTAGGTTGAATAAGATAAAAACTCGCCTTTGCTGCGACCATTCCACTTTCATCTTTCGATGCAAACTCAATATCTGTAACACGTTGATTGAGTGAATCTGAAGGGTCGAACTGGAAGTAAAAGTAACCAGATACGCTTTCGTATTTCTCCTGTTGATATTCAAAAGCCGTTTGCTCTAAAACTTCAACCTTTGTCAGTTTTGCACATACGGGGTTTCCAATCAGAACCAATAAGCAACAACTGCTTATCAAACAAAATACTCTTAGCATTTGTCGCCCCAACATTCTGTCTTTACTCCCCTGCGTTCAAAAACGCGCGCATATCTTCTGCCAGATTTTCTAAAGATGGGTGGTGGATATACATCATATGCCCAGCGGGATAGTACTTCATATCCAATCTGCTTTTATCAATACCGGCTTGGTTCATCGAATACTCAGTGCCAAAGAACGGCGTCGCCAAGTCGTAGTAGCCGTTTGCCACAAATATTCTAAAAGACATATTTTGGCGCTGCGCTTTTGCCAAATGTTGTGATGTGTTTAAAAATCCTTGTGAGCGCGGCGTTCTTTCATACAGCCAGTCCCAGTTAGAAAACACCTCACCCGATAAAATGTTGTATTTCTGCTCCCTCAAAACACCAAGGTCTGATGCAAGATAAACTTTGAATCGCCGCAGTATATGCGCCATCGATAGCATAAGCAGATGGGTCCGCTTCAAACCGACTGGCCACAAGATTTGCGTCTTCTCCAACATATCGACTATCGAGTCGTCCAACACTTAGACCTTGTTCACGCAATAGCTCTTTCATAAATTCAAATTCATTCAATCTAAGCTTTGAAAGTTTGATAAATTGTTTTGAAATACCCGTATACGCATGCAGTTTATCAACAACATTTGTAACTTCGACCTCGCTTGCTAAATCACCCTTAACTAATGTCGTCGCGTATTCGTTGAGTGTGAAGTCCCTCACTTCATCAAGAAAAGTTGCTTGCGAATCCCATGCTGATTTATCCGGTAATGCATCGTGATACCACGCGGTTGCAGCGTATGTGGGAAGAAAACTCAAAAAAGGCAGGTCGTTTCCAGGCGCAAAATCGCCCGTTTGAAAATCGAGGATCGAACTAATAAGAAACACACCGTTTAAATCAATTGTGCCCCACCCCTCTTGCAATTCGCGCGTCATTAACGCCGCTCTTGTTGTACCATAGCTTTCCCCCGCTAGGTATTTTCGGCTGTTCCAGCGCTGGTGCTTGGTAATAAATACGCGAATAAATTCAGATAGAATTTGAGCATCTTGCCGCACACCCCAAAAATCCTTTCCTTCGTACTCACCAAGTGGAATGCTATAGCCGGTACCCACGGGGTCAATAAACACCATATCAGCGACATCGATAAGACTCACTGGATTATCAGCAATGGTATACGGGGCCGCGGGTACCTGTTGTGCATCACTTGGAATAACGACTTTTTTAGGTCCAAACACCCCCATGTGAAGCCAAACACTTGATGATCCCGGACCACCATTAAAAATAAATATTAGCGGCCTCGATGCATCTTTGCTCTCATGAATATAACTCGTGCTAAAAATACTTGCTTTGGGATTGCCATCCTTATCACTAAGCACAGTATCGCCCGCCATTACGATGTAATTTACGCGTTTACCATCTATGCGAATTTGATGAGTAGTTTCGCTCATATTTGCCGAGAATGGCGCTTTTGAGCTAGGCGCTTCGCTAGATTCATTTGCAACTAACGCAAATGAAATGAGCAAAAATAATAAAGCTAATGGAAAGGTTTTCATCTCAGGCCACTTCCTATTTTTCTTGTACGATGCAATGTGCAGTGCCATAAACTAGAGCGTGTTGACCTTTGTTCATTTTTTGAGCTGCCTCCTATAATGGGCTAGTTCAAGGCGTCGATGGTGCAGTTTGGCAATCCAAATAAACCAGCGAGAACACAGAAATAGGTCATTATAGGTGACAGCCCTCCGGGCAGCGGCCATTTAGCCGACATACTGCCCACAAATTCGCTCATTTGGCACCAACAAACCACACTCATTTGCGGTTGCCTGCCGGCTAAATGACCTGCTGCTCAAATAATGAACAAAGATCAACACGCTCTTATGTGAGCTTATCACCTAAAGATAAACTCATATCGTGTTTTATTGCAGTGTAGCCGAAAAGTTCGCTGGTTTAAGAAGTATCTTTCTCTAATTTTGAGCGGATTTGTCCATGGAGAAGTCAAACAGAAATAATCCAATTACTTTTTCACCGTGGCGTATATCATCCTGCCGTTTAAGCACTAACGATTTGTTTGATAATACGATAAAGCGATCGCTGTCATTCTTTGATTTAACGCTGTAGTTAACAAGTAAATACTCGCCATTGAAGTCGTATGGTTTATCACTCTCAACAAACCTTGAATCCATAATGAGGACCCGTTCGTTGTTTTCACAATGAAAGCTAATACTAGAAAGTAAGGTGCTGGATGACGATAGCGTTCCTTCATTTAGTCTTGGTTTTCTGCCAGTTGATGTGAGCATGGGGAGCTCCTGTGAATCTTCATTCACAAAAAGAGCAATTGATTCACACATGTCTAAAATGTTATCCATAACGTCATCCTTACTGCGGTTTTAAATGTGACTGTATTGTTTAGATATTTAACGCGCTGTGAATACTACATACATTTTTGTTAAGAAAAAATAATCCCATGGTATGCAGACTTTAGGATAGGACGAAGACTGAGGTTGACTTATTTATCCTCACCTAAACCGTTTTGGTGAAGAATTTTGCGCCTTCTTCCAACATCATTGTTTTCAAATCATCTTTAAATTACTATATTGAACAAATAATGAGCTGCATTGAGTCGACATCGACTTCATTTAACGCAGCTTAGAAAAATATAGTGCGCTAACACTGTTGAAAAATAAATTGAATCGAAAAACCTTAAAACGTTTTGTTTTATTGGGCTTAGTCGTATTTCACTCCTCTTTCGCTATCGCCGCGAATAAGATGGAGGGAGTGAGAATTTGGCCGTCACCCGACAGCACGCGTGTTGTTTTTGACCTTGCTGCTGAGCCCAAATATTCATATTTCACCCTGCAAAACCCGCATCGCTTGGTAATCGATTTCAACGAGACCACCGGCAAATTTGACTTTAATGATATAGAAAACCCAAAGTCTCTGGTTAAGAAAGTAAGGCCAAGTAAAGCCAAAAGCAGTGATTCAAGGCGCGTGGTCCTAGACCTCACAAAAACCGTAAAGCCTAAATTGTTCAAACTAAAACCGTATGGCCCACACGGTCATCGTTTGGTTGTGGACCTGCAGGATGACATGCCGCGGGCACCTGTACGCACAGTGGGCGAATTTACAAATGGTCAGCGCGATATAGTCATCGCTATCGATCCCGGACATGGCGGCCACGACCCTGGCGCAGTGGGAGTCAGTGGAACACTTGAAAAAAGAGTTGCGTTTGCCATTAGTAAAAAACTTGCCAACCTGATCAATGCTGAAAGAGGCATGGCTGCATTTTTGACACGAAATGGAGATTATTATCTCAATATTGGTCGGCGTTCAGAGATTGCACGAAATAAAAAAGCGGATGTGCTTATTTCTGTCCACGCCGATGCGTTCACCTCACCACGACCTCGTGGAGCATCTGTATGGGTGTTGACAATGAAACGCGCAAACACTGAAATCGGGAGATGGCTTGAACGAAGTGAGCGTCACTCTGAACTGCTGGGAGGCGTTGGCGAGGTTATTCAAGATACACAAAGTGAGCGATACCTTGCACATGCCTTGCTCGATATGTCAATGAGCCATTCGTTATCAACTGGATATGATTTGAGCAAGGAAGTCATAAACGAACTTAGTAAAGTAACAAGAGTGCACCAGAAATCCACTCAACTTGGGAATTTCGGCGTTCTAAAATCACCAGATATTCCTTCGATCCTTGTCGAAGCCGGGTTTATGTCCAATCCACAAGAAGAAAGGTTGCTCAATCAATCATCGCATCAACGGAAGCTGGCAAGGGCAGTTTTTGCCGCGACAAAACGCTTTTTTAGTCAGCATCCTCCTGAGGGAACACTGTTTGCAAGTATATATGAGCATCGAAAAGAGCATATCGTTAAACGAGGAGATTCTCTGTCAATGCTGGCACAGCGATACAACGTATCGGTGAATTCATTAAAACAAGCAAATAACTTAAACAAAAGCACTATACAAATCGGTCAAACCCTTAAAATTCCAGCGACATAGAATGATCATTTTTCAGTGTTTCCCCCTAGAAATAGACAATATACAAGCAATAAAAACAAAGCCAATCGACATGTTTAACGCGTAGTAAATACTTACCATCAACTGTGAGTTGGTTTCCATTGACAGTGGTTGCTTGCCAATAACCAAATGCAGAATCAGATTCACCACACTCATACCGACTAAATTACCAATTGTCCTCGCGAGATTCATTGATGATGACGCAACACCAATTTCATTTTTTGAGACAGAACCCATAATTGCATTATTGTTGGGAGTGGAAAATAGCGCAAAGCCAATACCGATGATAAACAATGCGGTTCCTACATAATAGCTCGAGGTAGTTTCATCAATTTGGCGCATTAAACAGTAGCCAAGGAACACAATTAACGTGCCTGTTGTTGCGATGTATCTGGCCTGAAACTTGTCAGAAAGCTTACCCGCTATGGGTGCAACAAAGGCCATTGCAAGCGCTTGTAACAGCAATATGTTTCCGCTGACAATAGGTGTTAATTGAAGAATTAACTGAAGATATAAACTTATCAGAAAGAACGTGGCAAAATTAGACCCATACATGAAAAAAGATGAGCCTAAGGAATAACTAAAAATAGGCTTTTCCACGAAAAGTTGCACTCGGATAAGCGGTGAAGAGCTTCGTCGTTGATGCATGACAAAAAACAACATGGCTAATACTGACAACAAAATCAGTGCGATGCCGATTATCGATGGCAGTTCACTCATTCCAATGACCAAGCTAGTTGCAAATGCGCCAAATAATACTGTTCCCTTCCAGTCAAATTTGCCTGGTGTATCGCTTGTCCATTCAGCTCTGATGTAACTCAATATAAAAGCAATTAACAAAAGGATTAGCGGCACCTGAAACAAAAAAACAGATCGCCATCCATAATGTTGAGTCAAAACACCGCCGATAGCCGGCGCAATGGTCAGTCCGACGTATACGCTTGAAGCGACAATTCCAAGCGCCCATCCTCTTTTATTTGAAGGGACTTCTTGGCTAATAATGGCAATACCTGTTCCAAATATCATGGCGGCTGCAAGCCCCTGAATAAAACGCCAAAAAAGAATAATTTCAATAGAATCGGAAAAACCAGCACTACCTGCAGCAATACAATTAAACACCAGTCCTAAAACAAATATTTTCTTGCGTCCATGAATGTCGGCCAATTTACTCATTGGCAATAACGCAGCAACGTTACACAAAATATAGATGGTTGGAAGCCAACCTACTTGCGCCGCACTGGCACTCAGGTCACTTGCCATCGAAGGTATCGCTACGTTTACAGCAGCCATCCCCAACGGCGCAAGCAAATAACCTGCGCACACCGCGACCAGTACCGTTCTCAGTGACACATTTAATTAACCATTGTGATTCATGCAGAAAGAAATGCATGACAAGCTTGAGGGAATTACAAGACGTTAGAATATCTATCTTTGCGCAAACCTGCAAAGGTTACTTTGTGGTGTTTTACCTTGTCTACTGGATTGAGCGTTTAAATCCTAAACACTTTGAGTTGTTCGCTCATGCGCAGACTCAGGTCTTTCAACCTGCTACTCTGGTCAACAACGTTTGATGACATTAATTGGACTTGTTCGGTTTCGTTATCTATTGTAGATAAACGATTTTGCACCTCTCTGGAAACATGACTTTGTTGCTCGCTTGCCACGGCTACCATATCAATATTTTGTCTGATTTTACTCACCAAGTCTGTAATTTCATCAAATACTAAGTTCACTTTCTGCGCTTCCTCAGAAGTATTGACGACGTCTTTTTCGCTGCTTCCCATATAATCGACAGCTTCTTTTGATGCGACGTTGAGGTTGCTTATAATGTCGTTAATCTCATCAGTACTTTTTTGTGTTCGCATTGCAAGCTCTCTTACTTCGTTGGCTACTACGGCGAACCCTCGCCCTTGCTCTCCAGCGCGAGCAGCTTCAATCGCGGCGTTAAGTGACAAGAGATTTGTTTGTTCTGTAATTTCTTTGATAACGTCAACGATCCTGTTAATAGCAAGCGTATGTGTTTCAACATTACCTACTATGGTAGCACCGTGGCGAAAACCATTTGCTAACGCCGTTACTCTATCAATATTACCTTTAACAATTGCTCCTCCCTCCTGTGACGCACCTTCAGTCGCTATTGCTGAGTCTTTGGAATCATTTGATGCAGATGCAACCGATTCAACAGTTCTTAACATCTGCGAAGTAGCTTCGATAATAAGTTCTATCTCTGCGCGTTCATTTTCAACTGCACTTTGCGTATTTAGGCTTATTACCTCTAACTCTTGCGCTGTACTCAGCAAAGACTTCGCATCATTGTTTATCCGGTAAATCATTGTCTTTAATGTGTCGACCATTTCATTCATGGCACTTGATAGCGCGCCAAACTCATCGTCTGACGATGCTTTAAAATGTGTATTTAAATTCCCAGAGGCTACTTCGCCGATGTTTTTACTAATGCTATCTAACGGTTTGGTGACAAGGAAAAACACATATGTATTGGCAACTATAACAAGAATTGCAATAACCAGAATGGCGGCAAAAATATAAATTGATGAAGAATTTTGCTGCTCATTAATATCTGCGATAGTGGCAATTGCTGCGGTATTGTTATCTATGTTTTGATTATTTACCTGAATAAGCTCGTTAAATGCGCTCTTAAACTTTTGATTTAGTTCATTTAGCTGCTCGGTTTTTAAAATGATGCTATCTGCGGATGCATTATTTTCGCCAGTAATTGTTTGTATATTTGCTTCGAGTTCGCGTTTTACTTCACTTTGAATATCCTCAAGTTCATACACAGCATCTTCAATTTCGAAAATAGCAGCACTGCCTTCAGGTAGAATTGGTGTAATGTCTTCTATGACCAGACGCAAATCTTCGAGCCTTTCGTAGATCCCTTTTGATTTTCTTTCAAGCAAGCTTAAACGCAGTTTGTTTCCTTCAAGCGTTTGAGAATCCACATCGAGTTCATTCGCAACTTGATTTAAAGAATTGCTCAATCCGTCAAGTGTTTGTTCCGTATCTGCTGAAGAAGACACGGCTTGATTGGATAGACTCGATGCCATGCCCAGTTTTTGCTGGACGGAATCGTTAAGCACGAAAAAGACTAAACCCAGCCCAATCAATCCGATGCTTAACACTGCGGAAATAGAGATGAGTTTATGTTTTACTTTCATTGATGATCGCCGATGAATATGCCGAACAATATCGGACTCCTTTTCGTTATTCATTTATCGGCATTTTCACTATTTCATTAATAGCTATCTTTGCTCAGAGTTTGCAGCGATATGTGGTTGTGGAAGTTCATAATCGCTGTTCTTTACTGTAGGAAGGTTACTACTGCGATGTTCTAACGAGTTGGGTTAATGTGTGATAACCGCCTTCGCAATTATTTCTCCAATAATTTCATATTGCATATGAGGGGGTGCAATGCTCTGGACGATAACCCATCTATCGTTTCTCACCGCAAGGTATCGCATGCCAGACAAAAACACTCGACGGCTACAATTTATCACTAAGCTGTTGTTACTGTGTGGAATTTCACCTTGCATGACCAATGCTAACTTGTCTAGTTCATGCACCTTTGGAATAATCAATTGTTGGAAATGATAACCGAGACGATAGGTATTACCTGTCGTCTCTACGCTACCATTTTTCAACGTCACCACTGGAATGCAATAATCGCTACCTTTTAATGTGGTCAGCTGTTCTACAAATGCCATCTTTATACTCCGACATTCTTACGCTCACATAGTGTCGTCTTTTGTGTCATCTTGGTTCAATGCATCGAGAAAAATGGCTTTCGTCATTTTTCGTTTGTATCGCCTCTGTCGTCTTCGCGCTTTCGCCTGATTTGCCCTCCATCCCGCTCTCTTGTCAAAAACCATATCCTCTATATCGTTTGCCGATTCAATTTTATCTATTTGATTGATAGATGTTCTTTTTGGCATAACTTACAGTTTTGACGAATGTTTAGATACAAATATTGTTGGAGTGAGCGATAACTAGGTTTATATAGGGTTGCTTTACATTGTCAGATCAAGTGAACCTAGCACTTATCCGCAAATACTCTGCGATTGATCAGCACGACACTGTAACTCAAATTATACAAGGTCAATCTAAACGAACACTAAATTTCGTGTTAACTGAAGAAAGACACAAAGACATCATTTACGTATTTTGAAGATTTTTCGAAGATACTTTTTGAATCGATACAGTTAGGATTAATATCGATAACCAAGTCTTCTTCTTTAAATGCGATAACTGATTGGCTTTTCACAATCATGCCGTCTTCAGTTTTGTAAATGGTGTAAAGAAGAGTTGGATCAATATCAACGTAGATTGATGAACCATATTGAGTCGAAACTAGCCAATTTGAACCCGCATTCAATGGTGTTTCTGAAAAAGGATCAAATACTACGTTGGGACTCATATACATCACAGTTCTAACATTTTGTCTTTCATCTTGTATGTTCCTGTAGCGCCCACTCATGCGTTCAAAACGATGCATAGGCTCAGCCCCGAGCAGTGTGATCCAGTCCTGCCACTTTAGGAAACTCGCGTCGAATTGCACCTGATCACCACGCACTTTATATCTAGACGATTCGCACATATCGCCATTAAAAAAGTCAATGTAATACACATCCTTTGTAATGTAACTAAATTGAAATTTGGCAATTGGCGTTTCAGTACTAAATTGATGGTAAACGTAAAACGGTGCGGTTCCCAGTAGGCTAAACATCACCACAACAGCAATAATAAAAGTCCATTTTGTACACCTGATACAATGTCGTACAAATTTTTTCACTGCGTAAATGCGCTCATTTTCAACTGTATTAGGCACAACATATCGCACTATCGGTGTATTACAAGTTAGGAAGTAAAAAATCCAAACCAAAAATTAGTACAAATGGCTAATTAATAGTATTTTTATAACTCACTTGAAACTAATAATGAAATATATTCATATAATTCAATGCTTTACACTTTGGCACCATACTTGTTTGTTACAAAAACAAAGTTGATGAAGATGTAAGAATATTAAAGTAAATCAGGAATCATAAAATGAGAACACTTATCGCAAGCGCCATTATCTTATCTGCCAGCTCATTTGCTTTTGCAAGCAACTCACACGTAGACCTCGATAGTTGTGATGTGAACTTTAATGCCGGCATGAAAATACAGAATGATGTTTTGACATTTACTGCAGACAACAAAACAATTTATAGCATCATCAACGATGAACAATTGCTTGTTGATGGAAAAGAGGTCGATCTCTCTTCCAGTCAACGTTCACTGGTATCTAATTATTCTCGTAGTGTCAAAAATGTTGTGCCCGAAGTTAGAGAGGTGGTCATTGAAGCTGTTGATTTAGCCATCGATGGTGTCAATCTAGCGTTTTCTGGACTGTTGGGCGAGAACAGCGAAATCGCGGTTAACCTCACAGAGGAATTACATGGTATCAAAGACGAAGTTGATGTTCGGTTTGATTCGAACAACTTTGAAATCACTGAAAACGGTGAGGTACTCTCTGAGATGTTCAGCGACAGCTTTGAACAGCGCATTGAGACACTTGTTGAAGAAACAGTCGAAAACTCAATGGGCTACCTGTTAATTGCGTTAGGTAAACAGATGCTAAATTCAGACAGTGCACAATCATTTGGAGAAAGAATGGAAACCTTTGCCGCGCAAATTGAACAAGATATGGAAGCAAGGGGTGAACTAATTGAACAGCGAGCAGAAGTCATCTGCGATAGTTTTGTCGAAATCGATGCGCTTGAGGAAGAAATGAAAGCAAGCATTGCGGAGATGCCCAACATTGACGTAATTAACACTAACAAAGGCAGCTATACCTATACTTTTTAATGTTGTTCCTCTCCCGGTAACACAATAAGGCGTGCTAAATTGCACGCCTTTTTAGGTCATATTAAGCATAATCAAAAGAAAATAAATGTTTCGGGAAATGCAACAATTAGACTCAGCACTAACACTTGCAGAATAATAAAGGCAATTGCGCCCTTATATATTGTCGTCGTCTTCATCGATTTTGGTGCCACACCTTTGAGATAAAATAAACTAAACCCGAAGGGCGGTGATAAAAACGAGGTCTGCAAATTCATCGAAATCAAAATCGCAAACCAGACTAAATCAATGTCTAGTGCCATGGCTACTGGCGTTATTATTGGTACTACCAAGAAGGCAATTTCAATAAAGTCGATAAAAAAGCCCAGTATCAAAATGGCCACCATTACCAGAATAATAAATGTCCATTTTTCACCGGGCAACTCTAGGAAAAACTCCTCGACTAAATATTCCGAACCTGAATAACTGAACACCATAGAAAACGCAGTAGCACCGATCAAAACAGCAAAAATCATTGAGGATACTTTAACGGACTCTTTGGACACATCGATGATCGTTTTGACAGATATACCACCATAGAATTGGGCAAGCACCATTGAACCTACCGCGCCAATCGCGGATGACTCTGTAGGCGTTGCCACACCGCTAAAAATAGAACCTAACACGGCAATGATTAGCAGCAATGGCGGTACTATATCTTTAGCTGCTTGTAAGATAACGGTCTTTTTATCTTCATATACCGGAATGGGCGGACAATAGTGTGGCCGTAACTTACTTAGCGCGAGAATATAAAGTACATAAGCGCCGATTAACATCACTCCTGGCACCACTGCTGCTTTAAACAAATCTCCAACCGCTATCCCCATGACGTCGCCAAGAATTATCAAAATGATGGAGGGTGGAATGATTTGTCCAAGTGTACCTGATGCGCAGATGACGCCCGCAGCGGTAGGTTGGTGATAATTATTCTTCAGCATTACGGGAAGTGAAATCACTCCCATTGCAACAACGGACGCCCCTACAACACCTGTTGATGCTGCTAGCAGTGCGCCGACAATAATGGTGGAAATAGCAACACCGCCAGACATTCCACCAAAAAGTTTCGCAGATGATTCTAATAATCGCTCAGCTAACCCCGTTTTTTGCAGCACGATACCCATAAAAATGAACATAGGAATCGACATCAAGGTGGTATTTTCCATGATACTCATGATGCGATAGGGCATGAATTCAAATAGGTCAATGCCCATGAATATCACACCTACCAAAACCGAAACGCCAGCGAACGTAAATGCGACGTAGTATCCACCAAACAGCATGACAAGCGCTACAAAAAAGAGTACGACTCCAATTAACTCTTCAGACATCTAGACGCCCTCGTGGTGGATATGCTCTTCATGCACATTTGGGCCTCGCAATCGAAGAACGTTATCGAATATGTGGTAAAAGATGCAGATGATCAAAAATAGGTTTGAAGCTGGAATAACCGCGCGAATGATCCAACGGTGAGGTAGTCCGCCAGGATCTGGACTACCTTCCCCGATTTGATAGGCATCTAGTGCATAACTAAAGCCGTAATACAGCACGATTGACGCAATAGGCAACGCAAAGATAAGCGCCGCGACAATATTTATATATGCTTGCGTGTGCGGTAACATTTTTTCGTAGAATATATCAACGCGAACGTGCGCATCTTCTTTCAACGTGTAACCGATGCCAAACATAAACATCGATGCGAAGAAGTGCCATTCCAGCTCTTGCAAACCGATACTTACATCGTTAAACAAATAGCGCATTATTACGTTGTAAAAAACATTTACCACCATCGCCACCATGAAGACGACGCAAAGCACGCCCATAGCATCTATAAACTTTTTCAATAAACCATGAATTAATGTAATCATCCGATGTTCAATTACGTCCCATCAATCATTATTCTGAATCAAAGTTTTCGAGATAAGCAACGTCTGAGAAACGTGTCCATTGTCTAGCTTTCTTCGAATATGCTTCAATCGACTCAAGAATTTTCTTAGTCTCTGGGTCAGCAGCTGCAAATTCAGCTAACAATTTATCGTTTTCTGCTTTGATGGCGTTCATAACATCTTTAGGGAAAGAGCGAATTTTCACATCAGGGAATTTCTCTTGAATTTCTGCGAGGTTAACTGAACTCTCATGTGTTGATTGTGTGTACATGTCATAAGCCGCAGTTTTCATTGCGACGACTAAGATAGCTTGCAGGTCAGCGGGTAGCTCGTCGTAAGCTTCCTGGTTCACCATGAACTGAAGCTCAGTTGCAGGCTCATGCCAGCCGGTATAGTAGAATGGCGCAATTTTTTGGAATCCCATTCTCAAATCAAGCGATGGACCGACCCATTCGAGTGCATCAATTGTATTTCTTTCCAATGCTGTGTATAACTCAGCTGGCGGAATATTGGTAGGACTTGCGCCTAACTTTGCAAGTACCTCACCGGCAAATCCAGGGATCCGCATCTTGAGGCCCTTCAAGTCTTCCAGAGAATTAATTTCTTTGCGAAACCAGCCGCCCATCTGATTGCCAGTATTGCCACCAGGGAATGACATGATGCCATATTGGTCATAGGTCTCTTTCATCAATTCCATGCCACCACCGTGGTAGAACCAAGCATACTGTTCAGGCGTTGTCATGCCGAATGGCAAGGTGGTGAAAAACAATGTATTGATGTCTTTGCCTTTCCAATAATAAGACGCGGAATGCCCCATTTGGTACTGTCCTGTTCGGACAAAATCAAAAATACCGAGCGCTGACTTATGCTTGTTAGCAGAGTCAATACGGATCTTGAGGCGCCCGTTGGACATCTCATCCACCATTTTTGCCATATTTTTGGTGGCATCACCGAAGATAGGGAAATTTGGTCCCCACGTTTCCGCTAAGCGCCAACGGTATTTTTTTTCTGCATGTGCTAAAGGGCTGATAACTAATGCTGCAAACACCAATCCAACAGCCAGAGTTCTGAATTTAATCACTATATTTTTCCTCATAAATAGCGTGAGTGAGAACGGTGATTATTCGATGCGCACATAGGTGGCCAGCGCAACGAATAACCATTATGAAAATTATGTATTTATGTTAACGAGTTGTAATTTCAGAACAATAGGCACTACTACGTATTTTGACTAGGTACTACTACCTAAGACCTTTGTATTAATAAAATGGAAGAAGCGTAAAATGCATGTAAAGTATCCGATTGATGTTTGTATTTTATTTAGCAAAATTTTAACATCAATCAGGTAACGGACTTCGCGAAGCCTTGCACGCGATATTAGCTTTTGATTGATGCAGTTCGCCTTAACAATGGAGCGTTTAAGCGGAGGCATGTTTGCATGTAAAAGCTTACGAGCGCATGGACGCGCGAGTCCGAGCGAACAGGGATGTCCTCGAGCGTCTTTTACATGTGAACATGACCGCAGCTAGCTCCATTTTTAACGCAAACAGAATCTCATGAGGTCTGTAACAAATCACTTTAAGTAACAAAAGCTAACGCAACACATGCAAATAGCTTTTACATCAGAGACCTAAGATATGTCGCTCTCTTTTAAAACACAGTTGTTTGCGGTTTTTTATGTCGCACTCACCGCCATATTTATATTCTTTATGGTAAGTGATCAATACCGAAGCTTATCCCAACAAAATCTTGCTGCACTTGAAACATTCTTAATTCAGCAAAAACAGCAAGAACTAAAAAACTACACTGAAATCGCAATGGCTTCTGTCGATTCAATTTATGCTAGCTCAGCCAAAGACGACCCGATGAAGCAAAAACAGGTTGCGGATATACTTTCGACGCTCATCTACGACGGAGACGATGGATACTTTTTTGTCTACCACGAAGACGGCACTAGTGTTGTACATCCAACAGAACCCTATCGCGTTGGTCAAAACTTCTTGGACCTAAGAGGACAAAACGGTGAACCCACCATCCAAATACTGATTGAAAATGCGAAAAATGGTGGCGACTACTATCGATACTTTTGGAATCAGCCCTCAACTGAACAAATTACAGAAAAAATCAGTTATTCACGTTTCTTTCCTAAATGGAAATGGATGTTGGGCACGGGCGTATATCTAGACAGTGTTAATGAGCAGCTTCAAACCATCCAAAATGCCATAGATCAGCAGGTTGATAGCACGCGTTTAACGATATTGATTATTACGTTGTCGGCGATATTTTTGATATTTGGTTTTGGAATTGTGGTCAATTTTACTCAGAAAAAGGAAACTGAAGAAAAAATTCATGCGTTAGATCAGAAAATCATTCACATTCAAGAAGAGGAACAACGGCATATTTCCAGAGAGCTCCACGATGGCATAGTACAGATGCTTGTATCCATTAAATACTCATTGGAGGCCACTGGATTAGTCCTTAAACAAAAAGCCATTGAGAAACCCGAACCCTTAGCAAAAGCTGAAAAGAACCTGGTCAACACGATTGGGGAAATCCGACGAATATCCTACCATCTACACCCGACTATTTTAGATGAGTTAGGACTATCCGATGCAATGGAACAGTTAGGTATCGAATTTTCTGAACGCACAGGGATAGCAATACATATTAACAAACCGGCACTGCGCAAGTTGCTACCAGACCCCATTAATACCACGCTCTACCGCGTTGTTCAGGAGTCGCTTGTCAATATCGAAAAACACTCACATGCAACGCTAGCGACGATTGATTTAGAAGTTAAGGACGACTGGTTAACGCTGACCATTTGTGACAATGGCATCGGCAACACGAACATCAAAAAAGAAGGTCAGTCATCACATAAAGGCATCGGCATTAGAAATTTAGCCGAGCGAATCGAGTATCACAATGGTGTTTTCAATATCGATGCGGGAGCAGATGGCACAACTGTGACTGCAAAAATCCCCAAAAGTGCTTTCGTAAACCATTACAATCGTCAACAATCGCATCAGAGAAGGTCCATTAATGAATAAAACAATCAAAGTAATGCTTGTTGACGATCACCCAATGGTCCAAGACGGGCTAAGTTCTTGTCTATCATTTTATGATGATATAGAAATTGTTGGCGTTGTGAATGACGGTAACAACGCGCTTAGCGAAGCCATCGAAAAACAACCTGATGTTGTATTGATGGACATCAGCATGCCGTCGCTTAATGGTCTGGACGCTACCGAAATCTTAAAGGAAACGTTGCCGCAGACACGTGTGCTTATTTTCAGCATGCATGATTCCAAGGAATTTGTCTCTACTGCGATGCGTGTCGGCGCGTCTGGTTACGTGCTCAAAGATACCCATTCTGAGGAGGTTTATCACGCAATTAAAACGGTTGCCTCAGGTAACTCCTACTTTAGTAGTTCAGTCGCAAAAGCGTTAATGGACAGTCCAAATGAACAAGTGGACAATCGTCTGACAACGCGAGAGCAGGTGATTTTAGGACATATTGCGGGTGGTAAATCGAGCAAAGAAATCGCGAATTCACTGTGCATAAGTACTCGTACTGTTGATGCCCATCGCAGAAACATAAAGTCAAAATTAGAAATTGATAACCTCGCTGAATTGGTGAGGTATGCAATTGATAATGGGCTTGTTGCCGAATAATGTCAGATTAAATTGAGACAATTTCAGATAATACGTCAGTTCAAGAAAAATCCGTTTAAGACAGAGTTAACTATTCTTTAAACGGCGAAGCTTCTCCCAGTGCGATATTAACTGCTTGTCTGTAAGCGGGCTCGCGTTCTCTCTTCCAATGAATGACGAGCAATTCATGTTTAAAGTTGATTTGATGTTTCGCCATTTCTCGCCACCATAGCGCCTCATCATCAAGCTCTAGTTCTTCCTCAATGAACATTTGTGACATAACAACAGCAGCATAGGACATATCGTTGAGTATGTTTTCTCGTTGCTCACTAAATACGTTGAGTCGCTCAACGGCTTGCTCCATTGCATCTTTCGCCGAATCAATCTTGCCTTGCAGCGATTTGACGTACTCATTGATAAAGCGATTATTCGCTTCGTTTCTTGGTACGATTTGCTTTTCAATTGTGGTTAAACATCGCAAATAAAAATGGAACGTGTTGACACTCATTTTTTAAAAGCCTTACTTTTTTTAAGTTTTTACTGTGAAAAACCAATACTTGATTAAAAATCGGCTAATTTTTATTTTGCTTTAATAACGGGACTAACTTCAAAAATGAAATGGAGCTTTCCAATTTAACTTTAATTAAATCATATATTTACATTTTTATTACAATTGATGCCGTTTTTGGAGGCAGGTATAAAGATAATGCTGACTGAAAGCTGGTAGCAAAACTTGCTCACTTTCCGCTAGTAACTACAAAGACAGTGGTCAGCGAATATCAACCGTGTAATGACGGTATATGTGTAGAACGCAATTTTCAAATTTTACAGAAGCGACTACAGAAGATGCCCATAATATTATGGGCATCTTTATAGAATTGCTGGAAAAGATTTAAAGAGAACTATATCAAAGTAAACTTTAATGCGGTTTATTCGCCTTCTATCTCGCCTTCTTCAATGGCAACAACACGACGTTGTTCAACGTACGTTTTTATAGACCAGAGTGTTTTTTGATCTAAGATTGGAGCGCTTTGACCTTCTGGGATTCCACCTAATGCAGGCATGCCCTTAGCAGAACCAAAGCGAAGACGCTCAACGTACCATTCGTCATCTTCAAAATTTTCAGGGTCTAGCTTTCTCAAATCGGGGTTAATACCGCCTGACTGTGCGTGAAGTCCATGGCAGCCGGCGCAGTTGTTTGCATAAGCCGACTCTCCAAACTTGACGATTTGTTCTTTTAATTCCCCATCGGTACTGCGATACGGATTTTCAAAAACCCAACCATCTTCGTCTTCGTCACCGCCTTCAATATCGGGCATTTCAGAACTGTCTGCGCCTTGAGGTAACACGTTACCGTGTGAGTATACTTTGCCCGCTATGCAGAGTGTGCTACTTAAAGCGATCAATATCGCTAATGTCTTGAATTTCATAATGATTCTATAGCCCGTGTTAATCGAATGCTATTATTATATTGAAAGCTACAAATTACGTTATTGTACTTTTGTTGAAGCAGACCTATACTTTAGAAGGAATTTTCATGTATCTCTTTGTTTTTATTACTTAATACAGGTATTTAATTTCAACATAAATACGAGTGATAATACTAATGTATCAAATTGATTAGGTTATTTTTCGGCGAAGAAAAGTCCCCCCCCTTAACGCACTACGAAGAAGCGTCACTCCATTGAAAAGTGGGGTCTCGTTGAGCTGCCTCTATATCTAAAAAAGCGCTTGTGCAACGCTTGGTAGTAGACCAAAGAGATTCCATCTTTCGATGGAAAGACCTTTTTTCATCGTGCACTTTGTCTAATTCTGAATAACCACTCTTCTCGACTGTTGACCATTTTGTCCTGAGCACCGTAAAGAAAGTATCGTCCGTCTAATAGACTAACACCCATAGCGTAAAGCTCACCCCTCAGTCTCGGTGACCAGAATTCTGCAGCGAGTAGAGTATTAGCAGTTTGCAACAGCTCTTCTTCTTGAATTAAATATAACCAATGTGCGCCTTCTGCAATAAAGCATTTTTCAGAAGATAATCGAGTCGCGAGTGAATGAAACAACTTCGGCAAAATCGGCAGGTTTTCAACTGAAACGTATTTTGATAGTGATGAGCAGAACGAAGATTGCATCAATAAAGGTGTACAATTAAAAGGCACAATTTCCGAGGGTTCTATGCGATTCAAAAAGCTTTCACTTGCTAGTGGCATAGCCGTTTTAGTAAGTTTTTCTGGTCGAACCGGCGTAAGACCCTTTACTTTAATAAAGTAGGATATAAGTCGTTTTATCTGTGGATCTAATTTGCCGATGTTATATGTTGAAACATCGTCACTATAAAGGGTTTGCAGACAGTCTGTCACGATCTCTTTTGATTGTTCAGGGTTTAAAGTGACAAGTCTTAGTGCAACCTCATCAGCGTTATTTGTTTCTGGATCAATAAAAATCCTGTTATCCTTTGGAAGATGCTTTTGGATTAGGTTTAATGTATTTTCCAAAGAAGTTAGATAAGTGCAGTGCACTCGCCAAGTAATTACCACCTCAGGTGACGTGGCATTGCGTTTAGTTTCGAATTTAGTTTCAAGTCCACTTTTGGATTGTCGAACATGTTTGTCATGTAAAGAGATTTGAGACTCATTGATGGATACGTTTGTACATTGTTCAACACGGCGCATATCTATACCGCGTCCTGAGCACAGTAACGTCATGTCATCCGGCTGATAATATCGCGTTTTGTACTGGCGGAGCTGTTGCAGTGTATTTTTGGACATCGTATCCGTAAAACCACCGTAGTGATAATTGTTCTCTGGTGATTCATCACCTCGAAGAGCACTTGCGTATAGCTGATACTCCTCCATCGCTTCATACATCTGTAGTTCTTGATGCAATACACCGTCTCTTTCGAGGATTAACTCACTCTCCCGATAATTGATTTGCACTATCCCTTGTACCAAATAATCAAGCAAAGGATAAAAAAGTGAAATTTCGGTTGTTTTAAAAAAGTAGAAGGTATAGCCGTTTTGCGTTGATGCATTAATGTTTGCGGGTAACAGGTGATTGATAACAAAAAGCTCATGCGAGCAGGGATACTTTTTTGAGCCTCTAAACACCATATGTTCAACCAAGTGTGCGAGTCCGGAGTGATCATTGATTGGAGTTTTTATTGCAAAGACCGCTGCGTAACACTGTTCATGGTCATCCAGTTGACCTTCTGCATTGGCTTCTCGGAAATCTTCTGCATCAGCATCAACATACAACCGCTTCATTCAACCGGCCTTATAAGCTTAAACAGTTTTGACAGGAATTTTGTCCTTTTTCAGAACGCGATATCTAAGGGGCTTATCTGTTGATTCACCTGCATTCGCAATCGCGCTTTGAATAAGGTGGTGATCAGGAGATTTACTGCAAACGGGATCTGTTTTATACATATCCCCTGTCAGCATAAACGCTTGGCATCTACATCCACCAAAATCGATATGCTTTTCATCGCAGTCTTTACAAGGGCTAGGCATCCAATCATCGCCACGAAAATGATTAAAGCTAAAGTCATTGTGCCAAATATCTTGCACGGACTGTTCTTTAACATTAGGAAAAGTCAAAGGAAGGATCTTTGCGCTGTGACAAGGTAAACATGTGCCATCTGGCGTAACGGTCAAAAACGTCGTACCCCACCCATTCATGCAGGCTTTGGGGCGAACTTCGTAGTAGTCTGGCGTCACAAAAATGAATTTTGGACCTTGCCCCTCTTGACCGTCCCGGAACTGATTCACATAAGTTTCTGCAGTCGTCAATTGCTGTTTGGTGGGCAGTAGATGTTCACGGTTCTCATACGCCCATCCATAGTACTGAACAGTGGCAAGCTCAACAAAGTCTGCCTGCAATTCACAGCTAAGATCCATGACATCAGGCATTTGTGCGATGTTTTGCGCAGTGATACAAAAGTTCAGGACCATTGGGTAATCATATTTCTTAATTAACCTAGCAACTTTCTGCTTTTGCTCAAATGAGTGGCGCTTGTTTCCAATAAGGTCGTTTTCTTCTGCATTTGCTGCTTGAAAGCTCAACTGTACGTGATCAAGTCCAGCTTCTTTTAGCGCTTTTATGCGTTTTTCAGTCAAACCGATACCAGAGGTAATCAAGTTGGTATAAAAACCAAGTTCACTGGCATGTTTTACCAGTGTCTCTAAATCTTTGCGCATTAATGGCTCGCCACCAGAGAAGCCAAGTTGTACAGCCCCCATCTCACGTGCATCTGAAAGTACTTTTAGCCACTGCTGCGTATCGATTTCGGCGTTTTCAGCATCCATATTGACGGGGTTAGAACAATACGGGCAATGCAGCGGACACTGATATGTCAGCTCTGCCAACAGCCAAAACGGCGTGCCAATTTGTGCTGATTCACTACTCATCTAACACCCAGTTCTTTTCTTTTGCGTGGCTAAGAAATTCATCAATATCCTGCTCCATGTCTTCTGGCGCATCTGGAAACTTGTCTCTCAAAGCACTTTTAATATCTGTTTCGGTTCGTTCACCATCCACCTGCAATAGAATTTCTGCGGCAGATTCGCTCAATTTTACCATGCCTTCAGGAAAGAGTAACACATGCCCATTTTGCGCTTTTTCATACTGTAATCGATACAGCGGGTTCATTTTCAACGACATAGTTATAGCATTCCTTTATGGCAAATTTCTTGATTTGCAATGCCATCAAAAGGTACCCTTTTATGCTCGTAAGCAAGACAAATAGCATCTGCTATCGTCCACAGAATATCCAGTTTAAACTGCAATATGTTTAACGCATCTTGCTGCTGTTTGTACGTTGTAAAATGATCCAACGTAATCTGCAGACCATGCTGCACGTCCCTTCTTGCTTGACTTAAACGCATTTGAAAATATTTAAAGCCCTCAGGATCAATCCATTTGTAATGATCAGGCCAAGTATCAAGGCGACTTTGATGTATCTTTGGTGCGAACATTTCAGTAAGCGACGAACAAGCAGCTTCCTCCCAACTAGCCCTTCTCACAAAATTCACATAAGCACCAACAGCAAACTTCACCGAAGGTAAAAGATGCGTTTCGTCCAACATTTCTTCTCGATTAAGCCCGACGGATTCGCCAAGACGCAACCAAGCTTCTATTCCGCCAAGCGTATCATCACCTTCTCGGCCATCGTGATCGATAATACGTTGAATCCACTTACGGCGTGTTTCCATGTCAGGGCAATTTGACAGTACTGCAGCATCTTTGACCGGAATCGCAATTTGATAGTAAAGTCTGTTAGCAACCCAACCCTGAATTTCTTCTTTACTGCACTTACCCTCATTCATCCGTTTGTGAAATGGATGATTAATATGGTAGTACTTCTCCTTTGCTCTGAGAGCTTGTTCAAACGCGTCTCGGCTCAGTGGTGTTTCGCTAGTGCTCATTGGGTTTCCTTGTCTACTTTATCCACTACAGATTGATTTCCATGCCATCGTAGGCAAGCTCAATATCTTTGCTTTGCAAATACGCATTTTCTTCTGAATTTTCATTTAGGACAGGGTTTGTATTGTTGATATGGATAAGTACTTTGCGATTAATATCATATTCATTCAGCATGTCTATTGCACCACCATCGCCGTTGACAGGCATATGCCCCATCTGCGTGCCAAGTCTTTCGCTGAATCCATTAGCTATCATTTCATCATCTAACCACAGAGTTCCATCAAACAACACACAGTCCGCTTGCTTTAGCATGTCTTTGACCAAATCACTTGCTTGCATGCAGCCAGGCGCATAAAACAACACCTTTCCTGTCACTTTATTCGTTATTTTAAGTCCAATGTTATTTCCTGGAACGATGTTATCGCGATACTTTGAATATGGTGGAGCATTGGATTCCAGAACAACAGGATTAAACGTTAGGTCACCCGCGCCTTCAGGGAAAAATTCACTCTCGTGGTCAGTATCAATTGCGCGTCTTTGCAACCCACCATGCCAATGTTTAAGCATATTGAATAATGGAAACCCGGTGGTCAAATCCTCGTATACAACATCTGTACAATGAACCGGAAGTGGCAAGCCTTCTCGCAAAGTCAACAGACCTGTAGTGTGGTCTATTTGGCTGTCAGTTAAGACAATTGAACGGATGCGCGTCCCCCTTTTTACACCCTTTTCAGGCCAAAGCTTTGGAGTCTCATTGATTTGTTGTCTAAGGTCGGGGGAAGCGTTGATCAATATCCAGTCTTCACCATTACTACTCACGGCGATACTCGATTGCGTTCTAGGCTTAGCGACAATTTCGTCGTGGCGAATACCCGAACATATATGACAGTGGCAATTCCATTGAGGGACGCCACCACCGGCACCAGAACCTAATATTAAAATCTGCATAACTGCTTTTATATACTGTTTATTTTAACTTCAGATAAAAAAAGGCTGCCTAAGCAACCTTCAAAAATAATACTTTTTACTGCGTTTCGAGTTTATCTATTGCTGATGTATAGAGTAACTTCGAAGCCAAGTCTCATTTCTTGGTATGCTGGTTTTTTCCACATAATTTTTCGCCTTTATTTGTTAATTTCCTGTAATAGTATAAGTTCGAGTTGTTATTAGCAACATGGTACCTTAGTAGGAATTTAAAGGGCCAATCAGCCGAGATATTGCAGATATAGTAACATATGCGTATCTCTGTTAATTCTTGCCTTTACATCTGTATTTTACATACTCATGACACATGTCAATAAACAGGTATATTGTTTAAAGACTAACCCGGTTTCCTTGGTTTATTCGATTTTGGTTCGAAACTTTTCACAGCGGCAAAAAAACATACAACAGTAACAAATGCCATGACTATACACTCATTTAGTGCAAATTTTTCATACATACTAAATCTCAGCAGCTCGACGCCACTTGAGAACGGATTTATAAAACATATCCAATAGAGCACTTCACTTGCTTCACGCATTTTCCACAATGGATAAAGCGCACTTGATAAAAAGAACATCGGGAAAATGACAAAATTCATAACGCCAGCAAAGTTTTCTAACTGTTTTATATAGTTCGCCAATAACAAACCTAGAGAACCGAGAAATAACGCTAGAAAAAAAATCACGGGTAGTGCATACAAATACCCTAACAGGGAAACTTGTATCGAAAGAAGTGCAGCAATGATAAAAAATACATACACTTGAAGCGCTGAAATAAGTGCGTTCCCGACCAGCTTACTACACAATAAAAACTCTCTTGGAAATGGACTCATCAATAGCACTTTCATACTGCCCATCTCTCGGTCATACACCATTGACAGTGACCCTTGCATACTATTAAACAGTACAATCATGGCAGCCAAACCAGGCACTATGTACTCATCATATAAAATATATGTTTCATACGGTTCTATCATCGACAACCCAAGCGCTGATCGAAATCCCGCAGCAAATACGATAAGCCATAGAAGAGGCCTAACTAATGCACTGAGCAATCGGCTCCTTTGCTGCCAAAACTTCAGCATTTCACGTTTGAGTACGCCCATAAAACAATGCCAATACACTAGTTTTTGTCCTTTTTGGTGTATTTATTAAACAGTGCGCTTACAGTATCCACCCCATTTGCTGCAATTAAATTGCCGCAAACATCGTCACCTTTTAACTCGCCGTTCGCCAATAACAGTAAATGATCGTCCTGAGCTACTTCTTCTAGTAAATGGGTTGCCCATAGCACCAATGCATCTGTGCGCTTAACATATTCATGCACAAAAGTAAGAATGAGTTGTCTGGATTCTATATCCAAACCTACTGTAGGTTCATCGAACAACAAGCAACTTGGTTGATGGAGCAAACTGCGCGCAATTTCCAATCGCCTGCGGTGGCCGCCGTTAAGGCTACGAACTTTATCTCCTAACCGTGAAGATAACCCAAGATGTTCCAATACATCTTCAATCCGCGTTAAGGCATTTTCGGTTTTCAGCCCGTGTAATGAAGCGAAATAGTCTAAATTCTGATAAACCGTTAAATCGAGGTCCAAGGTATTTTCCTGAAATACAACCCCCAGATGGCGCATGACATTCTGACGCTGCGATTTCATCGATAGCTCATTAATTAAAATTCGACCCTCTGAAACGCGCCGCAAGCCCGTGAGTAAAGAAAACAAAGTACTCTTGCCGGCTCCGTTTGGCCCCAACAAAATGTTAAAGCCTGACGATAACGAAAAAGACACATTGTTAAGTGCCTTTTTGTTTCCGAAATGATAACTAAGGTTTTCTACCTGTAACCGCATATTTGTTTTTAATCTGTTCTGTTTAGGTGTTGCGTAGTTTCTAAGATATTTGTTTACATTTGATTGTAGGTATTAATAATTTGAAAGTCGCTGTGAACCCAATCCCTGGGCGCTCTGCGAATTCATCCATGAATTCGAAGCTTTCAAATTATTAATACCTACAATCAACTGTAAATCCGCGCCTTAGGAATTTAGCAACGATTAAACATAGCCATTCCTTTTTATTCCAGTTTCTTATTTATAGCGAACTGCAACATCCCAAGGATATCGACCCACTTTTACTGTTTTTTCCACTTTTAATGCGTCAGTATCAATAATTGATATGTCACCGCTAACGCCGTTGGTCGTTAAAAGCAATGATTCATCTTGGTTGAAGGCAACTTGCCACACCCGACGACCAACAAGAATATAGTCTTCCACTTCATAGGTTTCAGTATTTATGACCGCTATGCGATTGGCTGGACCAAGAGCGACAAATGCAAGTGGCTTATCTTTCATTAATAAAATACCAACCGGCTGTATTTTGTCTGGAAAAACACCGTCAATCTTGAAGCTGATTTCTGTTAGCCGCTCTTTGGATTCAGTATCAAATACTGCTACCGTACCGCCAATTTCAGAGCTTACCCAAAGTTTTGTGTCATCATGGCTAAAATAAGCATCTCGGGGCCTTGAAGCAACCAAGCTATTTGCAATGTTTTCATTTGTTTCAGTCTCGATCCAATGCACCATGTTTGTGGTTTCGGATGTGACGATCATTAATTCACCATCATTGCTTACCGCGAGCCCTTCTGGTTCTACGCCGACATCAATTTGGGTGATAACGCTAGCGGATGGAATATCTATCACGGTTAATAAAGCGTCATCTTCATTGGCTGTATATATAGTCGTGCCATTTGGATGAAGGGCGATAGTTTCGGGGTCATCGCCAGAGGGTAAATCCCCAATGATCTCTAGCGTATCTAAATCTAATATTTGTATTCGGTCAGACTCCGATGCGCAAATGTAAGCCAATTTTTGATCGCTGCTTAAGATAAAGCCTCTGGGTCTATCGCCAACATCAATCGTGTTGATAACTTCATAGGTGTTCATATCGATTATCGATACCGTGTCATCTTTTTCATTTGTCACATAAGCAGTTGGTAAGGCTATAGAGTGGTGTGCCAATCCAAAAGACATTGCAGAAAAGATAGCGACTTTACATAACGTTCTAAGTGATGTTTTCATTTTACCTCGCATACTTGGTTTTCGTCTCCAAGCGTGTCTAAATCATTTGATGGGTGTAAAAATCCGCTTAGTGGAGCATGTGTGACAAGTGCACCTGCATTTGCGAGCAAGATGGGTTGTCGCAATTGTCGAGTGGATTTTCTGAATGTTAGCTGGCGACCTTTGTAAGCGGCAATATTCGCTTGCTGGACAATGAGCTGGTTATAAATAGCAGTCCCAGTTCTCTCTTTTAATTGTTGTACCGCTGTTGATACAGCCGTAATCGCTACATATCCGTAGTAGTCAAATTCGGACATTTGCCTACCGGCTATTTCTTTAAACCGTCCTTGCAACTGCCTTGCACCCCACTGCTCGTGCGATACATGCCAACCCGTGGGTTGGAGACCTGCACTACCGATAACGGGCACTAAAAAATGTGTGTTGAACGGCAGGCTGTATGCGAATTGATTAGCATGATCGACACTGAAAACTGCTTCATATTTTTTTCTTGTTCGCGTGAAAACTGGAATTTCTGTGAATGCATTGCGGCGCAAATCAAAACTAAACTTCCATTCCTTTGCATCCACAATATTGAGTCTAAATTTTTTTGCCGTCGATTCGAATGCATCTACGTAGGCCTGATCTTCTTCTGTCGGACCATGAATCATCAATATATCTTTAATGCGTTTTGTTAATAACCACTGGCCCAGCGCATCTGATTTCATTTGGTAGGACGGTGCAATATGCACTATCGATTGTGAACAGTACTTACTACGTGCATCATCAAACTGATTTCTCACATTAAGCAAAACAGCACTGGGATTGATTTTATTAATCAACTCGATAGTTCTATTGAAATCAGTAATGCCCGTATCAATGACTATTGCAATCGAAGATTTTACAGACGCTTGCTGCTCTTCAGTTAGCGATTGTGATTCTTGCAAGCTAATAGTTTTCAGATTGAGCTGATAACCAAGAAATTTGCCCGTTTTATTGGCATCAATTATCCCAACTTTTGCGCCAGCAACTCCATCATCATCAGCGAGTGATAAATAATCTGGAACACCGGCAGGAGATGCAGATACCTGCTTGATGTAAGAAATCTGTATCGTTTCTGATGCATTCGCGGTGGAATAAGAAAACATCAAGCACACTGTACAGGCAAAAACTAATAGTTTTACAACTCTGAGCATCATGTTAAGTACCTGAATAACTGTGAAAAATGCATCTCTACAGATGCAATTCATCGGGAACGTAATGGAAGGTAAATTACGCTAAATTAAAAAGTTTTTGTATATCTTTCGTAAAATTCCCTACTAAAGAAGGAGGAACATTCCGCCAATGTATGTGGACTAAAAGTAAATTAATTGCTGTAGATTTATAGTCTTACGTTTCTTAAAGAGAATGAAACGAGAAGATTTGTATTCATCAAAAAACTATTGCATCCTATTCATCGGATTGCAAAGACCAAAAGGTCTATGGTTTAGCCAAGATGGTGTTAAATGAGAAGTATCAATAGTTTGTCTTTATTTACGTGTAGTTTGTTAACTCTTGGTAGTTGGTTGGGCGAATATTTTTCAAACGATAAGATTTTAGGCCGCATCACTTTAAAGAGTTCGAAGACAAAATGCCTCGATACGGTCTTCTATAAAGAATTGAGCTATTTGATTGTTTTCTCAATATCACTGTTAGTTACATCGACGGTACAAGCCAGACCCTACGACGATATTATTGAAGCTGGCAATATAAGGATTGCAGTTTACGATAATTACCCACCATTCTCGTATCAATCTTCAGAAGGTGAAGCCAAAGGCATTGATGTAGCGATCGCAAAGAAGATTGCCGATGCATTTGGCGTTGAGCTAGAACTCATTTGGATGACAGCAGGTGAGACCACCGACGACGATTTGCGCAACTATATTTGGAAGGGTCATATCATTCATCGCGTGAAAGCCGACTTGATGATGCGAACACCCTATGATCGAGTATATAGTCAGAAACGCGACGATGTTGGCTTGCTCGTGCATGAACTCGTGCATATGTTTGCGCCTTATCATTCTGAAACTTGGAAAATAGTGCATGAAATTGAGCGCCTACCAGACGTCCCAACGATGTCGATGTTCCAATATCATCCCATCGGCGTCGAAAACGACTCTGTGCCATATTTCTATTTGAACTCTGCATTTGGTGGTCGTTTCCGTGAACAAACCTCGGTTTACACTTCAAATGATGAAGCATTTTCAGCTATGGTTGAGGGCGAGATAGATGCAGTGATGGGATTGAGATCGCAAATGAGCAACCTGCATGCTGAGCTTGATCCAGATAAATATCAACTTGCTGAAAATGCATTTCCAATGTTGGGTAAGCAAAAATGGGATATCGGTTTGGCCGTGCATAATGACTACCGCGCACTTTCATATGCGGCAGGAGATGTCATTACGGAATTGGTAATGACCGGCGGTATGCAAGCTATTTTTGATAAATATAACACTATTTACGAAAAGCCTGCCTACTATGTTACTGAATAGAACATTGTTCGGTAAATCAAGCTATTAGAACGATCTCGTTAAGTTAATTGATTAATTCCTCCTACTAAAGAAGGAACTAATTCAAACACCCGTTGCATTCAATACCTTTACGTTCAAAGTTAACCTTTAGTTAATGGAATGGCATAAATTTGTTTTGTCCGTTAACTCAACTAAATAATTAGGTATTGAATATGCGAATTACACAACTCACTAAAGCGATAGCATTGTCGATTGCTTTCTCTTCTGGCGTCGCGCTTACTGCTACTGCTAGCGTAACCGACAAAGATATCAAAGATGATGCAGCAACAACTGATGACGTTGTATCTTATGGCCTTGGACTACAAGGGCAGCGTTACAGCCCTCTTGCAAAAGTTAACAAAGACACCGTTGAAGACTTAAGACCTGTTTGGGCATTTTCATTTGGTGGCGAAAAGCAACGTGGTCAAGAATCACAGCCGCTTATTAAAGACGGTGTAATGTACGTTACTGCTTCATACTCTCGCGTTTACGCTATTGATGCGAGAACAGGCGAAGAACTTTGGCAATACGAAGCGCGTTTACCAGACGGAATCATGCCTTGTTGTGACGTTATCAACCGTGGCGTTGCGCTTTATGATGACCTAGTCATTTTCGGAACTTTGGATGCAAAACTAGTTGCCCTTAACAAGGACACGGGTAAAACGGTTTGGAAGAAAAAAGTCGAGAACTACAAAGCAGGTTATGCGATAACATCTGCACCTATTGTTGTTGACGGAAAAGTTATTACCGGTATCTCAGGTGGTGAATTCGGTATCGTGGGTAAAGTATATGCCTATGATGCGAAGACGGGTAAAGAAGTATGGATTCGCCCTACGGTTGAAGGTCACATGGGTTACATCTGGAAAGATGGTAAGAAGACTGAAAACGGGATTTCAGGTGGTGAAGCAGGTCAAACGTGGCCAGCAGAACTGTGGAAGTCAGGCGGCGCGGCAACTTGGTTAGGCGGTACTTATGATGCCTCCACTAACTCGCTTTTCTTCGGAACAGGTAACCCTGCACCGTGGAACTCACACATGCGTCCTGGCGATAACTTGTTCTCATCTTCTCGCGTAGCAATCGACCCTGACACTGGTAAGATTAAGTGGCATTTCCAAACCACGCCTCATGACGGTTGGGATTACGATGGTGTAAATGAGCTAGTTTCGTTTGATTACGAAGAAGATGGAAAAATGGTTAAAGCAGCAGCGACTGCTGATAGAAATGGTTTCTTCTACGTATTAAACAGAGAAAATGGCGAATTTATCAGAGGGTTCCCTTTTGTTGATGAAGTTTCATGGGCATCAGGTCTTGATAAGAATGGTCGTCCAATTTACGTAGAAGAGAATCGTCCTGGTAACCCAGCGGCAGCTGAAGATGGTAAGAAAGGCGAAGTAGTTGTTGCACGACCTTCATTCCTAGGTGGTAAAAACTGGATGCCGATGGCGTATTCAAAAGACACTGGATACTTCTACGTGCCCTCAAACGAGTGGGAAATGGATATCTGGAATGAGCCTACTTCTTACAAGAAAGGTGCAGCTTACTTAGGTGCTGGTTTCACAATCAAGTCTGTTGCTGACGATCACATTGGTATCCTTAGAGCAATCGATCCTAAAACAGGTAAAGAAGTTTGGAGACACAATAACTTTGCTCCTCTTTGGGGTGGTGTATTGACAACTGCTGGTGGACTTGTATGGACAGGAAACCCAGAAGGTTACTTAATGGCGTTTGACGATAAAACTGGTGAAGTACTTTACAAGTTCAACACTGGTTCTGGCATCGTTGGTTCTCCTGTTACTTGGGAACAAGATGGCGAACAGTTTATCTCTGTCCTTTCAGGATGGGGTGGTGCAGTACCTCTATGGGGTGGTGAAGTTGCTAAGCGCGTTAAAGACTTCAACCAAGGCGGAACTGTTTGGACGTTCAAACTACCTAAGCGATACGAGTCAAATAATATCGCTAAAAACTAATCCCGTTTAGTTTACTAATCAAGGCCTCTCTTTTTGCGAGGCCTTTTTTTGCCTCCTAAAAGCCTTGACCCACCAAAATTGTGATTATCCTGCGAGTCTGTCAAACTAGTCCATATCAGCATTTTCCGATGAATTTTTAGGATAAGCAGTTGCCCCAACTTAAATACAACAATATCTCACTGGTTATTATTGTTTGTTTCGTTGTGACATTCGGTTTTTTTAGCGCCGCAACCTATATCCTCATTCAAAAAAACATTATTGAAGAAACCACTGCCGTCATGAATCAGGCAAGGGTCATGCAGCAACGCGATTTTTCAATCGATGACATGATGTTAGTCCTATCTGAAAGCCCACACTTACGGGTAGAGACTTTTTTTGGGAGGCTTGACTACAACTCGCTTGAACAAGCAGAAATACCTGAAGATGAGATGCTCAATGCTGATGATATCCAGCCCATTATTATGCCAATTTCAGAGAACAGCTATCTTATTGTAAGCGCAGATAATCGTGCTGAATTAGCACAAAACATGTCATTCTTTTATCTAGTGCTCGGACTTTTTGTATTTTCGTTAGGGTTTTTATTATGGGCAATTCAAAATGGCATTAAAAATCAATTAAAACCGCTAAACAGACTCGCACAGGGACTTCAATTAATTGCATCTTCCAAGCAAACGGAATCAGGGCAGGTAGTTCTACCGCCATCAGATCGAGTCGAAATACAGGCCGTGTTCGACGAATATCAACAGTTGTACAATGCATTGATAAACAAGGAATTGGCGCTCACAAAAGCCAATCAGAGAATTGCAATGCTACAAGAGGAAGAACGCTCTTACCTCGCACAAGAACTTCATGACAATGTAGGTCAACTTCTCACGAGCACCAAAGCTTACGCCCACATTCTGACTTCTACGGAAGATACAAAAGTCATCATAGAGAGTGCCATGAAAGTAAAGGCTTATTGCCAGGAAATCAGTGATGCGATTCGCAAATTGACCAATCACCTGCATCCATTAAGCCTTGATAAGGTATCTCTTGAACAATCACTTAAAAAACTTATTAGCGAACAGCATCAATGCTTGAAAGATACACATTGGAAAGTTGATGTGCAGATGTCAGATTATCCAATGTCACATGACAGGGATGTTCATGTTTATCGCATTGTTCAAGAAGCACTTAACAACGTTGTCAAATACGCCAAGGCAACGCAGGTTGTTGTGTCTATCGTATTTATAGGAGGTGTTCTCAACGTCATTATTCGCGATGACGGAATAGGTTTTTCACTTAATACTTCAGATGGATTAGGCTTAACTTCAATGCAAAACCGTGCTAAGTGTATTGGCGGTTTGCTGTCAATCGAAACAAAAATTGACGAAGGCACCGAAATCAGTCTGGAGGTAACAGTTGCAGATTAGTTTTACGCGGTTGGTTTTAAGGATATCATGCAATAATGAATATTTTGCTCGTTGATGACCACGAAGTGGTTCGCGAGGGCTATAAGACCCTCATCAGTGCACTGATTCCCGAGACCAGTGTTCATGAAGCGGAGTGCGGAAAAACAACCTTTCAACGACTCAATGACCTTAAGTTTGATCTCATCATTCTTGATATTAACTTAGCGCTTGAAAGCGGGCTAATATTGGCCAAACAAATACTGCATAAATACCCTGATATGAAAATTATCTTTTTCAGCATGTTTGAAGATGGCGCAATTTTGAGAAGAGCGTCTGAAACGGGCGCAATGGGGTACATCAGCAAACAGAGTGACCCACAAACATTGATTTCGGCCATCGAAGAAGTTCAAAAGGGACACAAGTACATTCAACAAGAAATTGCGATTAAATTGGCCAAACAACTATTAAATGAACAAATCGATATAGAAGCACGCCTTACCAATCGCGAGTTTCAAATATTCATTGCCTTTGCGATGAAAAAAAATCGCCATGAAATTGCAAATGAACTGAGTGTGTCAACTAAGACTATTTCGAATACGTTAACTACGATAAAACGCAAATTAGAAGTCGAAGTTAACGACTTTACGTCTTTGGCTGTACAGCACGGATACATTGGTTCTCCTGCCAGCGCTCCCCCCTCCTAAAGTAGGATTTAATTTGGACTATCGGGTCATGGTTAATAAACTGTAAAAGTCCGATTATGGCTAGTGAATATATGACTTGAAGACGGTACAACTGACTTCTCCCAAGAGACTAAATCAACTAGGTATAATGTTATGATCTATGCAAATCCAGGAAGCGAAGGTTCCGTAATTACCTTCAAACCTCGTTACGAAAACTTTATTGGCGGTAAGTGGGTTGCGCCAGTAAACGGTGAATACTTCGATGCCATTTCTCCCGTAGATGGCAGCGTAATTGCTGAAATTCCAAAATCGAGCGCACAGGACGTAGAAGCAGCATTGGACGCTGCACATGCCGCCAAAGGCGCATGGGCAGACACTTCCGTTGCTGAACGTTCAAACGTACTACTAAAAATTGCAGACATCATGGAAGCAAATTTGGAAGTACTTGCAGTTGCCGAAACTTGGGACAATGGTAAGCCAATTCGCGAAACTTTAAACGCCGATATTGCGCTTTGTGTTGACCACTTCCGCTACTATGCTGGTTGTATCCGTTCTCAGGAAGGCACTCTGGGTGAAATCGATAAAAACACTGTTGCTTATCACTATCACGAACCTTACGGCGTTGTTGGCCAAATCATTCCTTGGAACTTCCCACTATTAATGGCAGCTTGGAAACTAGCACCTGCTATTGTTACGGGTAACTGCGTGGTATTGAAGCCTGCTGAGCAAACACCTGTATCAATCTTAATTTTAATGGAATTGATTCAAGACGTACTACCAGCGGGTGTTATCAATGTTGTTAACGGTTTTGGTCAAGAAGCTGGTCAAGCACTAGCCACTAGCACGCGCATTGCGAAGATTGCATTTACTGGTTCTACACCAATTGGTGGCCACATCATGCGTTGTGCAGCAGAGAACATGATACCTTCAACTGTTGAGCTTGGTGGTAAGTCTCCTAACATCTATTTCGAAGACATCATGGACCAAGAACCAGAATTTATTGAAAAGTGTGCCGAAGGTTTTGTCCTTGCTTACTTCAACCAAGGTGAAGTATGTACTTGTCCTTCACGTGCTGTTGTTCAAGAAAGCATCTACTATGATTTCATGGACGAAGTACTTAAGAAAATCAATGCAATTAAGCGCGGTAACCCATTAGACACAGATACAATGGTTGGTGCGCAAGCGTCTGACGAGCAGTTCCAGAAAATTCAGAAGTACATCGATATCGGTGTTCAAGAAGGTGCTGAAGTTGTTGCGGGTGGTTCTGTTGAGAACATCGATGGATTGGAAAATGGCTACTACATTCAGCCTACTATCCTCAAAGGCCACAATAAAATGCGCGTCTTCCAAGAAGAGATCTTTGGACCAGTTGTTTCTGTTCAAACATTCAAAACTGAAGAAGAAGCGGTTCAAATCGCAAACGACACAAGCTTTGGTTTAGGCGCTGGTGTTTGGACGCGTGATATCAACAGAGCATACAGAATGGGCCGCGCTATTGAAGCAGGTCGTGTATGGACTAACTGTTATCACCTATACCCTGCTCACGCTGCATTTGGCGGATATAAGAAGTCTGGTATTGGCCGTGAAACTCACAAGATGATGCTTGATCATTATCAGCAAACTAAGAACCTATTGGTTAGCTTCGATACTAACCCACTCGGTTTCTTCTAATAGACCTAGTAGTAAGGGCGAGCATCTAGCTCGCCTTTTTTTTCATTATGAAAAATTTCGTTTTAACGTGCATTCTTTTATTGACGCTTTTTAGCCTGCCAACGCAAGCAAAAGAAGACGCCACTGATATTCCAGAAAACATTGCCAAGATATTTCCAACGGCAACACGGATTGGCGCCGAGCATACAGATATACCCGTAACTCCCGTTTATCAATTGCAACAACTTCTAGGGTATGCATTTGAATCTCGTCATTTTGCAAGCTTCCTTGGCTTTTCTGGCAAGCCAATCAACATGCTTATTGGCATTGACGAAAAAGGTACATTTATTGACTTTGTAGTCATCGAACATGCCGAACCTATTTTTCTACACGGCTATGATGAACAGCCGATGCTCGATTTTATTGACCAATACAAAGGTCACAACGTTAAAGACAGGTTCATTATTGACGGAAATGGCGCGTCGGGCAGCGACGCGGTTTACTTTGATGGCATTACCCGCGCAACGGTATCTGTTTTAGTTATTAATGACACCATTATTACTGCCGCATTAAAAGTGGCTCGCGCAAAGTTGGATGGTTTTTTGGCACCGAGCAACAAAATTTTAAAGCCAGATTACTTTGAGCCTCTCAATTTTGAGCAATTATTAGCCCGTGGATATATTACCGAGCAAACAATTTTTAATACCGACTTTGATGATTTGGCGTCTGAGATAAAAACAGCGAGAGACGATTTTTTTGATAGTGATATTGATGTATTCTCGCAACACTATTATTTGCTTTTAAGCATTCCTGTTATTGGCAAGAATATTCTAGGCGAACAGGAATTTAACCGACTTAATGAAGAGTTAAAACCTGGCGAAATAGCATTGATGGTGCTGCATACTCAGGGATACTCATTTATTAGTGATGACTTTATTCCGCAAACACCACCTGAAAATCTTCGCTTGCGGCAAGGCGAAATGCCACTGCCCGCCAGAGATATGGATTTTTATAGTTTCAGTGATGAAAGCTTTGAAACCGAGCTACCAGACTATCTTGATTTAAAAATACTTCGGCTTAAATCGCAGACAGGTCTAGATCTCAGCTTACCCTTAGACTATTCAATAGCATTGACTTACAGTCCAACCTTTTTAGAAAGGGCAGATCACCTCTTTGATAAACAAGCATCGCTTTCTGAAGAGTTGTTTATGGACAATCCAGCGGCAAAAGTAGCGAAACCAAAGCCTCTATGGATGACGCTTTGGCAGTCGCGTTCAATCGAAATAGGCATACTTCTGCTATATCTCGGATTGCTAACCCACTTTTTTGTCTTCCAAGAAAAATATGTCAAATACACCAAGCTCGTGCATCAAGTTAGATTCGCCAGTCTGTTTTTCATTATTTTCTTCATTGGCTATTACACGCAAGGTCAGTTATCTGTCGTGAATATCTATACCTTGCTGCTTGCACTCTATGATGGCTTCCAAATAGAAGTGTTCTTACTTGACCCAATAATTTTTATCATGTGGCTATTTGTATTTGTCACCTTGTTTTTGTTTGGCCGCGGTTTATTTTGCGGCTGGTTATGCCCCTTTGGTTCGATGCAGGAGCTTGCTGCTCATGTCGCAACGAAATTTAAAATAAAGCAAATCAAGATTAAAGACGAACACCACAAGGCCGCAACCAAAATAAAATACGTGTTGCTTTTAGGTATCGTTTTCTGCGCCTTTTATTCTTTTACGCTGGCAGAGTCATTAGCTGAAGTAGAGCCATTCAAAACAGCCGTCACCATGAACTTTGTGCGTTATTGGCCCTACGTACTTTACGCAGTAGTGTTGGTGTTATTGAGTTTGAAAATCCATAAATTCTATTGCCGATATCTTTGCCCTCTCGGCGCCGGTCTTGCGGTGCTTGGTAGGTACCCAATTTTCAAGTTGCTAAGGCGACGCGAAGAGTGCGGCAGTCCGTGTCATTTATGTCGACAGAAGAAGTGTGGTATAAATGCCATTAATAAGGACGGAAGCATCGATTACGCTGAATGTGTTCAATGTCTAGAATGTGTTGTGGTATTAGACAATAAAGACCTCTGCAAAATCGATAAATACAAAAAAAGAGCGGTAAAAACTCGTGTACGAACAATCAATCCTGTCAGCCAGTAGTGAATTATTAAACGTATCTGATAGCCGTTATGACAACACGAGTAAAACCTGTCAGACAGTAATTGCAAAGCTCCGAGAGCAGGCCAACGAAGCCTCTATAGAATTACTCATTCTTCACTTTTCCAGTGAGTTTGATGTACCTAGCGTAAATGCACACTTCTTAAACGCTTTTCCCAATACACAAATTATAGGCTGCACCAGCGCAGGAGAGTTTGACGGTAATGGTTATCAGACCACGAGTTTGGTCGCTATTGCTTTCCAAAAATCCACGTTTGCATGTTCAACAATTTTACTATCAGACTTATCAACATTGGATTTTGATACTGCCTACAATACAGCGCGACAGCTCAGACAAGATTTGTTGCGCAAAGAGAAATTTGAACAGTACCAATTGATGTTCCTTTCGTTTATCGATGGGTTGAATATGGCCGAGGAGAACTTTCTTCATACCTTTGCTTCGGTGTTCGGAAGCGTACCTCATTTCGGTGGAAGCGCTGGCGATGACCTCAAGCTACAAGCTACATTTGTGGTGCATAATAATCAGACACTTCAAAATGCGGCTGTGATCGCATTAATCGGATCCCGAAGGCCATTTAAAATATTCTCTAATGACCATATAAAGACGCCCGTCTCACAAATTGTTGTTACACAAGCAAACCCGGAAACGCGCACAGTATATGAATTAAATGGGGAGCCTGCTGCAACCTACTATGCGAAATTACTAGGTATAGAAGAAGCGCAATTGACACCAGAAGTTTTTTCCGTGTTCCCGTTGGCTGTGTTGGTCGACAAGCGATATTTCATACGCTCGATTCAAAAAGTTAACGTAGAAGACAGCTCAATTACATTTTATTGCGCTGTCGATTTAGGAATGATATTGACATTTGTGCAAATGGGAGACTGTATTGACTCGTTAGACAATAAACTTGCGGAATTAGAAAACGAGTGTGGTCAATCTGACTTTGTTTATGGATGCGATTGCTTTCTCAGGCGACTCGAGATAGAACAGAGAGACAAGAATAAAGATATTGCGAAGATCCATAGTCGGTATAACATCGTCGGCTTCAACGCCTATGGTGAACATATAAATTCAATCCATTTAAATCAAACATTCACCGGTATCTACTTCGGAGTCGAGCATGTTTGAAGAAAGCGATATCGAATTAGAAAGACTCCAAAATGAAGTGCAACAACTTAGAAAAGTTAACAACATTCTTACCGATGAAAACATCAAACTGGAAAAGATAAATGCAGCACTTATGTATCGCATGGAAGAAGGCAGCGGTATTGATGGGGCTTATCGCGCTTTTGAACACTCAGTAAAATTATCAGAGAAGGTAAACGAACAAACAGAAAAGCTGACCTTTACTTTACAAGCATTAGAACAAAAAAATGTCGAACTCGCAAAAGCGCAAGAAACCACACGAAAAATCGAGCAACAGTTAGTTAACGCCATTGAAAGTATCCATCAGCCGATGGCGTTGATAGACGAGAACAATTGCGTTGTCTTTTTTAATTCGAAGTTTGAAACGTTCTGGGATAGCGCAAAACTATCACCCGCCATTGGCAATGATTACGATGAGATTATTCGCAAGGCTAAATATTATGGTGTGATAAAACGCGCGCTTCCTAGTTTTAATGATGAGCGTCAAGTGTATGAGTTATCTGATAATAAATGGTATCAGCTAACTGAACATCGCATTACTGGCAGAAGTCGTGTCATGCTTTTTAACGATGTGACGGAAGTACGAGAACGAGAATCATCAAAATACGAAAGGGTAATTCGGCAGAAAAATAAGAACCTGCAAGCGTTAATTGACAACATTAATGTTGGCATTCTTAGAGTTAAAGAAAATGGTGAAATTGAGTACTGGAATGACACCATGCTAAATCAGCTTGACGTCACGCATAGTCAGATGAGCTCATATAAAAAACTCGAAGCGCTTATAAACGCTCAGAAAAGTAAGGGAATTGATTTCAATACTCAAGCTGAGAGTGTGCAAAAAATCCATGACGATCTTATATTAGAACGCAGCATCAGTTTCTTAGCACCTAACAGCATTTTGTATACGTTCACTGATATCACCTCAAAGTATCAATATGCACAAACGCTTCAAGAAAATGAGCGGTGGGTACGGATGATCACAGACAACATACCTGCCCTTATAGCATACATTGGCTCAGACAATAATTTTCTATATACCAATAAAGCTTATCGTGATTGGTACGGCCTCTCCGAAGAGGATAGCGCCAATGCCTCTTTTAAAAGAAGTCAGTTAGGCAAGGTAATACCCAGGGTCTCTAAGTACATTGACCGTGTCAAACGAGGGGAAGTCGTTACTTTTTTGAGTGAAGAGCAAGACGTAAACAAAAATAAAGGTGTGCTTCAAAAAGTCTATCTCCCCCACTTTGATAATGAAGAAAACATCATCGGCCACTTTGTTTTGGCCACGGATATCACTGAGCAAGTGCAGAGTAAAAAAGACCTTGTCAAAGCGAAACAGGAACTCGAATCAAGAGTCTATGAGCGCACTAGCGAACTCAATGAAACTAACGAAGCCTTGCAGGAAGCTGTTGAAAACAAAAGTAAATTCATGGCTGCGCTCAGCCACGATTTATTACAACCGCTAAGCGCAGCAGTCTTATTTAATGAATCCTTAAAATCAGTCAAGAACGGCGCACAGAATGATCTGGTTGAAGCGATGGGGAATTCTCTTGCAGACCTCGATAGCCTTATACGCACGCTAATTGATATATCTAAACTTGACGCGGGACTGGTTCAGCCAAGTATTGAAGAAGTCAATTTAACCCCGCTGCTTCAGCAGTTAGCCTCTGAATTCAGTCGACTGAGCTTGGATTACAAAGTTACTTTTAATGCGCGAATAAGGCAGCTAGCGGGAAAAACGGATTCCGCTTTATTATCAAGGATCTTAAGAAATTTACTATCAAATGCGTTGAAATACGGGGCTAACGGCAAAGTTTTACTCGCGGCAAGAAAACGCAAAGATAAAGTAGAAATACATATTTTAGATCAAGGGCCTGGGCTCTCAGATGACGAGCAAAAACTAATTTTTAAGGAGTTTAAACGTCTACCCAATACCTTTAACTATAGCCATAGTCTAGGCCTCGGATTGTCTATTGTGCAAAAAATGTCGGGACTGCTTGATCATCCGATAACGGTTAAATCAATAGTGGGAAAAGGTTCTTGTTTTACCGTGAGCTTACCGTTAGTTGACACCAAAGATTTGGTCAACGAAAAATCATTACACGAAAAAGTGCAGACGATCGTCAACACTAGCCTATCTGATAAATCGATATGGCATATAGATAACGACGTTAATGTTCGATTGGGGTTTCAAGCGCTTTTTGAGCATTGGGATGCTGAGTTGCAAACCTACAATAGCTATGCTCAGTGTTTGTCAGTCAATAATAATGACCTATCAGAATGTGACTTACTTATCGTTGATTATCACTTAGATGATGAAGATGGCCTATCAATAGCAAAACTAGTACGAAAACGAAAACCCAATCAGAAAGTCATGCTTTGTACGGCTAATCACTCAGAAGATTTAGCGCAAAAGGCAAGTCAGCTTAATATTCCTATTGTCTACAAACCCATATCACCGCTTAAGTTGCGCACGCAGATAACGCAAGCGTTCAATCGAAGTGACTAAAAAACCGCGCATTGAGTGCGCGGTTTTGGTTTTAGGCGCTAAGACACAGTTATCGCCCACTAAAGGCGTACTGATCTAAATTGATATTTCCGGTTCCTGCAACAACCTGCACACGGCTTGTCGCGCCTACTTTGCGCAGTATTGATGAAACGTGCGACTTGACGGTTGTCTCGGAAATATTGAGTTCGTAAGCAATGACTTTATTCGCCAAGCCTTGTGTCAAATACTTTAATACAGCGAGCTCTTTGCGCGTTAATGAACGAATCTTCTCAGGAGAAATTTGCGTATCATTGGTTTTGCGCTTAACTGCTTCGGGTTGCCGTAAAATATCAGATGGAAGGCATACATTGCCTGCAAATATTGACTCAATTGACGTTGCAATTTCTTCAATTGAGCTCGCCTTCGAAATAAAACCAACAGCACCATAAGATATGGTTTGTAGAATGTTTTGTTTTTCAGTTTCTGCTGAAATAATCACAACGGGTAAAGATGGAAAGTTATTTCGCAAATCAAGCAACCCATTTAATCCGCTTGAATCCGGCATATTTAAGTCCAACATAACAAGATCGAAGTCTTTGTCGCTTTCGAGCAATTTGAGCGCATTTTCTATTGAATCGGCCTCTTTGACTTCCGTCTGGTCGAAGCGCTGGGATAGCACAGAGGTCATTGCATGTCGAAATATCGGATGATCATCGATGATAAGAATACGTTGCATAGAAACTAACCTCCAACCTAAAAAAGTAGCCGAGAAAACAAATAGTGACTCGTTGAACTAAAACATTCTATTTACAAAGTCGAAAGAAGGATACTGATTCCTACTAAAGTATCATACGCAACTATTGCAAAAAACCAAAGTTGAGCATGCTGTATGAGTACCTACTACTTGTTTGATAACACTAAGACGCGATCGTTAGTGTCTGATTTTTGCACATAAAAATCAATTAAAACATGCGTTTATTTCGCATATCAAACGAACATGGCTGCGCTGCAAAAAACTTTGAAACGTGTTTTTAACTCACCTGTTTGAGTCAATATCGCTAGAGTGCAATTCACCTCAAGTATACCTATTCCTACTACTTAACGAGGAAACTCTCTTGCATCTAATGGATAATTCTTGGTGTAATTTTACTAATTCTTAACATCTAAGACTCAGAAGAAGTGCAGTTGAGAAATAATGTGCTGGAAGATCAAGCGCTGTTAATCCTATCGGCCACGAACGATTTAAATGCCGTTACAGAAGGTGATAACTGCTTTCCTTTTGGCACGACCCAGTACCAACTGTTTGAAATTGGAAAGCCCTCAATGTTCAACTCAACAAGATTGCCAGACGCCATATGCGCCAGCGCATGTCGACTTAGTATACCGATACCAAGCCCTGCCATAACTGACTCTTTAATAGCTTCATTGCTAGCGATAGTTATATATCGATGCATCTTTAACCCTAATTTCTCCAAGTGTCTTTCAACAGCAAACCGCGTCCCCGAGCCCTTTTCGCGCATCAAAAAGCGTTGTTTATCAAGTGATGACCAAGGCAGTTTTTTCCTCGGCGTCGACTTGTGCTGTGGTTGACCTACAATGACCAACGGATTCTCAGTAATCAGATCTGAATGTATATCGATTTCATTCGGAGGATTACTAAATACATAAACATCATCTAGGTTTTGTTTAAGGCGCTGGATAATCTCAGCCCGATTTCCAACATGAAGTTCTGGTGATATTCCAGGGTGCTTTTCACAAAACTCACCCAAATAACGAGGTATTAAGTATTTGGCAGTCGTCACAACACTTATCCGTAGTTGCCCATAAGACAATCCTTCGATTTGCGCTAGTGTCATTTCTAAACCGTCAATAGCATCAAAAACTGTTCTTGTCGTTCGCAGAATTTCACCGCCCATTTGGGTTAGATACAGTTGCTTGCCTATTTTTTCAAATAAGGTGACACCGAGAGATTCTGATAAGTTGTTTATTTGAGTCGATACTGTTGGTTGCGCGAGATGCAAGTTTTTAGCAGCGACGGTAATACTGCTTTCTTCCGCAACCTTTTTAAAAACTTCTAACTGCCTAAAGGTGACTTGTCTGGTGTGAAAACGTTTTTGCATAACATTTATATTTATAGATGTATAAACTTATTTAAATCTATTATTACTTATAGCTTGAAAAAGTAAACTACCGAAAAATAGCAAGCGTAAAATAGGTAAACGAATGAACAAATCCCCAACACCAATTACCGTTGCTTATGGAGACGGTATCGGCCCAGAAATAATGCAGGCAACCTTAGACATTTTGAAGGCAGCAGGCGCAAACATTTTCATTGAGGAAATAGAAATTGGGGAGCAAGTGTATCTTCGCGGTCAAACCAATGGCATTGAAGTAAGCGCGTGGGAAAGCTTGCGGAGGAACAAAGTATTTCTAAAAGCGCCTATCACAACGCCACAAGGCGGCGGATATAAAAGCCTCAATGTCAGCATGAGAAAAGCACTCGGCTTATTCGCTAACATTCGACCATGTGTCGCATATTCTCATTACGTTACCACCAAGCATCCTGATATGGACTTAGTTATCATTAGAGAAAACGAAGAAGATCTGTATGCAGGTATCGAACACCGTCAGACAGAAGAAGTGTTTCAATGCCTTAAACTGATAACACGTCCAGGGTGTGAAAGAATCGTTCGCTATGCATTTGAATATGCAAAGCAAAACAACCGCAAGCGAATCACCTGCTTTGTAAAAGACAACATTATGAAACTAACCGACGGTTTGTTTCACCAGGTCTTTAAGGAAATAGCTGCTGAATATCCAGATATACAACACGATAGCATGATCGTTGATATAGGCGCTGCCAGGGTCGCAGATACACCAGAAGCATTTGACATGATTGTGATGCCGAATTTATACGGCGATATTATCAGCGACGTTGCGGCCCAGATAGCTGGCTCTCTTGGTATGGCAGGTTCTTCAAACATTGGCGATAGATGCGCTATGTTTGAGGCAATCCACGGTAGTGCGCCAGATATTGCGGGCAAAAATATCGCCAATCCCTCCGGCTTATTGCATGGCGCTATTCAAATGTTGGTACATATTGGACAAGGCGACATCGCGGAGAAAATCCATAATGCATGGCTGACCTGTTTGGAACAAGGGCTACATACAGCGGACATTTACAAGGAGGGGGAAAGCAAAATAAAACTTGGCACCAAAGAATTTGCCGCCGAAGTTATAAGAAATCTAGGAGAGCAACCAATAAAACTGCCTGTTGCCAACTACAACGATGCTAAACCACTCAATTTACCGGTTATTGGCCATCGACCCGCAAAAACAAAAGAACTTGTAGGGATTGATGTCTTTCTGCAGTGGCAACAAGGAAAACCGATGGAACTTGGTGAAACACTCTCACGAATTGGCACCAACATGCTTTCACTTCAACTCATTACCAACAGAGGCGTCAAGGTATGGCCGCAAGGATTTCCAGAGACATATTGTGTAGACCATTGGCGGTGTCGATTCATGGGAGTAGAGCGTGCTGTTGATTTTGCAGAACTACTCGCCCTGCAGACACGCCTTCATGATGCAGGCTTCGATGTAGTAAAAACGGAGAATCTTTACAACTTTGATGGTGAACCAGGCTATGCTGCTGTACATGGCTAGTGGCAGGTTATGATCTGCTTAATTACTGCTATCAGAATTCAAAACAATAACGCCTGCTTTACTTAAACGCCGCTCGATTTCAGGGTCCTTTGTTTCCATCCATTTTTGATGAAGTTCAAAGATATCATCTGTGGACAACTCTCTATCATTTGCCAATACATTAGATGCAATGTCCATCAATTGAGGGAAATGAACTGCGAGTTCTGCGAATGTCTGTCGCTGATATAAGTCATTATCCGCAAGATAATCATAAGCGGCATTACCCATACCAATAAAGTAGTCTTTGTTAATACCCTTACGATGATAAAGCTCCGAGAACCATGCGCCCATAAACAGGGAGGAGTCTCCGAGCTTTCGCAATAGCTTGTTTCTGTTTGAATTTGATTTCGTTTCAGTGGCGTCCTTGTACAAAAACGCAAGGGTTGGAAGAGTCTTTTGTTTTAGTTCTTGGATGAAGAAATTATTGCTTTGCGCAAAGTGATTTAGCAAGTTAATTACGTACCATACCGTTTCTTCAGCAACGGGTAATGAAGCGTGATTGACCTCACACTCCACTTTTTTGGACAAATACTGAATTAAGTTCTGTTCTGAAATTAGACAACGCTCACTCATCGACTTCTCCTAAATCATACAAACAGTATGATTTATTTACCCGTTAGCTCATCAACGGGTATTTTCGCCATTCTCCTTTATTTGTATCGTGCGATGCGGAGATTTACATAAGCGTTGTGTGAATGCCGATACCTATTTCTTTTTTGTTAATTGCAACCAGCCAATCAAACCAGATGGTAACAAATTATTTTATATTTTAAATTTCGGACAGTAATTCTTTGCGTTTAGATTGATATTCTTCCTCAGTGATCAATCCAAGTTCGCGCAGCTCTTTTAATACCTTAAATCGTTCCGCTAGCGATTCTGTTGGTGCTGCTTTTCCTGCACTCTTTGATTGTTCAACACTATTTGACTGAGCCAAATTTGTCTCTACTACTTTAGGTGATTGTGTGGCAGCTTGTGAGGCTTGAACTTCTGTCATTGCTTGCTTTATTTCAGCACGAACAGATTGCGCTTGTTTTTCCAATAATGCGTCAAGTTCTTCGCGTTTAACGACATCGGCAGGTACACCCGTGGTTGCTTGCAATTTTTGAGCTGCATTGCGAGATGTTACCTCAGCCACAGTGTCCAATGGCACCGTTAGCCAACTTGTACTTGCGTTAGTAGATGCCTTATCTGCCCCTGCAAATGCGAGTTGATAATCAGATGTCGCCTTCTGCCTGCTGCCGTGATCAAGATCGTATTTCACTAAGCCTTGACCAGTGGGGTCATATACCGACTCGTAAGCTGAATCGCGCTTTCTATCTAAATCACCAAGAATTAGATTGATACCGGATGACGCAAGAAACACTGTTCCAGCTGTTAAGTACTCAGTAGAACTTAATCCTCCAAAGGTTTTCTCAATTCTATCTATTGAAAAAACAACATCTTGATAGGTCGAAGCTTTAGACAGTGCGCGCTGTACGTGCGTACTCAATTCTTTAACCTGCGTTTCTGTAAAAACAGGTTTTTGTTCTGAATTTTTACTCGGTTTATAGGTGACGTTTGAGAAAAATTGTTGAAGGTTTTCAGTGCTGACTGTCGATGGATGTTGATTCTGTGCGTCAGCTTGCTGAGACAATTTCACGAATACATTTGGGTCTTTTTCCCAAATCACTTGTTCATCTTTACTCGCTAATGCGCTCGTCGATGCCAAGCTAATACCGACGACTAAAGAGAAAAAAATCTTACGAATTTTCATCACTGTATTCCTCCTGAAAATAAGGCTTTGTTCTATTAAAGTATTGCTGGCATAAACACTGCTCATTTAATTTTAGGCATTGTGATTTGAAAGTCGCTGTAAACCCAATCCCTGGGCGCTCTGCGAATTTAGTTCGCGCTGTGCAGCAGATGAATTCGAAGCTCTCAAATCACAATACCTAAAATCAACTGTAAATCAAAATCTTAGAAACTCAGCAATACTTAAACAGACCTTAACCAAAAATAAAATAGCATTGCGGATCATCCACAATGCTATTTGAGGTTACTACACAGAGTTTTAGAAGAAAATAGTTGCGCCTAATTGTAGGAGGCTTAAGTCTTCTGCAGAATCATAAGGATTCGCAACACCTGCCGCCATATCAACATCAACGCTTATGATTTCGTACTTCGCATAAAGTAGGAATCGACCGCCAAAGTACTGCTCAGCAGCAAAACCAAGTACCGTTAGTTCAGAACCAACGACATCTGCAGCCGTACCGTATTGGTCATTATAACTACCATAGTCAACATAAAACGCTGAATCTCCTAGCGAGTTAAATGCTTTACGGATACCTACTTTCACGTGAGCGGCATCAGTATCGTCGCCAGAACCTGCAATTGCGTCCTCAGCTTGTTCCAACTGGTATGCGAACGTTCCAAAGATACCGCTTTCCGGATCCATAAGGCCAACTTGGAATTGAAGCGTATCTGCGCTGCTTCCACCTACGTTACTGCCACCGTCGGCATTGTTTGAGTAACCAAAGTTGAAGTTAGCTTTAAGGCCACCGACTTCACCTGCGTATTTAAGCGCGATATCAAAGATGTCGTCATTTGCGTAACCAACAGCTACGCTGAAGTTACCCATTGCAGGGAAATCATATCGAATACCGTTGCGGTATACACCGTTACAGTCAATCCCGATACCAAGACCTGGTGTGCCAAGACACTGAGCGAAGCTTCCCCAGTTTGTATTGGTTGCGCCAGCGCCTAGGTTGCGGATGGTAAATCCATTCGCACGGAACAACGGCGAAATACCAGACCAAATCGTCACTGAAGGATCTGCTAATACAGCGATGTTATCCGTTGGCATGCTTTGTAAACCGACAGTAACTTTACCCCAGTCTCCACCGATGAAAAGGCTACTTCCTAGAAGGCCGACATCACCACCGTTAAAAGTGTCTAAGTTATCTTGGTTGGCAAACAACAATGGCGTTACAGACCCGCCACCTGCAAAATTCGGTGTGCCAGAAAGTGGTTCAACGATGACTTCAAATCCGAAGTTAAGGTCGTCGTCTGCATCTGGCTTGTAACCACCAGACAATGTGATTCTACTACCTAGCGTCGTACCGTTGTCAGAAAGCTGAACTAGGTCTGAACCTTCGCCATCATCGTAGTAGGTCATACCTTCGTTGATCCAACCTGAGATTTTCCATGTCGCTTCATGGTCATCTGCAATGGCGTTAGCTGATAAAGAGCTAAGTACCGCGATTGCGATGCCTGATTTTAAGAGTGTTTTGCTATTCATATTATGTGATCCAATGTGTGTTAAGACTGTTGGCCTGTCGATGACGAGGAGGGTAAAACATGGCTCCCGACGCTTGTCAGTTTTCAACGCTGTAACAAATTTGTGACAGATGCCTCATGATAATTACAAATAGTTTTCAAACCATACACCATTGGTTCGGTAATCTTCGTCCTTTGGGAGGAGGTACATCAGATCTATTATAGGTAGGAATTCTTCTTAAAATTCATCAGATAAATTAGTCAGTTACGCTTTACCCTTAAGAATACTAGGGTTATTTGTATGCAGACTATTGACGATAGACTGTATAACATCAGTGGTTCTTTCGGTTTTGCTTACTGAGATGGAATGCCGATGGATGATATTCATCGGGTGACTGCTCAAAAAATAGATATCATCCGCCAGTGCTATCGCTTCAGACAAATCATGTGTTACCAAAATAGCCGCTGTTTGATGTTTTTCTAATAGCTTCAATAGTAATTCATGAAGTGCATGAGCTGTCGGTTGATCGAGTGACGAAAACGGTTCATCTAACAAAAGTAAAGACGGTGGTTTTGCAAATGCTCTGGCGATACTGACTCGTTTTTGCATTCCACCTGACAAGTGATTTGGAAATACATCGCCATTGTCGTGCAAGTCAACCTGTGCGAGCAGCTCATCACATTGTTCGTCGCTCAATTTTGGATTGACCAATTGTAGATTTTGATTAATTGTTAACCAAGGAATCAATCTAGGTTCTTGAAAAATATAGCTCAAATTTTGAATTGGTTTTGACGGGATATGTGCAAACGTACGCAAGCCTGCAATTATGTTTAACATCGTCGTTTTACCACACCCTGAAGGTCCGATAAGCGCAGCAAGTTGTCCTTTTTCGATAGAGAATTTACATAATTCAATTACCGTATTGTCATCGAATTTTATGTCATTCACTCGAAAATTATATGCGGACATCGTCGCGACCTCGCTGGATCTTCTTTTCAAGTGGTTTAAAAATTAAAAAATCAACAAGAAACATAATGACCATAAAACTAAAGGCATATGCCAAGATGCCTGCGATATCAAAAAACTGAAACAAGTTGTGTAAACCGAATCCAATACCGTTGCTTCTGCCTAACAATTCAACAACCAAAACAATCTTCCAAATCAAGGCCAAACCATTCCTTGCTGCGGCAAGAATAAAAGGGTACAGCTGAGGTAAGTAGACATAAAAAAACGTGCGTGTCAGTGAAACATCATAGACTTTTGCTACATCCATAAGTTTGGTATCAATGACGCGCGTTCCTTCTCTGACTGCTACAATAACCATGGGTAGTTTGTTAATAAAAACTGCAAGAATTGCAGCTGACTCTTCTAGTCCAATCCAGATATAACAAAGAATAATCGTGACAAGTGCTGGTAAATTAAGGAAAAATAATAGGAAAGGTTGAAACAGCTGATTGGCAGTTCGAAACGTTCCAAATATAACGCCCATTAGCAAACCAACAAACATCGCAAGGAAAAAACTAATCGCAACGCGTGTAAGTGTTGCGATTAAATCTTCGAAAAGCGTACCTTGTGCCCAATGAAAAAACCAACTTTTTCCAATTTCAACGATACTAGGTAAATAATCTGGTGAATACAGAAATGTGATGAGTTGCCATGTCAGAAGCACCACGCCCACTATCATGCTCTGCAAAAAAAGCGTTTTCCACCTAGGTGTTGACGATACTCCTGTCATATCGACAAAGCACTAGTCAACACCGTTCTCTAGAGCAATCTCGGTCTCCGAATAAATAACATTATCTGGGAACTGAAATCCTTCAGGGAATACGGTTTGATTTTTCAGGCTTTTAACGAGTTTAAAAAGATCTCTAGTCGCTTGCAAACTTGTATCAGGATTGTCTAACAACACAGTGTCTTTGTAATGCGTTACGAGTGCTTCAAAGTCTTGATCGGTTTCAGCTCGCATAATCGGACGCAATCGTTCCCACTCTGCATAATCTTGAAGTAAACGTTGTTTAGCGGAATGACTTGCTTTTAAAAACCCGTTGACAACATCCGGAAATTCCGTCGCAAAATTGCGATTAAACACCCAACCAAGCAAGGGAACGGACTCGCTAATCCCCAATTCATTTAGCATTTGACGAGTGGGTAGAATATTGACAAACCCTCTTGCGCTTAAACGCGCGTTGTAATGCCAAAAGTTCATCGCTGCATCAAACTTCCCGTTAACAATCAATTCATTCAACAAAGGAGGTGCAGCGAACTTCACCCGGTCTGGTAGGGGCAAGTTCTGCTTTGCCATAAAGGCTTTAAATACCAATAAGATTTTATCATTAGCGCCACCGGCAACGCCAATGCTATCGATATCTGCAAGGTTACTTTTGCCATCCTTAACATAAACGCCACCAGTAAGTTGATGCGTTGGCTGAATGACATAATCGCCTTTTTGTTTAATGACCCAGAAAATATCGGTCAGAATCATATCGACTGCACCGCTTTGCAAAGCAATGGCAGCGGCGTTTTTTGAGGTGACCTTGACTGGAACCAAATTGACACCATTAGCATGGTCGTACTGATGATGCTTAATGGTGTCCATTTCCCAGTTGACAGTGCCGTAACTCAGCACCCCTACCCTAATATCCGCAATGTCGTTCGCTTGTGCAAACACACTGCTTATAAGGATAACGAGGAAAACTGCGAATTTAGAATACATATCTCACTTTAACACTCACTGAACGAGGAGCGGCCGGACCAACAAAGTTCGGTTCCTCAACGTCCGGATAAATGTCCTCAAGTACTTCATCAGCTTCTCCATAGGTGCCGAATGTTTCGTATTCTTTATCGAACAGGTTATTAACCCGCAGCTGCAATGCTAGTTGATCATTTACCTGATAACTTGCATGTAAACTAACTACTTCGTAGCCATCGATCTTTTCATTATCGTTCGCTTCATCGCCGCGATAATATTGGTCAGTAGCAACAACAAGCTCTACGCCGGCAGTGAACTGGTCGTTTATATCGTAATCCAAATAACCCTTAAACAACACTTCAGGCTGTCCAGGAATGACATCACCAGGTGTTACAACCCTGTTAGGCCCTTGCGGATTAAACGGGCTAAATGAGGTGAATGATGATTCATACGTTGCTTTCAAGTAGTTGAAGCTGAGCCCGTATGAAAAATCATCTACGACATCACTTAATCCCAACTCTAACCCTTGTCGCTTCGTTTCGTCAACATTTATGAAGTAGCCGCGTGACGCTATTGCACCTGCTTGTTGGAAGATAATGTCATCTTCACTTACGCTGTGAAATACGTTGGCATACAGTGACATATCATCAAATTGTCCGAGATAGTTCACTTCAAATGTTTTGGTAACCACTTCATCTAACGGCGGATCAGCAACGAAACCATTAGGTAGTCTACAAGGGTCATCTTCATCAGCACAACTCAGTTCAGCGGGACTTGGTGTTCTAGATGAAACACTATACCCAACGCTAACACTTTGGTCTTCATCAATGGTGTAATCGACGCTTACTGCAGGGTTAAATCTCGAGAATTTGTGATCGCCATCAAGTGAATCTTCACCATCTTCGCTTAAATCTTCCATGATGATGTGATCGGAGTTGTAACGTCCTGCGATATTCAACGTAAGCTGGTCGGTTATTTCTGTACTATTCACAAAAAACGCATAAACGACTTTGGTGTCCACATCGAGGCGCACGCGTGCTTCCGCATCCATTATGCCCATTAACGGCGTTACTGCTCTGGGGTCGTCCGCGGTATCGTTAGAAAGAATGCCAAAAGTGGTATCCGCTTCATAATTAATATCGCCGCGCTGATAACCCGCACCAAAGATAAACTCGCTTGACTTCCCGCCCAATTCATACTGCTTAACAATTTGTCCTGAGATGCCAATGTTATCTGATTCAGTGTTACCTGTGTTAAAGGTGCCATCGACTTCACTGGGGTCAACATCTGTTATGTCAGTGAAGGCAACTTCAGGGCCAAAGCCAACGAACTCGACCGGTTCGACTTCATCACCTACTGTCGGAACATCGTCATCATCGTCATCATCGTCATCATCGTCATCATCGTCGTCATCGTCATCATCGTCGTCTTCGAGTTCACACAATGTGATTCGACCATCTTCAAATGCACAGGCGCCGTAATCACTGTCATCACCATTAATAGACGCAGTTTCGATTTTCCGATAGAACGCATTTAGGTTTAGAAGAAGACTCTCACTTAACTCAAATTCTGCGTTTATGGTAATATGATTGAGTTCACTTTCGGTCTGATCCGGATTGGTATATACCGCTTCTCGCCCTTCGATTTCCAACAATTCAACGGGAGATGCGCCATTACCAATGAGGCTGTTATCAGCATGCATGACACTTACATCGATGCGCGTATCATCTGTATGATATGACAAAGCACCAAACGCTTGGCGTACTTCAGAAGGTGAAAAGTCTCGCCAGCCATCTTCTTCGTAATTTTTTAGGTTGATGTAATAGCCAAAATCACCATTGTTGCCACCACTTTCAATGCCAAACTCCTGTCGACCATGGCTACCGCCACCCAGCTCCACTTCATTTTGCTCATAGCTAAAACCATTTTTAGTGGTTAACGCTAATGCACCGCCCAGCGTATTTTGACCAAATACGGGATTTGAACCTGAATAAAGTGCAACTGTATCAATCGCATCTAGTGGGATTAAGTCCCAGTTAACGGTATCGCCAAAGGCTTCATTCACACGTGAACCGTTCATGTACACCGAGATCCCTTGTGGCAAACCCAGCAAAGGAGAAGCTGTAAAGCCACGATACTGCAGATCTGGTTGAAACGGGTTATTTTGAACATCGTTGAGATTTACGCTAGCGAACTGTGCTTTTAATATCTCTGGAAGCGATTGTGCATTTGATGCTTCAATAGCTTCAGCGCTTAATACTTGTTTGCTACCGAACAGTGTTCTCGCGTCAAGCGAGGTGTTTAATGGTGTCTCGCCCTTGACTTCTAATACTTCTACATCATTTTCCTGAGCAGAAGCTTGTGAGACTAACGCAATTTTGATGGCTATCGCGAGCGCTAGTGGAGAACTTTTGATTTTGCTTGATTGCATATTATGGTCCCTGTTTAACCCCATTTATTTTAATTTTGAAAGGCACTAAGTGGATATTGAAACTTGCGTTTTCTACAAACCATTGAGCATATGGTTGCCTGTTAAGTTTGCAGAATTATACACAGAAGATTCCCGTAATATATCCTACTAAAGGAGGAGGAACGCTCCTAGAATAGTGCTAATACATCAACTGGATACCATGCGTAATAAAAAAATTACGTAATAAAAATCAATAGATTAGAAATAAAGAAAAGCGCGTATTGCAACCTATTTACAAGGGCCGTCCATTTTTCTCTGCTTTGTCTTACATCTCAATCGCTTTGTCAGTGACCCCGTACATCGCCTAGAAAACGTTTCCACGATTAGCCATCAAAGTAGTACGAGACAGGTTTAACACGCCGCACTTTATTTATTTGTGTTTAGATGAAATTGAATGCATCAATAGCCTGTCTCCTGTTCTACTGCAAACCATTTACAATACTCATAATTGGAGAACTTAATGAAATATCTTTTGACGTTATTCACCGCAATAACCCTGTTGACCTCAACATCTGTTTTTGCGCAAAGTGCTACTGATATTGCCGAAATCGAAAAAACTGTAAATCACTACTTTGAAGGAAATGGAACAGCCGATCGTGAATTGCTAAGCCTTGCCTTTGCTGAAGACGCTGCCACCATGGTAGGTGCGACCAAAAATGATGCAGGCCAAACCGAAATCAAAGTGTGGAAGAATATGTCTAAAGTACTAGATAAATGGGCAAACAATGAAAACCCAGGCGGTGCTAATCGAGATGGCGAAATCTTAAATGTCAGTGTTGTAGACGGCCGATTAGCCACTGTTATTTTTCGCTATACTGACCAATTTTACGACGCCTTTTCATTGGTAGAACTAGATGATGGTAGTTGGAAAATCGCGAGTAAGACGTATATTGTTCAATAGAAGGTCATCTGCTTTTCGCATTGACGCATATTTGGACTAAAGCCTCAAAGTAGCCGATGCAATAAATCCAGTCGCTCCAATGTGTAAGAGCAATAATCGGTTCTTAGAGGCTTTTTGCATATGGCGGTTATCTGTTCCGCCTTACTGTGATGGAATTACTTCGTTTTAACTACTTTGATTCCTTACTACCAATTTCATAAAGCTCAAAATTCGCTTCTTCAATTTCGCCCGTCGCCGCATCGACATCAACTTTCACTTCTGGGCCAAGGTCTGTCATGATATCAAATTCATAGGTGACTGAGCCGTCAAAACCAACTTCATATTCGACTGCAATCACTTCGCCAGGATGAAAATCGAGTGCAGTTTCTTGCGCATCTTCCATCGAAACTTTTGCGTATTTTTTGAATATTGGATCGTCAGCTGTCGTGCTTCGCTCAACTTCAGTCACAAAGCCTTCTTCAGCATTGCATTCCACGTTATATCTTTCGCCGCTTTCAGCGACAATTTCAAATTCATAAATTGGGTCATCATCTTCGACTTTCAGTTCCAATCGCACAGGCACGCCATCAATTTTTTCAAGTGACACATCAAGGCACACTTCCATACCGACCATTTTCCATCTATCGATATCATCAAGGTCAAAATTCACGTCTGCAATCGCTAAAGGTGATGCAGCCAATCCAACCACGACTGCAGTACTGCTCAATACTTTTTTCATCATTGTTATGTTCTCTTATTACGGTTGATTACTCTTGGTAAGAACGTAGTCGTTATCCAATCCATGTGATACCGACGGGTGCGCTCTTATATTCTTTTGTATAAAAACGTAGTTCAGTTCCTACCAAAGAGCAAAAAATACCCTACTTTCGAAGGACGCCTGTTTATATGCTTTTTCGTTACAATCAGATTAACAAAGTTTTAATAAAAAGCATTTGCATCGGGGGTTTCATGGAGCAAGGTGTTTTGCGGGCGAGAAGCACAATCAAAAATCAACAGGTTTCGCATCTACTAATCATCATTTTTGCCACTTTTTTAGGATTGTCAGGTTGCGGTGCAACGGGTGAACAAGCTTCAAACAAGGCGCTGCCTAATGACGCTTATGCGGTCATGCTTGAAGATAAGTCTGGGAATTCAATTATTGTTGGCACGGTAACTAAGCACGGTAGCAAATTTGAGTTTGAAAGAGACGATTCAAAATTTAAAGACTTCTTTTTATCAATGAAAGAAATGAAGTGTTTGGAAGGGCCAGAGATTTTATGCCATATCCACTATCCATATCCTCAAGAAGAGGTCAGCGAAGAGAATAATCTGAGATGGCTATCACATGAGCTGTTGTTTATGTACAAACGACCCGATCAGTTTGGCGCACGATTAGGACAGGGCGTCTTTTTTGACCTGACGCCGGAAGGCGATGGGTTTACAGGCACTGCCTATAGCATGGATTTAAATGACTTGGCTTCGCCGCCCGATAGTTTTAGCGAACCGCCTATTGAATTAATCGAACTTGAAGAGCTAGAAATAGAGGGGCGATGGCTTCCCTTTTTGAAAATAAAACCGATTTAAATTGCGAAAGCTGCTTGAACGTTGGCGTTTATTTCAACATTAGATGCTGTCATCTTGATACAAAGAACTGCGAATGATGAGCAATAATAACCAACGAAATGAGCACGAACATAGGGTCCTGCTGTATTGGTTATTAATGATTGGGCTGCTCGGCTTTGCTCTTGTAGTATTAATAGACATGGGTATTCTTCAGCAGATTATCCGTGCTGATGTTACTCGCATCACATCGCTCATTTTCGTGCTATTTGTCCTGAGCTGCTGCCATTGTGGTTATAGAAGTTGGTTCATTTCTCGCGAATGTAATCACTTATTTCGTATTTTAGCGAAGCGAGAAAATCATTCTATTTCATCAAAGGCCATGGCTACCTCTCTCGCACAGAATTATATTAACGCCATTCAGCAATCCAATCCTACCCTAACACCATCGCAACAGGCAGAGCTATTAGCTGAATCGATTCGGGGAACGCACAAAGTGGGCTGGTTTGTTGTGGGCGTTTTGGTCAAGTTGGGACTACTTGGCACTGTCATTGGTTTTGTTATGATGCTTGGGACAGTATCTGATATAGATAGCATAGACGTTTCTGATGTGAAGCAGCTAATGCAGCAGATGACGCAAGGAATGGGCATCGCTATGTACACGACAATGTTCGGTCTAATTGGAAGTATGCTACTAGGTGCGCAGTATCTTTTTCTAGAACGGTCTGCCGATCGTTTCGTCTCGCAAACGCTGGCATTATCCGACGAAATAACCTCGTCGGAAACGGAGAGTGCAGATATTCAAGGTGCTCATAGTGCCGCTGTTTAAAGATAAACCTCACGATGATGTGGATCCCTTTACCGATCTGCTGTTCAACGCATTGATGACCTTTACTTTTTTGTTTCTGATTACCTTGCTATTACTAAATCCACCTGCAAAGTCGGGCATCATCGATCCAAAGGCAGAATTTATCATTACCGCCAGTTGGCCAGACGGCGACCCAAACGACATTGATATTTGGGCAGAAGGACCTGACTCAACATTAGTATCCTTTAGAAACCCAGAGCAAGGTTTGATGCATTTAGATAGGGATGATCGGGGTTTGCTCAATGATAAGCAGACAATCAACGGCATTGAAGTTGTTAATCCGCTAAACCAAGAAGTACTTACCATTCGCGGCAGACCACCCGGAGAGTTTATAATTAATTTGCACTACTTTAAGACTGAGACTGCTCAAACAGTACCTGTGACGGTGTATCTTGCAGAAGTAAATCCCAAACTCCGCGTTTTACACTACACCTCTTCACAACTGCAAAAAGAAGGTGATGAAATCACATCGCTTCGGTTTTCAATCGCACCTGACGGTCGCGTATTCGACATCAATAATTTACAAAAGAAGCTCGTCGGGACATACAATAAATGAATGAATCGTTAATGTTACTTGTGATTGTTTATGCGTTCTTTTCGTCGCTATTGTTGTTTGCACTTATAAAAAGCAACTTACACTATTTTGTTAAAGCGACGATTATTGTCTTGGCCGTTGTTTTTTATACATTGAGTTATTATGGGTGGAAAGAAGCACAAGGCTGGCCTAGCACAACCGAACTACCTGATAAGTTCTTTTTTCATCATGGCCTTATTCAAGAACCAAATAAAGAAGCGCAAGATGAGGGAAAAATTACACTTTGGGTAAGCGAAGTTTACAATAATCAGCTTGCTGATACGCCACGCGCTTTTGAACTGCCGTATTCACGTCAGCTACATGCGCAGGTAGAACAAGCGATGATCAAAACCAAAGATGGTCGTGACCAAATCGGTTTTCAAGACCGAGAAAATCGGCGATTCAGAGCGGAATCAGATAGAAGCTTGGCGCAAGACGATAAGCACTCTGTCTATTTTATCGATCTTGAAGAAAGCGCGCTTCCTGAAAAATGATGAGCAAGGTACGCACGTCTATCGTTTTCGTTTCCACATGTCTTTTACAAGCATGTGGTCAGGATATTTCTAAAACAGATTATTTTCCGCTGCACGAAGGATTGAAATGGAAATATAGCGTGTATGATGATGCGTCTACGGATTTTAAGTCACGCACGTTTACTGTAGAGAATATTGGTAATATCGAACTGCAAGACAAGTATTTTGACATGCCAGTTCATATACGAAGAACGAGCGACGGCACGGATTACTACATTCTAAGTGCAGAAGATGGCATTTTCCGAATTGGTCAAAAACGATTACACGAAAAAGAACTCACCTTCGATAGCGCTGAACGTAAAATCTTACCATTGCATAAAGACTTCGCATCGGGCAATAGCTGGTATGTCGAATCACGGACATACGTGCTTAGAGGTTCAGCGCTTGATACCGTGCCAGAAGCAAAAGAAGTAAGCTTTGAAATGGAGTTTGAAATTGTCGCTGACAATGAAACGGTCAAAGTACCTGCCGGGCAATTTGAGTACTGCATAAAAGTGAGCGGAAACGCATCTTTTGACTTATACGTAGATCCTAAGCTTGGCTACCAAACGATAAATATTGAGCAACACGAATGGTATGCACCTAGTGTTGGTATGATAAAACTCGAGCGAATTGAGCCGCAAAGTATCGGAATGTTTAAGGGTGGTACTGTAACGTTTGAACTGGAACAATTCAGTGATTGAAAATGTTCCAGTTCACATCTTCATGAAAAGCTGGACCGCTTATTCTAAACCAATCTTAAATGAGCGATGACAAGCGTTGCAGGTAGCCATAACTTGCACTGTATTTTTTAGAATAAGCTTAGAATCACTTGTGTTGTTTTCAGCAAGAATTCTCCAGCGCTCATTGAGTCTGTCTTCCATTGCTTTGAAACCTTCTGGCATCCTTTCATACCAACCTTCTGGATATTCTTCAGTTGTATATGCGACTAAGTTTCTAACGAGGTTGTCCGCATTTTCAGGGGAATCAAGAATTACTGTTTGTTGAACTGATGTTAGGGTTTCTAACATGCGTCGCATTCTTTCCAAAATGAAATCTCTTTCTTCCACACTTACTTCAAGCGTTACTCGATGGTCGTTTGATGGTGTATTGTCCTCAGCAACTGCATTTACGCAAAAGCCCATCAATACAGAGCAGATGATAGCGAGTCGTTTCATGTTATTTCCTTAGCGTTTTTAAATTAATAATTCTGAGATGTACGTCAGTATTTGACCGTATGGATTTATAATAATCAAAACTGCTTAGTGAAACTTTGATGTAGATAAAGGTTTTTTAAAGTAACCACAAAAATCCTTTACCACATTAGTAGTATTGGCCTAGACATTCATTCAGTATTAATTTCTTTAAATTACTTACATGGTACAGGTTTAAAAGCATCTTAATTACGAATAGAATTAGAAGAAAAAATTACGCCGTGGAAGAATTGCTAGTCTCCGTTCCCAATACACAAACTGTCGAAGCATCAGACAAAAACATCACAGAAAACTTAAAACGGTATTTTGGTTTCTCGGAATTAAGAGAAGGCCAGAAAGCATCGATAGATATGGTCATGAAAGGCAGAGACTGTTTGGTGCTAATGCCGACGGGCGGTGGAAAATCAATTTGTTATCAGTTACCGGCACTCCTTCTTGATGGTTTGACAATCGTAGTTTGCCCACTTATTTCACTGATGCAAGATCAGGTGCAACAGCTAAAAGCGCAAGGCATTAACGCTGAATTTTTAAACTCCGCGCTAAGCCAAGAGGAAGAACAGTCAATCTATAAAGCAATGGGTGAAGGCTCAATAAAGATTGTCTATGTCGCCCCAGAAAGATTGATGCGAGGGCGCTTTCTAGAGCAGTTGAGTGAATTGAAAATAAGCATGATTGCGATAGATGAAGCGCACTGTGTGAGTCATTGGGGGCACGACTTTAGAAAAGACTATCGCGCGCTTTCAAAACTCAAACTTGCCTTCCCATCTATACCGCTTATTGCGTTAACAGCGACGGCAGATCAAGCAACACGACAAGATATCATTCACCAATTGAGTCTTGAGGACCCTTTTGTATACAGAGGTAGCTTTGATCGCCCCAATATACGATACAATTTGTTGAGCAAATACAAAGGCTTTGACCAAGTTGTATCTTTTATTAAGCAGCAGGGTGATAACGCAGGCATTGTGTATTGTAGCAGCAAAGCTAAAGTCGATGACCTAGCATTAAAACTACAAAACAATGGTATTTCTGCAGATGCTTACCACGCTGGCTATGATAATGAACACCGCAGCCGCGTACAAAACCAATTTCTTCGAGACGAACTTCAGGTTGTTGTTGCAACGGTTGCATTTGGCATGGGCATCAACAAGTCTAACGTGCGATATGTTGTTCATCATGATGTTCCGAGAAGTATAGAATCCTTTTATCAGGAAACTGGCAGAGCTGGTCGAGATGGTTTAGCCGCTGAAGCGCTATTGCTATACGATGAAAGAGACTCCGTAAGAATTAGAAAATGGATCGCCGACGGCAGCCAGCCTGAGAGATTTGAGATCGAAATGCATAAGTTTGACGCCATGCAATCATTTGCAGAAGCCCAAACATGCAGACGCCAGGTACTGCTCAACTATTTTGGCGACTACAGCAGCAAAGCCTGCGGAAATTGTGATGTCTGCCAAGATCCACCCAAGATGTTTGATGCTTCTGAAGAAACGAGAAAACTGCTGTCTTGCATCTATCGCTTGCGAATGGATACATCATTTCAAACCATCATTGATGTCCTAAAAGGTAAGTCGCTTAAGAAACTCGTAGAGAAACAATACGACCAACTATCCACTTATGGCATTGGCAAAGACAAATCAGACAGCTATTGGTACAGCTTGCTACAGCAATTAATTCATCAGGGCCTTGTAACTATAGACCTGACTCGCAATGGAAACCTTATGCTAACGGAAGCGGCGAGACCCATACTGAGAGGCGAAAATAATGTCTTTTTAGCCATCCCTCGATTGGCAGTAAATATCAGTAAAAAGAAAGAACCTCTCCCCAAGAACATAGACAGAGAGTTGTTTGCTAAGCTAAAGCATTTGCGCAAAAGCATTGCGGAAGAAAATCAAGTGCCGGCATACGTTGTATTTAGCGATGCATCACTAGCAGACATGGCAAGCCGACTGCCGACTAACTCATCGGCATTTCTACAAGTAAGTGGTGTTGGCAATACAAAACTCGTACGCTATGGAGACGCGTTTATCGCGCTAATTCAGAAGCACATGACCTAAAGTATCCTTTGACACTAAGCTGTCTCAGCATCTTTCAGCTTAGCCATTGCGTTAATGAAGGATTCTGTTGTTCTAAGTCTTTCAACGTAATTGCGCATATTCGGAAACTTTTCCAATCGTCCAGCATCATAAACAGCTTCAAGTGCAAAACTCATCTGCACGTCTGCTATCGTGGGCGAGTTGCCCACTAACCACGTTTTATTTTCAAGGTATTTTTCAGTAAATAAAAAGTTTCGCTGTATCGCCTTATTGAAATAAGCGTTCATGATTGCATCTAAAAGTTTGTTAGCAATCGGTTTAATAAAGAACGGAACTCTTGCTCGTGCCTTATTAATAACCATTGCGGTGACCAACGGTGGTAAAAAGCTTCCTTCCGCATAGTGAGACCAAAACGATGTGTGGATATATGCGGTAGTGCCATGATCGGGCATTAATTGTTGTGCGCTCTGCATCGCCACATATTCACAGATAGCACCTGATTCAGCAAACGTCACACCATTGTGAGTGATTAATGGCGCGGTGCCAAGCGGATGTAGGCGCTTCAACTCTTCAGGCGCAAGACTAGTTTTCGGATCTCTACGATAAGATTTTATTTCATATTCGACATCGGCAAGCTCGAGCAACCATGCAATACGTTGCGAGCGCGAATCATTTAAATGATGAAGGGTAAACACAATTAATCCTTTCTTTTGGTGTGTTTTACTCTATAAGTGACCGTTTGGTTTAGTCTTTTCGGATCTGATGTAAAGCAGATGTATACATTATACGAATACAAGACGAGCAGTTTTGTTAGCCGCCAGGGGGCAGACTAGCGTAATAAGCAGAAAGATCAGCGATATCCTCGTCGGTTAATTTCCTAGCATGGGGGGTCATCGCCATGTTTACTCTTTCACCTGACCGATAGGCTTTTAGCGCAAGGATCATGTACTGCTCTTTTTGGCCTGCTAAATTTGGATAAATTGGCACAATTGATATACCGTTGGCCCCGTGACACTGCGCACAAATGGTCGATTTATTCTTGCCCGCAATTGCGTCACCTGTGGTTTCCTGATCAATACAACCAGCGAGTATCATTGAAAACATGACAACGACCAATAAAAGTAATGTGTGTCCGGACTGCACTGCTCTGATTGCGTTCTTATTCTTCACGTTAATAAACTATCTCGCTTAATTTCGTACCCAGCATAATATAGAAATCGCTAAGTTATGGGCTACTTTTGTGTTGGCATATTTGGTGCCTATCTTTGATTATAGGCAAAGTTTTTCACAAACTTTTTTTCGTTTGGTTACAATGAGATTATGCATCATATATTTAGAGCGTGTTGATCTTTCGTGTACTTTTTTTGCAGACGTTTGTGTAAAGCGTTCCTATAGAGCAATCACACAATGCGATTAATTACTAAGCTGTTATGTGGCTTGTTATTACCCCTAATGTCAATTGCCACAAATGCGCAAGTGCAACCCGTAAGTGCGGACATTGCAGAAGTAATATCACTTTCAGATGAAGCGCAATTGCTCATTATCTCTGAATCAAACTTGCTTTCTGATGTTATGCAAATACCCGAATGGGAACCCTACCGTACTGTAGTCGATATCCCTAGCGACAAATCTCTATGGGTAAGGTTTCGCGTTGATAATTCATTAGATACAAGTAAAAATTTAACGCTGATTGCGGGCAATTCATTTGTCGATATGGCACAAGCCTACATTCTAGATGAACAGGGTCGGATCTTGCAGTCTTCACGGCTAAACGATGATGCAAATAAAACAACTCAGTTCATTCGACGCGGTTTTGAGATGCAATTTGTCTCTCAAATGCAATCTGAGTTTACGGTATACTTGCTCATTCGAGACGATGGAATAAGTCTACTGCCAATTGAGTTATGGAATAGTGAGGCGCATAAAGAAAACAGAGTCAAAAGACTTATATTAATCGGTGCGTTGTGTGGCGGATTATCATTACTCTCAATACATTTTCTTTTGGCCTATATACTAAAAAATCTGCCTGCACGATTCTGGTTTTGTATTTTTTCTACGGCGGCAATGACGACACTACTAAGTGCAGAAGGAATACTGCCGATTCTCTTCAACCTGCCTTTTTTTGCCGCTGAATTGACAGCTGTAAGTTTAGTTGTCACGTTGTTTTCCGCATTGAAAATCACTAAAATTTTCTTTGTCCCTGTGCCTAGCATGTGGTGGTATTTTCTCTATACATTATTACTGATACCAGTGGCCAATCTGTTTTGGCTTGACGATTTCTACCAAATAATATCTATACTCGCGCTTGCGGTATTTTTTATTCTCAATAAGTTGTTAGCCACTGTTCTTTATTGGAAATCTATTGATGTTAGATCGGCAATCATCTATTTCGCCGGGTGGGCTGCATTAACCGTCATGGCTGTAATTGAATTTGCAACATTCATCCATACTGAAGAGCATCTATTCTTCTCAGCACCTTACCCTTTTATCATATCCTGCCTTGGTGTCTTGCTCGTTGGCGTGGCCATAATCAGTAGAGAACAATCACTAATAACAGAGCTCAGTCAAGGATTCACGGATACCATCAGTGCAATGCATCGATTTCAAGATTTGTTCGATAATTCTGTCGAAGGCCAGCTTATTGCGAGACTCAGCGGTGAAATACTTGCGGTAAATCCCGCATTTTCGGCACTCTTCGGGTATAAACAAGACAAAGATTGGAACGATGAGACAATACATCTACGTCAGTTTTTTGCCAACTCTCGCGACGTAGATTTACTGCTCGGTGAGCTAAGTATTCAAAAAGTTGTGCTTGGTAAAGAAGTGCGCGCAGTAACGAAAGAAGGTTCTGAGTTTTGGTTGTCTATCACCGCTAAGGTAGACATACAGGACGATGAAAACCTGGTCTATGGCTCGATATTCGACGTCACTGAGCGCAGACTTCACCACATTAACCTGCAGTATTTGAATACCCATGACCAGTTAACTGGGCTGTTTAATAGGCGATATTTCCTTGAACTTTTACAGACCAAAATGTCTGAAAACGCTACTACGGACAGCGTACTCGGCATCTTGCTAATTGATGTGGACAAATTTAATTCTATCAATCATTCATGCGGTCATAACGCGGGTGATATGTTTATTAAACAAATTGCACTAGCGCTTTACAACGTGATTGGCGACCAATACCCTCTTGCCCGCATACACTCTGATCAATTTGGTCTTTTAATGGACTGCGAAAGCAGAGATGACATCATCGCCGTTGGTGAGAAATTAGTGAATCAAATATGTGACTTTGAATTTAAATGGGAAAAGCGGCTATTCAATCAGTCTATAAGTATAGGTGTTGCGTTATATGATGAACCATCATCTACACCCGCAGAGTTGCTGAGCTTCGCAGATACTGCATGTAGTGTTGCTAAAAAGGAAAGCGGTACCAAAAAAGAGAGCGAGCACAAGGTACATGTTTACAGCAGCAATTCTGGCGTAAACAAGACAATTGAACGCGAGTTATTCTGGAATAAGGAGGTCATCTCAGCAATTATCAATGACAGCTTTGTGCTATTTTACCAACACTATCGCCCTCTCAATTCAAATAATAACGACGACTACTTTGAAGTATTAGTCCGGCTTCGCGCAAATGATGGAGAACTTGTAACCCCTCAATTTTTCTTGGGCAATGCAGAAAAAAATTTCATCAGCCAAAAAATTGATAAATGGGTAGTTGAGTCTTTCTTTTCCTGGTTGCGTGAATCACCAAAAAGACTTTCACGATTGGGTAGAGCAAATATTAACTTGTCCAGTTGCGCTATTGTAGATGATGACTTTTCGTTCTTTTTAATGAGCGCGTTTAAAAAGTATGACATACCTTTTGAAAAAATATGCTTCGACATTACCGAATCTACTGCCATTTTAAATGTAAAGGCAACCCAAACATTCATTACCAAATTTCAGCAATACGGCTGCTTGTTTGCTATTGATAATTTCGGCAGTGGCTTTTCAAGTTACGCTTACCTGAAGTCACTGCCGGTTGATTTCTTGAAAATAGATGGCAATTTTATTCGAGAAATTATGATTGATAAAATTGATATGGCAATGGTAAGTTCTATTTGTGATGTCGCGAGGTCGATGAATATTCGTACCATTGCTGAATGCGTCGAATCGCAGGAGATATTAGTTCAAGTAGGTAAACTGGGTATTGATTATGCACAAGGCTTTTTCCTAGCGTCACCTGAACCACTGCAGAATTTCTCGCAATTCCCTATTACATCGAAATGAACGTCGAAATGAATGTCGAAATGATTCAACAACGTTTTGCTTGTAATATATATCTTTGCCCCCAAATTTAGAGCAGTCGTTAGGCAGTGAGGCTATTTTAACGTTGTCCAATTATCAGTATGTCACGCAGTGCAAACTTCCCACCAGAATGGGCAGCTTTACAATGCACGCTTTTTTAGACCTAAAAGACAACAAAGAGCATGTTGCGCTGACAACGGGTAGTTGGCAAAAAGGCGATATTGTCCCCATCCGCATACACAGTGAATGTCTCACAGGCGATGCGTTGTTTAGCACGCGATGCGACTGCGGATTTCAGTTAGAAAAAGCAATGAACGATATGATCGAAAATGGCTCTGGTGCAATTTTGTATCTAAGACAAGAGGGTCGTGGCATTGGGTTACTGAACAAGATTAAAGCATACAATCTTCAGGACCGAGGCTTTGACACAGTTGAAGCCAACGAACATCTTGGATTTGATGCGGATATCAGAGAGTACGATATTTGCAAGTTCATGCTAGACTCACTCGATGTTTCTCGCGTTAGCATAATGACTAACAACCCCGCCAAAATTGCAGCACTTACCAATATGGGAATTGAGATAGTCGAGCGGCGAGCGATAGATGAGGGCGTGACAAAAGATAATGTTAACTATCTTCGAACTAAAATTTCAAAGATGGGACATGTCATTGACCCCAAAAACCTAAAGTAAAGCCATGTTGGCTTAACCAAATCTTCCTAAGTCACACACCCTGTATTCTTTCTTTTATACGAAAGATCAAACTATAGTCGTTAATAATCGTTGCATACCACTAATGTCTATGAAGACAGCCTTTCAACTCACCCACTTTATCGCTAATTTATACTGCGTATATTTTCTCGTTATAATTTAAAACATTGGATCAGGTAAACGAACATGAGTGTAAATAGTGTTGTTGTCTTAAGTGCAGTGCGTTCAGCAATTGGCACATTTAGCGGAAGTCTTAAGGGCATTGAACCAGCTGAGCTTGCTGGTCAGGTTCTGAAGCAAGGTATTGAAAAATCGGGAGTAGACGCCGAAAAATACGAATCAATTGTTGTCGGTAATACAATTCCTACTGAATCGAGATTCCCATACGTGGCAAGAGTCGCCTCAATACAAGCGGGCATGTCTTTAGATTCAACAGCACTGGCACTTAACAGATTATGTAGCTCTGGTTTGCAAGCAATTGTTAGCTCTGCTCAAGGCATCATGTTAGGTGACCACGAATTAGCGATTGGCGGTGGCGTAGAAAACATGTCACGCGGTGGCTATTTATCGCCTGCTTTGCGCTCTGGCGCGCGCATGGGTGACACGAGTATGATAGATATGATGGTTGCTACATTAACTGATCCGTTTGGTGTAGGACACATGGGTATCACTGCAGAAAACCTTGCAGCTAAGTGGGATATCAGCCGTGAAGAGCAAGACGAATGTGCTGCAACCTCTCACGCAAGAGCGGCTGCTGCAATTGAAGCAGGTTACTTTAAAGACCAAATCGTTCCCGTAGAATTAAAAAGTAGAAGAGGCGTTACCGTCTTTGATACTGACGAGCACGTTAAGCCAGGAACAACGGTTGAAAAACTCTCTGGCATGCGCACAGCATTTAAAAAGGATGGTACAGTTACCGCAGGTAACGCATCAGGTATCAACGATGGCGCTTCATTCTTTACCCTAGCAAATGAAAGCTATGCAAGTGCTAATGGCTTAGCGCCAATCGCGCGTATTGTTTCTTATGCGGTTGCTGGTGTACCAAACGACGTAATGGGTGAAGGTCCTATCCCTGCTTCTAAAGCAGCACTTGCAAAAGCAGGTCTAACTGTTGCAGATATGGATGTGGTTGAATCAAATGAAGCGTTCGCAGCACAAGCATTGACAGTATCTAAAGGTCTTGACCTTGACCCAGCAAAGACTAACCCTAACGGTGGCGCAATTGCATTAGGTCACCCAATTGGCGCATCTGGCGCGGTGATTGCGACTAAAGCTATCCATGAATTACACAGAATTGGTGGTAAATACGCACTAGCTACCATGTGTATCGGCGGTGGACAGGGCATCGCAGTAGTATTCGAACGCCTATAACCTCAACGTTATAAACGAATTTAGGGCCCTCTTTTTAAGAGGGCTTTTTTGTTTGAGTTAAAAGCACATGTACTCTGTTCTCAGTTTAAGTAATTAAGCAGTGCTGTAAGCTGCGACATATTAATATTCAAAAGACGCTTTTCAACATCCATGTTCGCTCGGGCGAGCACATCCATGTGCTCGCACGCTTTTGAATATTAATATGCCTCCGCTTACCTGCTTAATCACTCAAACTTGTCACAGTGAACGTTTACTTTGAGGATTCATACATACTTCAAAACAGTACGAAAGTACTACAGCCAAACGAGAGTCAGAATTTACAATGCGTTAACATAATGTTAACGCAAAAAAGGTAAATAAATGGCCGCGATTGCCCGTTCGTTTCAGTTCCTAGTAGTAACATTCTTTATCACCCTCCTAATTTCAGTAAATGACGCAAATGCAGGTAGCTGGGAAACCAATGCCAGCGTGGGTGGGTTTTCACGAGTTCATATATATACGCCTGACACCGAGTCATCAATCGGCGATGGTAAAGCTCTGTTTATTGTATTACACGGTTGCACACAATCTATCGATGCATACTTAAGCGCAAATTTGGAAGTTGCCGCCGAACAGTACGGCATGGTCATCGCCGTTCCAGATGCTGAAAACAAAGCGGGATTTGGATGTTGGTCTTATTGGCAAGGCGCAAAATCGAGAAATGCGGCAGACTATCGAAATGTAATATCCCTTGCTAATACGCTTTCAAACAATGCTGCCCTTAACATTGATAGTGATCAGGTTTACATCTCTGGATTATCCTCAGGTGCAGCTTTTGCGAATACTACCGCGTGTTTAGCGCCCGATGTTTTTGCTGGTATGGGGATCAGCGCGGGCCCAAGTATTGGTACCAGTGCAAACGGAGCAATAGGTACATGTGAAGCGGCAAATGTCGCTTTGCGTTGTGAGCAGTATGCGAGCAGTTTTGGTGATTTTCTTAACACGCAGATTGCATCTATAGCGTTCGGCGATATTGATACCACAGTGGATCAGTGCTACAACCGACAAAATGCTGAAGGAATGGCTGAAGTATATGGTGTAAGTGAATTACCTGGTATCAATATCATATCCGAAAGTGGACGAACCGCTGAGGAGGTATTGTGGTCGAATAATCGCGTTTCTATGCTGTTTTTTAACGGCGTAGACCATGCGTGGTCAGGAGGTGTTGGTGCCAGCGGATCATTTATAAATGGCAATGGAATTAACTATGCACTGTATTTAGGCCAGTACTTTCTAGAGAACAATCTGCGCGTTAACCGCAATGCTGCACCAGAATTGAGTAACGTCACCGTGCAAGTAGACGATGACGTATTGACGATAATAGGTAATGTGACAGATTCAGATAGCTCTGTGCAAGAAGTCAACGTCATTCTCACTGACTTTGTTGGGAATAATACCCAGCTCTCAACACAAAACGTCTCTTCCGGGAGTTTCGTATTATCGTCCACGCCTTTACCCGACTCATTGTATTCAATCGCGTTAAATGCAACGGATACAGACGGAGCAATTTCCACAACCGTATCATTAAGCGCGAGAATAGGCCCTCCCCCTCCCGATGAAGCACCAATACTTAGCAACATTCAAATCGATATCGTCGCGCAATGTGCGACAGTCTCGGGAGAAGTTATCGATGCAAACCAAGATCTTGCAAACGTCACGGTTAACTTTTTCAATCGTAACGAGGATGCTGTCATCGAGGCTAATAGCTTTACTGTCGAGGTATGCAACCTTCCGGGTGGCGAGCAGACAGTAACGGTTACAGCGACCGATGCAGTTAACTTAACAAGCTCGCAAACTTTGAGCTTTGAAATAAATGCAGCAATTAGCGCGAATATAGACCAACATATTGCGGCTGACCGATTAGATTTTATTAACTATGCCAATTGTTACCTAGAATATGGCAGCGATACATTTGAACTTAACGAGATTGATCTCGGCGACCAACAATGTGTATGGCAGGATGACGATGCATCGTGTTCAGGTCCGCAGCAACTATGCTCTGATTCAGGCGGTTCTTCCAACGGCGATGGTGACAGCGGATCTGGAGGCGACGACGGCGGAACCGATGAACAATGCGTAGAATTCAGCGCGACTAATTATTTCCACAAACTAGCAGGCAGAGCTTACAGCACGGGTAGCTTTTTCGCACCTGATTACTTTGCGCAGGGAAGTAACGACCCGTTAAGTGGCTCAACTTGGGGCAGTAGCAATTTGTATTCGACTGATGGAGAAATATGGCGTTTGGGCGTTTGTCCGTAAAATCGCCAAATCAACACCCAAACAAAATCAACGGCGGACGATATGTCCGCCTAAAGACTTTATTAAGCGATCATTTAATCTCTGATAGAAGTTTTTTGTAAGCGTCTGGGTCGGTTTCTTTAAGCGCGTTCAACTGTGTCTTAATGCTGTCTTGGATTGCAGAACTTTTGACACGTTCTATTTCTTCGGAAAGCGCTCTAAGCTGATCAACTGCTTCCCCTGGCTCACCATCAGCCATTTCCAACACTGCAGCGGTTATTTTGCCGAGTTGTTTGCCGTAACTAGCGGTTTCTGAAATTACCTTTGCTTCAATTTCTCTGTTTCCAGCAAAGTTGATTTCATAATTGGGAGAAAACCATGAAGTTACGGGCGATATACCGCTGACATCACCGCTTAGGGGCCAATAAAACTTTAACCATGGGTTTGAATAAGCCATTTCGCACATCCTTTGTCGTCTAACGTTACTAGAGCGTGTTGACCTTTCGCGTACATTTTTGCAGCAGTTTGTGCTTAATTTATACAATGCAGCACGCTCTAGTATAACAATAGCGTATTTATGCGTCCTTAAAACCGCTAATTAGTACTCTAGACAAAAATAAATGTCGAAACTTCTGTGCTACTTAGCTAACGCGACTTGCCCCATACGCTCCATTATCATATTGTTCATCGCTCTGTTGCTTTGACCTCTACCAGCAGTTTCCAAATATCTGGTATAGGCGTCCATGGCGGCTTGCTGATTGCCAAGCGCTTCATTTGACAGTGCAATGTTCAGAAATACTGTTGGGTTGTTTGGCGAGTGATGATTTGCAACTGATAATAGTTGGAGCGCTGTCTCGTGATCGTCAAGTTCCTGCTCAATTAACGCCCTTAGCACCCAGTTACTTGCGTATTCGGGGTTTAGAAGTAATGCCTGATCAACGCAGTGTTTGGCATGTTCATACGCGTTTTGTTTCAAAAACGCGACGCCCAGCCAGTACCACATTGACCAGTGGCTATCTTTACTTTTGGCTAGCGGCATTAGCGCTTGAACAGCTGCCGCATATTCTTCATTCATAACATATGAGCGGCCCAGTAAGATGCGCGCTTTTTCGTGGTTAGCTTTAATCTTTAACACATTGTGTAATGCTTTAATTGCGAGCTGTGGAAATCCTTTCTGAAGATGTTCATGTGCTTGTGCATAGTACCCTTCGGTTTCATGGGCCAGGTCTTGGTCCTTTTGTCTTTCTTTGAATTTCTCCAATGATTTTTCAGGGACATAACCGATTCTTTCGACGGGAGGCGACGATTCTTCGGCGGCCTTTTCACTCCCTTCAGCGTCCGACGCTTTATCAGTAGCGGCTTGCTCAAGTAATTTCGCTAACGCCTGATCATCTAAGGAATCCGCAGTTGATGCTTCTTCTGCTTGCGCAACGGCGATTGCTGCAAACAAAAGACAAAAAACGATTCGGTATTTCATAGTCATCTCACACTTAACATTAGTAATTACTAGCAAATTCAGTTGGCGCACTGTCCACGACATTAGCGGTAACAAAAATCAACAGCTCACGTTTGCGACTCGCTTCATAGGTGCCACCAAACAGTTCTCCTAGCAAGGGTATTTCGCCCAACAAAGGCACTTCACGTTCCGTTTCACTATCGGTGGTTTGTATTAGACCACCGATGATAATCGTATTGCCGTTTTCCATCCTAACTAAAGATGACGTTTGACGAATATCCAGATTGGGTGAACTAGAGGTGGTGTTACCATTATCATCAAGCACACGTTCAACGCTTGTCACCCGCGTGATAATCGGCGAGATGTCCATCATAATCCAGCCTGAAGCAGATATTTGTGGTGTCAGCGCCATAACAATTCCTTCAGTAACAACTGATGGAATGTCTTCTACCAAGGCTGTACTTCCTGCGCTTGTCGTATCCACTGTTACTGAGCGTATAAAGAAGGTTCGGTCCGTGCCAACCTTTATCATTGCTGGCTGGTTGTTCATTGTGCGGATCTTAGGCTTTGATACGACATTGACTTCGCCTTGTTCGCTCAATGCTGAAATCACAGTATCAAAATTTACGCGTCTTTCAGATTCAAATAGGTTCAGTGATACGCTTGGAAGAATCGCACCAAATCCGCCCAAAGGTTGAGTGATTATATTATTAATACCCATGCTGCCGTTGAGTTCGTCAGCTGTCCCTGTACTAATAAGCGACCAATCTACACCGAGGCTGAAATCGTCGTTAAGCTCCAACTCAACTATTCGCACATCAATTTCAACTTGGCGATGAATCGCTTGTGAAATGTTTTGAATATAGCGTGCAATTTGACTTACTCTATCGTAGCCATCGGTGACTTGAATCGTCCCGGACAAGCGATTGATTGCAATGCGACCGTCGTCGGAGACCATTGTTTCAAGTTGCTCGGTGAGCTCATCCCAAAATTCAACGCTGTCCTCTTGCGTCAACTCGAATGTACCATCCTCAGTATCCGAACTTCCACCACCACCG
>DDLV01000024.1 GCA_002340325.1 Glaciecola sp. UBA2563 | reverse complement strand
GCGCTCTGCGAATTCATCCATGAATTCGAAGCTTCCAAATGTCTTAATCCTATAATCAACTGCAACACAAATCCTTATCAATTAAACAACAATTAACGGGAACTTAGCTAATAAAGTTTATGAGGGAGAGGGACTATTACATTCTTATTCAAAAAACACTTATGAGGTTTGTTCAAAAACCCATTTGTTTTTTTCAAATGCAATAATTGAAGATAGGTATTCCTCACTCGCTGACCAGACTTGGTTATCCAGAATAACACTGACCCCAGGATATAGTTCTGCTTGCGCGGTTAAGTTAGCGTTGGATGTGTAATTGTCGATTTCTGCGTGAAGGTCGTCTTCAACGTTTGTTATCCAATTTAGAAGGGAACGTTCCGAGGCGAGTGCATCATCGAGCGCGTTGATTTTTTCAATTAAATGCTCGGGAACAAGCGTCTTATCAATCTTTCTAACGTGGTTCTCATGGTCCTGGTTTGTTGCTTGCAACGTTTGCCGTAGCTCGCGTACAGACTCTAAGCGTGCATTGAGATGTTTGAATCCGTCAGTAAAGTCTATTTCTAATTCGGATCCTGAAACGGCGCCCGCGATACCGGTTTTGATCGAGTCATATGCTTTGATCTTGGACGCAAAAAGTGCACCATCAGGAAAATCAGCTTGACCAACAATGCACTTGCCATGACAAACGATTCTGGAGTAAGCCAATTGTTTGAGCGCTTGCAACTGCTTTCCACACACAACGTCTAAACCTTGTCCGTGATGTAAAACGATATTTCCATTTGCAAAGAGCTGGCAATTAAATTCATCCATGCGACCAGTAGCGCCCTGCAGAATTGAAATATCACCGCCAGCTCTGATTAATGCAGACTCAACGAAGCCAGTGACGATAACGTCATCTGTTGCAATAATTTGCATGTTTTCTTCGACGTTTCCATCGACAATAACAGTCCCATCGAATTCGATAGGACCGCTGTCTTCGGTGACGCCCGAACAAACCATAGCCTCGAAGATGCTCATAACACCATCTTCAAATTTAGGCTGTCCATTTTTCGTCGCGACAATGATATTTTCATTGTTTTTGCTAAGTCGCGTGTTTTTACCCAGTGTAACGTCAGTCCAGTTACCCTGTTTTGATGCTATTTTTTTGTCTTTAACAGTAAAACCATCGCGCCCTCTGGTCGGTGGTATTCTTTGGGCAACGGCTTGACCAGGCTTAACCAGCAATAAGTCTGAAGAAGACGTAGCGTCCGTAACGCTATCAATACCATTTTGATTTTTTTGCGAAAGCAAAAATTTTTCTATGACGTTTGGTACAAGTGGTTTGATGTAAGCATCTTTGCCCATTCTGGCGGGCAGTCCCTTTGCCACCGTAACCGTGATCTTTTCGCCAATCTTTAATTTGGCTGCTCGTTCTAACGTGTTTTCGATAGCTTTGATGCTAACGCCGCGGATAATCCCTTGTCGAACAAGGGAATCTTTGACTTGTGTCACACTTGGAAAGTCATTATCGATTGTGCGCGTCAACGACAAGCTAGCTCTCATTCCATCGTCTAAAACCTCAATAACGGGTTTAACCATACTGAGTAACCTGTAGGGCAATACAGCGCATTAGGTGCTAATTATCATCTTAAATATGTTGAGCATAGTCATACAGACTTCGAAGTATTTCAACTTTTTTAGGGTGATTGGCATTTGTCTGTGCCAAGCTTTCAATCAGAGATAAATATTCTTCTAAACCAATACACCCTAATCCTTTTGATATTCTTTCTCGGCGAAACTCTTGCCAACGCTTCAAATCGTGTTCATCAAAGTTGGATGGGTAGTTTCGTCCAATAAACCTAAACAACTGCCGTTGATAAAAAATATCCTCAAATAATGGCAGCAACTCGCTGTAGCGTGGTTCAGCAGAGCCTCTTACGACAGACATATTTTTTTTATCTTCAACAGATGGGAAATCTCGCGCGTATAACATCTCATCCACATTGTCAGTACTGCGTTCAATCTCAGGGATATGTTGATATGCTAGTTTTATTTTTTCCAATAACTGGGATGATTGTTGAATCTGCTGAAAGTTTCGTAGGCACAGTTCTCTATCAAGCCCAATCTCTTCGGCGCGTTTAGGATTAAGCATTTTAGCAGGTGCTATAAAAGGACACTTATTGAGTTTTACGTTCAGTAACCCGGATTTTTCTAGCGATTTTCCAGCACTGTACTGAAATTTCAAAATATCTTCAGGCGCTTCATTCATCAATGGATCGAGCGGCTTTGATAAATCCAGCGCTACCATGAAGTTCTTATTTTCAGGGTGATAACAAATCGGGAGTATCCAAGTTGCACAACCTTGGCGGGAACTTATAACACCTGATATGTAAAGGATTGGTGCCAAAGTGTTAAGGTCAATTCTGCGTGCAACCTCATGCTTATTTCGCAATGAAAAGTAATAGTCAAATAGGCGCGGTTCATTGCTTTTGATTTTTTTTGCAAGGGCAATCGTCGCGTAAACGTCAGAAAGCGCATCGTGCGCGCTCTCATGTTTGATGTCGTTGATATTCGCCAATAATTCGAGCTTAAACGAAGGCAAATCTTCCTCGTTATAACACCATTCCAGTGAATCAGGACGCAGCACATAAGTCGCTCTAACCAAGTCGATGATGTCCCATCTTGAATTTTGATGCAGAAACTCTCGATCATAAACGGGTAAGAAATTTCGATAAAATAAATTCCTGGTTACTTCGTCATCGAAGTTAAGGCTGTTATAGCCAACGACACAAGTGCTCGGTGTCGACATTATAGAAAATATTTTTTCAGCAAATTGAGTCTCTAATAGACCAACGTTAAGAGATTTTTGTGGTGTGATGCCTGTTACCAGGGCAGCGTGTGGATTAGGCAAATAATCGTTAGCAATTTGGCAATAGAAATTTATCGGTTCACCAATTATGTCCAAGTGCTCATCTGTGCGTATCGCTGCGAATTGAACTGGAAAGTCTAGCTTTGGATTTACGCCCCATGTCTCGTAATCGTGAAACAAGAGCGTTGAGTTGTTATTATTCTTTTGTTGATTATTCATGTAGTTGTCAAACGGTTAACGTCTTTTGATTTTAAATTTTTACATACAAAACAAAATGATAACGTTTCTATCAATATATGTTGCATTTCATATATAACTATTGCGACTTAAAAGTTTCAATTTAGATAATTTTGATATATTGTACTATAGTCAAATATTTGACACGCTATCTTGCGACAAGAAGTGACGTTGCCTTGAAAATTACAACAACTTTTTTGTTATATAAAATTAATAGTTTAATCGCTTTAGTTATAGAGAAATATAGTCAATTTGCGATACACTTTACTCTAAATAAACGAGGAGAACCATTTATGAAAGAAGCCATTAATGCATTTCACAATATTAACGACTCCTCAGTGCTGTATGCGATTAACAACAACACCATCAACAATAGCCATTACGGCGCGTTTCTTTCTCCGCAATTTTCAATGCGAAAATTAAAAATGATCTACAACGAATTATCGGATACTAACGAGTCCGAGTTTGATAGTTTTGATCATTTTAAACAAACAGTTTTGAGTGCTCCTGTTCCTCAACTTGAACTGTGCAAGTGGCAAGCTATCGCATCAAGGCGGTAAGTTTAAAAAGGGGCAGTTCATACGAATTGCACTGTCGATTGTTTCTAATCTAAGCACATACATCTTCTGTTTAATCCAATGTGGTTATCGAGCGCGTTTGGCGTTATTCTATTACATAAATGACCCAAAAACGGAATCGCTTTTGCAATCGAAAACTATTCAACGTAGCACGCCCCTCATTATACTAGTATTTGCGCTTGCAATATTGCTCAGCAGTCACTCAACGGTTTCAGCTCAAGAGGAAGCGCCAGTCATCGCCATTGCTATTCACGGTGGCGCAGGCACAATTTCAAAACAGCGACTAACGCCAGAATTGGAAAAAGCGTATATCGATACTCTCGAAAGCGCGTTAAATGCAGGTTACGCGTTACTGAGAAACGGCGAAGATGGCACAGCTGCTGTAATAAGTGCAATAACGATTCTTGAAGACTCACCATTGTTCAATGCCGGTATTGGTGCCGTGTACACTTACCAGGGTGAACATGAACTTGATGCATCTATCATGCATGGTCAAAGCAGAAAAGCAGGTGCAGTCGCAGGTGTAACGAGTATCAAAAACCCGATCATAGCAGCGCAAGCTGTCATCGACCATTCTGATCACGTTATGTTGAGCGGTGCGGGTGCTGAAGAGTTCGCGCACCAGCAAGGTATCGAAAAGGTTGATAATTCGATATTCAATACGCAGCGCAGACTAGAGTCTCTGCAAAGAGCAAAAGAACGTATTGATCAGAATCTCAGCCTGCATAAAGATGCGCTTGGAAGCGATATGCGTTTTGGTACTGTCGGCGCAGTTGTGCTTGATGCAAAAGGCAACATTGTTGCTGGCACTTCAACAGGCGGAATGACAGCAAAACGCTTCGGAAGAATAGGGGATTCACCAATTATTGGTGCGGGCACCTTCGCAGATAATGAAAGTTGCGGCGTATCTGCCACGGGACACGGAGAGTATTTTATAAAATATAACGTGGCGGCTGACATATGCGCTCGCATGAAGTATCAGGGCGTTACACTAGAGCAAGCATCCAATATGGTCATAAATCGCGTATTAAAAGAGGCGGGTGGCGATGGCGGCATTGTTGCAGTCGATAACAATGGCAATGTAAGCATGCCATTTAACACGCCTGGTATGTATCGTGCGAGTATCGATGCTAGCGGAAACAAAACAATCGCAATCTTCAAATAAACGAAGCAACAATTGCGGATTGAAAAGTAACGATTATCACAACACCCTGCAAATGAACGACACCAAAAAAGTGGAATTCGATTACAAAAATATCGAAAAAGCTATACGCGAATGTCAAATTAAAGACAGGCATAGACTGATGCGTAAGCTGCGTGATTTTAAAAACAAACGTACATACGATGATGCCGATATTATCGGCCTTATCGAGCAAATAACAAAGAGCAGGGAAAATAGTGAGCGCCGCGCAAACTCTATAGGTAGCATTGAATATCCTCAACTTCCTGTAAGCGCACTCAAGCAGGAAATTCAAACACTCATACGTGACAATCAAGTTATCATTGTTGCTGGCGAGACGGGTTCTGGTAAAACTACGCAACTACCGAAAATGTGTATGGAACTTGGTCGTGGTGTGCATGGCATGATTGGTCATACACAACCGAGGAGGCTTGCAGCAAGAAGCGTGGCTAACCGACTTTGCGAAGAGTTGAACACAACGCTCAACGACAAAGTTGGATTTAAGGTTAGATTTACAGACACGTCATCAGATACTACATTAATCAAACTGATGACGGACGGCATTTTGCTCGCCGAAATTCAGCAAGACAGATTCTTAAATGCTTATGACACAATCATCATAGATGAAGCACATGAAAGAAGTCTCAATATTGATTTTCTTCTTGGCTATCTCAAACAATTGTTGCCCAAAAGGCCTGATCTTAAAGTAATTATCACGTCAGCGACGATAGATCCTGAAAGGTTTTCAAAGCACTTCAATAATGCCCCTGTTATCGAGGTTAGCGGTCGCACATACCCTGTCGAAATTCGATATCAAGATCCAGAAGAACTTTCGGGAGAAGACCCATTAGAGGATTTAAGCTTAGCAGTAGATGAACTATCACATGAATCTAAGGGCGACATTCTCGTGTTTCTAAGTGGAGAGCGTGATATCCGTGATGCTGCTGATTATTTGCGAAAACGGCAGCTTCGAAACACCGAAATATTGCCATTATTTGCTCGCTTATCATCAGCTGAGCAACAACGTATTTTTCATCCTTCAAATACGCGGCGAATTATTCTAGCGACAAATGTCGCAGAGACATCTTTAACGGTTCCTGGAATAAAATATGTAATTGACAGCGGCGTTGCGAGGATATCTAGATACAATTCAAGAACCAAAATTCAAAGACTACCTATTGAAGCCATCTCCAAAGCATCGGCCAATCAACGATCGGGACGATGCGGGCGTACATCAAATGGTATTGCAATTCGCCTTTATTCAGAAAATGACTTTGAAGCGCGTCCTGAATTTACCGATCCTGAAATCCGCAGAACTCATTTATCCAGCGTAATTTTGCAAATGCTAGCGTTGAAACTGGGTGAGATTAAACACTTTCCGTTCGTTCAACCACCCGATGAAAAACAAATCACAGATGGCATTAAATTGCTTGAGGAATTACAAGCAATTAAGAGAGATAAAGGTCGATTGGTGTTAACGAGGTTAGGGCGGCAAATGTCCAAAATCCCGCTTGACCCACGATATTCAAGAATGTTGTTGGAGGCAGGAAAACACAATGCAGTGTATGAGGTCCTTGTTATAATCTCTGGTTTATCCATTCAGGACCCGAGAGAACGCCCTCAAGACAAGCAACAACAAGCTGATACCGCACATGCGGATTTTGTAGACAGTGATTCTGACTTTATTTCAATTCTTAATTTATGGAACGCAATAAAGCAAAAACAAACGGAATTAAGTAACAATCAGTTACGTAAATGGTGTGCTCAGCGTTTTATAAATTTTCAACGGGTACGCGAATGGCAGGACATTGTCAGTCAAATTAAACAAGTGTTATCTACCATAAATCTTAGCATTGTAAAACAGCCAGCTGATTACGAAACCATTCACAAATCTATGTTAGTTGGCATGCTTTCTCAATTTGGAATGAAGGGTTCTGATAGTTTTTATCAGGGGTGTCGAAATACGCAGTTTGCGATTTTTCCTGGTTCCGCAGTGTTTAAAGCAAAGCCAAAATGGATAATGGTCAGCGAGCTTGTTGAAACATCAAAGCTTTACGCTAGGAAAGTCGCTAAGATTAAGCCACAGTGGTTGGAGCCTATTTCCACGCACCTGTACAAAAAACATTACGTAGAGCCTTTCTGGAGTAAAAAACAGGGTGCTGCGCAAGCGTATCTCAACATTACCCTGTATGGCTTGGCAATCGTTACTCGACGAATTGTCGATTACAGTCATGTCGATCCAAAAGCGTCTCGAGATCTGTTTATTCGAGAAGGACTATTGGCAGGAATGCACAATATGAAGTATGCATTTATCGATAAAAACCGAGCATTGGTTGAATCTGCCGAGTTACTGGAACACAAAACACGTTCTCGCGACTTTCTTGTCGATGAAGAAGTCATCGTTGAATTTTATCAAGAAAAGTTGCCAGATGACGTAACACGCGTATCTGAATTTAAAAAATGGTGGCAAAAACAATCCTCGAATTCACCTCGTTATTTAGACTTTAACCCATCAGATTTACTCAAAAATGATCCGGCACAGGTATCTGCAAACGCATTCCCCGATATATGGCAACAGCGCAATCTCATTTTGCCACTTGAATATACGTTTAAACCTGGTGAACAAAGAGATGGGCTTGCTGTTCGGGTACCAATTTCTGTATTAAATCAGCTTGAGAACAAAGGCTTTGATTGGCTCGTGCCGGGTTTTTTGTATGAATTGATACTAAACCACATCAAGTCTCTACCTAAATCGAAACGCCGTAACTTTGTACCAGCACCTAACTTTGCAAACGTGTGCCTGGACATAAAACAACATGACAAGAAAGGTAATCCGCGCACGTTCGTAGAAGCGTTGGCAGAAAAATTATTCCGCCTGACTGGACATAAAGTGGAGCCGGACGACTTTGCTGTCGAAAACATACCTGATCACTTGCGTATGACCTTTATCATTGTAGATGAATCAAACGTGGAGCTGGGCGTAAGTAAGGAATTAACAGCACTCAAACAAAAGTTTTCAAATAAGATCCAAGACGCAATAAAAGAAGCTGCTTCACAAAATAGCATTGAGAGAACGAATATATCTGATTGGGATTTTGAGACAGTGCCTGATGTCGTTGAACACAAGCAAGCTGGATATCAGATAACCGCATATCCGGCACTCGAATTCGAGAATAATAAAATTAATTTAAAAGTATTCGATCAAAAGAAATGCGCTGAGACATCGCATCAATTGGGTATAATTCAATTAATCAAACGCACAATTCCATCCCCGATCAAGCACCTTCAACGCAACCTTCCGAACAAGGCTAAGTTGGCATTGTATTTCAATCCGTTTGGAAATGTTAATGTGCTGATAGATGATTTGGTGTTAGCGTCGATTCGCGCCCTTTGCGAGGAAAAGTATGCAGTTATTCAAATTAGAGAACAATCACAGTTTCAAGAAGTGTTAGAACACTGTCGTGCCAATGTAAATGATAAGGCACTTGATATCGCGAAAAAAGTTGAAAAAGGGTTGGCATTGGCAAATGACATTTCTAAACAATACAAAGGGTCGATACCGCTATCGTTAATTAACCACGTATCGCACATCAAACAACAAATGAACAATTATATTTACAAAGGCTTTATTGTTGAGTTTGGTGAGGAGCGACTGGAAGACTGGATCAGATACCTAAAAGCCTTATCTATCCGCGCTGAAAAACTGAAAGTAGACCCAAACAGGGACAGACTAAATCAAATAGAATTAGACAAAATCGAATCGAAAGTGAATGAAGCCGAGAAAAAGGCTTCAGATGATCCGGTAAATGACGATATCCTTTATGAAGTTAAATTGATGAAAGAAGAGTTTAAAGTATCATTATTTGCTCAGCAGCTTGGTACAAAGTTTCCTATTTCATCCAAACGCATTGTCAATAAATTAAGTGACCTGAGATAATGAAACATGACATATTCAACGTCGCATCTTTTAACGACAAATAAAATACAATAACTGGCGATTACGTAGCAGTAATTTATAGTTGACACTGCGGCGCCATCGCACTATAAACTTTTTATCACTCAGTTGGAGAAAATAGATGTTAGGGTACGAAGATAAACGAAATTTTTATCGCATGATGGTCAACTCTCCTTGTGAAGTTAGGCTACAGGATCAACCCTCGATGACTAATATTTCGGCCGTTTGTAGAGATATAAGCGCAACTGGGATGTCACTTGAACTTGATGTACCCTCCCTTGACCTTGGCACATTGGTTGACATCACCATTGAGTCAAGCTCAGAGCAATTGGCAACACTAGAAGCAAAAGCAAAAGTCGTCAGGTGCGAGTCTGGTGAAGATAATACTTGCCTTATTGGTGTAGAAATCAGCGAGATGAAATAGGTTTATTCAAAACCAACATCGTCAATCAAATCAGATGACAGAGCGGCTTCTCTAGCTAAATCATCAACCCGTTCGTTTTCAGCATGACCTGAGTGCCCCTTGACCCAGTGCCAGGTGGGCTTATGTTTTTTAATAGTAGATAAGAGTTCTAGCCACAAGTCCTTATTCTTAACTGACTTTTTATTACTCGTTTTCCAATTGTTTCTCTGCCAACTATGCACCCATTTTTCTATCCCTTGTTTAACATATTGACTATCAGTATAGATGTTAACATTACAGGGTGACTTTAATGCGACCAGCCCTGCTATGACCGCCATTAACTCCATTCGATTGTTTGTCGTATGCTTAAATCCTTTACTGAACTCTTTTTCGTGATTGTTATAGCGCAGTAAAACACCGTATCCACCAGGTCCTGGGTTTCCGATGCAAGAGCCATCGGTATACAGAGCAACATCTTTCATTTATTTTCGACTTTTTAAATGCTATTTTTATGTTTAAGCATTATAACAATAAACAGCCCCTTAGTATGAGACAGATTGTTTTAGATACTGAAACAACCGGCATTAACCCTTCTGATGGTCACAGAATCATTGAAATTGGTTGCGTTGAACTTATCAATAGAAAGCCCACTGGCGAAACCTACCATCAATACATTAACCCTGACAGAATAGTAGAAGACGACGCGATTAAAGTTCATGGTATTACAAATGAATTTTTGCAGGATAAACCCAAATATAACCAAATAGCAGATGACTTTATTAATTTTATAAGTGGCGCAGAATTAATTATACATAACGCGCCTTTTGATGTGGGTTTTATGGACCACGAATTCAGGCTTTGTGGGCGTAACCTTCCCATAACATCAGATATTTGTTCTGTTCTTGATACACTTGAACTGGCTCGAAAAATGCGCCCTGGACAAAAAAATAGTCTTGATGCACTTTGCAAAGTCTTTCATGTCAACAATGCACATAGAACTTATCACGGCGCTCTGTTAGATAGTCAAATACTGGCCGATGTTTACCTTGCAATGACTGGAGGACAGCGCTCTCTGTCACTTGATATCGATTCAAATGCATCACTTTCTAGAAATACAGAGACCGCTCGAAGTGAGTATTCAATGCCGGTAACTAAGGTTTTACATGCAACGGCCGAAGAACTAGCAGAGCATGAAAACACGATTGAGCGCATTGAGAAGAAGGCTGGAACTCCATCTATTTGGTCAACATTATATTCGTAATTGCGCGCAGCTTGATTTTGCGCGGTTATTATGTTGCGCGATAGCTTTATTATTGCCCTTCGCTGCTCTTTCAAACAACGCGAATAATGAAGATATTGAAGCGCTGTTAAGCAAGATAAAACCTATCGAAAACAAAAACCTCAATGACATCCAAATTCTGAATAATCGCTTTAGAATAGATGACGACGTTAAAGAGGTCACCTTAATCTTTTTTAGGGAACGAGGTTCGGCACCTGTCGTGCTCGTCCGCCCTGATGGTTCAAAATTTCATCTCGAAAACGACAGTACTAATGATAACTATAGATGGTTTGAAACCGGTACGTATGACATGATAGAACTGAGAAACCCTATGCCAGGACCGTGGCAGGCGATTGGGAACATCTTGCCTGAAAGCAGACTCATCGTGGTTGCGAACATTAATCTAAATATTGACCCATTGCCTAAAACGTTATTTCAAGGGGAGACGCTCAAACTTACTGCGCATCTTGAAAATGCGGGAACAAAAGTCGAGCTTGTAGAGTTTCGTGATGTAGTCTCTTTATCGTTGGAATTTTCTTCTACCAATAATCCGAACTATGGAAATTTCGGAATGGGAACAAGAACGATTGCAAGATTTGAAGATAACGGAATCGGTTTTGACGAGAGTGCGCGGGATGGTGTTTTTACAGGTCAGTTCTCATCGGATATTCCTGAGGGCGAATGGCGACCAGTAGCGGCGGTTAGAACGCCACTGTTATCTCGCGAAAAAAGAATGCCAAAAGTAGTCGTTCACGCCACGCCGGTTTCCATATCCCACATAGCGGGGACCGGAACCGACGGTTACCACACTGTAGTAGTGAAAGGTGATGAGAAATATATTGATGTCGAAACGATTTTAATTGACGGCACGGTAAAACAACCTAATGGCGATACACAGCGGATCTCTTTTACAGAAATAGTAAATGGTCCCAAAAACATTGAAACTTTAAATGTCGGATATGGAATTTATACCATAAACCTCTCGGTATTTGCTCGCAGTCGCGATGGGCGCGATCTGGTTATCAACTTGCCTCAGTATTCATTCACCACCGCGGCACCACCGCCACCGCCGTCTGTTGAACCTGAGGAGCAGGCTGTAGCTGATACGGAAATCGTCGTTGAGGAAGAACCACCAAATTATTTATTGCTAGTGATACTGATAAACGTCTTCCTTATGGGCATAGGTGGGTTACTCATCTATACGGTGCTGGATAAGCGTAAAAATGGGAGTAACCTCTGGTTTAAACGGCTTTTTAACAAGATCTTGAATTTCATACCTAAGAAAAAAACCGACGCTCAGGAGCCAATAACAGAATAAGCGCCTCCAATGATATTGACAATCTGACTGTCACATATTTATCGATGAAAACCTCATTGCACAAATAATGAACAACCATCAAAATCCCCTTGTAAAACAGTTAAAAAAGCGGTTGACTAGAGACAGGTAGCGCCGTATTATCTGCGCCTCACAAAAGTTAGCCTTGAGCTTTGTGTAATGTGGAGCGGTAGTTCAGTTGGTTA
>DDLV01000155.1 GCA_002340325.1 Glaciecola sp. UBA2563 | reverse complement strand
TCCGCTAAGCGCTTTATTGCTTAAACGATCAGCATCTTACAGGTCCTAACGGTTTAATAAAATCGTTGCGATTCCAGTAAATAAAAGACTCGGCAAACAAGCGCCTAAAATTGGTGATAGTTGAAACACCAAGCTCACTTGGCCAAACACTTCATTGGTAATAAAGAAGCCAAATCCCGCAATTACGCCCATTATTATCCGTGCGCCAGTGCTAACACTGCGAAGCGGACCAAAAATGAAGGATAATGCCAGTAATAGCATCACAACAACAGACACTGGCTGTGTTACCTTTCGCCAAAACGCTAGCTCGTAGCGCGCTGCATCCTGCCCATTATTTTTTAGATATTGCACATAGTCATGTAAACCTCTTATAGAGAGTGCCTCTGGTTTAACTGCGACAATCCCCAATTTATCGGGCGTGAGGCTACTCCTCCATTGCATATCTTCAATATCAGTACTTACTATATTCGTTTCAGATAATAGTGTTCGCGTCACGCCCGTAAGTTGCCAATACTCAGTTTTAAAATCGGCCGTTTTAGCGTTTAATACCTGTTGGAGCTGTAACTCATCGTTAAATACAAATACATCAATGTTGCGCAAACTATTTTGATTGACAACCTCGCTAATACTAACAAAGTTATTGCCATCCTTAGCCCAAATAATCGTATCCGATGCAAGTAAGCTCCCTCCCGAAAGCGCCTCTGTGCGAATTTCTTTCGCTTTGCTTTCACTCCTTGGCGTAACGTATTCTCCGACGGCCATCATCGCGATGATTATAAAGACAATAGATTTAGAAGCTGATATCGTAATCTGTTTTCGACTCATGCCCGCAGCTTGCATGATAATAAGTTCGCTGCTTTGCGCAAGGATCCCCATACCAATCAAACCGCCGAGTAACGTTGCCATAGGCAAAAATTGCTCAATATCACGAGGCAAACTCATCATCACATATAAGCCAGCTACCGTCATATCGTAGTCGCCTTGGCCAACGCGCCTAAGCTGTTCGACAAATTTTATCAAGGCGCTAAGTCCAACCAACACGGCAAGCGTTGAGGTAATAGAGGTCAATAAGGTGCGGGCTATGTAGAGGTCGAGGATTTTAAACACTGCGCCCCCTAAACATCATCTTTCTGATGTAGGCGCCTGATTTTCTATCTTTAGCAATCAGACCTATACCGATAGTGGCCATCAGTAAATGGACCCACCATAATCCAATATACGAGGGCAAGTTGCCGTCTTCTAGAATTCTACGAGACGCCAATAACAATAAAAAATAGCCAAGATATAGTAGCAATGCAGGTAGCATCTTGCCAAACCGGCCTTGTCGGGGATCAACCGATGATAGAGGAACTGCAATTAACACCAAAAATGGCAGGCTCAGGGGAATTGCGAGGCGCCATTGTAGTTCTGCTGCCGCTGCGCTGCCTGGCATTTTCAACAATTCTATTGTCGAAACGGCGGTCATTTTTCGTCTGGCTTGCTCGCTTTCAACATCGTCTACTACGATAGAGTACGCATCAAACTTTACGATATGAAAATCACTTTGTTTGCGATCAACTTGGTATTGATTACCGCTTTTTAGGACAAGGTTTTGTTCACCATTTGCACTCTCCTCGACGGTACCCACCGATGCATAAATAAACTGCATTTGTTCGTCATCTTTTTGTTGTCTGGATAAAAAGACTTTCTGCAGTTCATCATTCTCATTGTCATGTGCAAAGATAACTGTATTATCCTCACCTATTTGTTGGAATCGCCCAGGTATGAGGGCAGCAATTCCTGATTTGGCATTGGCTTCCTGTTGCAATTGAAATTCTTTTTCCATCGCCAAGGGCGCAAGATACAACGTCACTAAAGCAGTTACCGAAGCGACGACTAATGAAAAGAAGAGTGTCACGCGTGTGACGTACCATTCGCTCACCCCGCATGCTCTTAAAACGGTCATTTCACTATCGACATAAAGTCGCCCGTACGCCAGCATGATCCCCAGAAAAAGGCTTATCGGCAGTACTAAACTGGCGAGCATAGGGGAATATAACGTAATAAAACCGAGAACTAATTCGGAAGGTAAATTGCCATCTGTTGCATCTCCCAGAATACGCACAAATCGCAACGTCACAAAAATGGCCATCAATATGAAGAAAACAGCTATCTGAGATTTAAAAGTTTCTCGAAATAAATATTTAAAAATTAACATGGCTAGTATCTAGGTGTCTTTTTTGGTGGCAACGCGTTGTTATTTCGGTAAACTATGGGTTTACAGAACTTTTCCTCACTCTTGTGTCTGAATAATTAAATTTTTATTGATTTTGTTTTCGTCGCTAGCACTGCTGATATTTAAAACTAGCAGAAAAGCCGCGCAAGTGTAGCACAAAGTATCTTCAAAATAAGAATAATACCTGTTGGCAAAATATATAGGGGTACGGTTATGGAATTTGGTGTCAAAAGCGGCAGTCCGGAAAAGCAGCGAACTGCGTGTATCGTTGTTGGCGTATTCGAGCCTCGCAGGCTTTCGCCCGTGGCTGAGCAGCTCGATGAAATAAGTGAAGGTTACATTAGCAATCTTATTCGTCGGGGGGATTTAGAAGGAAAAGCTGGTCAGATGTTGCTGTTACACCACATCCCCAACGTCCTCAGTGAGCGCGTACTCCTTGTCGGCTGCGGTAAAGAAAGAGAACTCCATGAGCGTCAGTACAAACAAATTGTCACCAAAACTATAAAGACCTTAAACGAAACTGGTTCAATGGAAGCGGTTAACTTTCTTACTGAACTCCACGTTAAAGGAAGAGACACATATTGGAAAGTGCGACAGGCAGTAGAGGCTGCTAACGAATCAGTCTACACCTTTTTGCAACTAAAAAGTAAAAAGGGAGAGCCTCGTCGGCCACTTAGAAAAATAATTTTTAACGTACCCACTCGCAAAGAGTTACCGTCTGGTGAACATGCAATTGAACATGCACTAGCCATTAGCCGAGGAGTAAAAGCCTGTCGCGATGTTGCAAACATGCCGCCAAATATTTGTAACCCACAATATTTAAATGACCAAGCTGCCGCATTGGTTGAAGAGTTTGATTCATTGTCACTCGAGACTGTTGGTGAAGATAAAATGGAAGCGCTTGGCATGCACAGTTACCTCGCCGTTGGTCGCGGTAGTGACAACGAATCGGTCATGTCAGTGATTACACATACAGGCGCTGATACCAGTCAAGCACCCATTGTACTTGTCGGTAAAGGGTTGACTTTCGATTCCGGTGGCATATCAATAAAACCGTCTGAAGCAATGGACGAAATGAAGTACGATATGGGCGGCGCGGCAGGAGTTCTTGGTGTCATGCATGCTGTTGCGACTATGAACTTGCCTATCAATATCATTGGTATCTTGGCAGGCTGTGAAAATATGCCTGATGGAAAAGCATATCGTCCTGGCGATATCATCACCACAATGTCAGGGCAAACAGTTGAAGTATTAAACACGGATGCAGAAGGAAGAATGGTACTATGCGATGTACTTACCTATGTCGAGCGGTATGAACCCGATACTGTTATCGATGTCGCTACACTGACAGGTGCTTGCGTTATTGCACTGGGTAAACACGCTTCCGCTGTATTTACCCAACACAATCCGCTGGCGCATGAAATACTCAATGCTTCGGAACAAAGTTCTGATAAAGCTTGGCGCCTGCCGCTTTGGGACGAATATCAGGAACAAATAGACAGCCCATTTGCGGACATGGCAAACATAGGCGGAAGACCCGCTGGTTCCATAACCGCAGCGTGCTTTCTGTCAAGGTTCACCAAGAAATACAATTGGGCACATTTGGATATAGCAGGAACTGCATGGATCAGCGGCAAAAACAAAGGTGCTACAGGTCGACCTGTCCCAATGTTGACGCAATATTTAATGAATAAAGCAGATATGGGCGGCGAAACGAGTTAATGACAACACACGTCATTTTCCACGAGCTTGAAACAGCACTAGATTTTGAAGTGAATATTTTCACTTCGTTTGCTTGTGAACTGATTGCAAAACAATTCGATAGCACAAAGAACATCTCCGTATTTTGTGCGAACTTAAAAGATGCAGAAGCGCTAGACGAGAAGCTTTGGCAGTTACCCGTGGAAAAGTTTATTCCACACAACCTTTTTAATGAAGGAGACGGTAAAGCCTCTCCAGTGGAAATTATAGTGTTTAAAGATGGTGAAATTAGCAAGCAGATTAGAAACAAAGCGTGTTTGGTTAATTTCTCTGAAGAGATAGCACCAAACGCCAGCATGTTTCCCGTTATTTACGAATTTGTCCCATCAGACGATACGAGCAAAGCCAACGCGCGACTGCGATACAGTGAATACAAGCGAGCTGGATTTGCGCTGTCCTTTCTAAAAACATCAGATGTTGCATAATTATACATACAAACAACAGATTACATACAAACAACAGCTAGGGCTTACCCTAGCGATAATGCTATTGGCGTAAATCAATGTGTTGATTATATGCCGGTTACCGTTACGTAAAATGCAGAGTGAACTGCAAGAATAAAATTTATCAGAGCAAAGTAAATGGAAAAAACGTTCAATCCAAGTGCAATCGAAAAAGCGTGTTATCGACACTGGGAAGAAGAGGGCATGTTCAAAGCTAGCGGACAAGGCGAACCTTATTGTATTTTGTTGCCGCCACCCAATGTAACGGGGTCGTTGCACATGGGGCACGCTTTTCAGCATACCATCATGGATGCACTTATCCGATATCACCGAATGAAAGGCGATAACACGCTATGGCAGTGTGGGACAGACCATGCTGGCATTGCAACACAGATGGTGGTAGAGCGACAACTGAATGCTGATGGTCTAACACGTCATGATCTTGGTCGAGAAAAATTTCTCGAGCGTATCTGGCAGTGGAAGGAACAATCTGGCGGCACTATTACGCAACAAATGCGTCGATTAGGCACATCGCCTGATTGGGATAGAGAAGTCTTTACCATGGACGAAAACCTCTCTGTCGCGGTGCAGGAAGTCTTCATTCAACTCTATGATGAAGGACTTATTTATAGAGGACAGCGACTAGTTAATTGGGATCCGTCATTACTCACTGCCGTTTCCGATCTCGAGGTCATTAACGAGGAAGAAGATGGATACATGTGGCATTTGCGATATCCCATCGAAAACAGTGATGAACATCTTGTCGTTGCGACAACGCGTCCTGAAACCATGCTTGGCGATACAGCAGTTGCTGTTCATCCAGACGATGAACGATATCAACATTTGATTGGCAAACATGTCATATTGCCTATAGCAGACAGGCGAATACCCATCATTGCTGATGATTACGTGGACCCAGCATTTGGAACGGGTTGCGTAAAAATAACACCAGCGCATGACTTTAATGATTACGAAATGGGCAAAAGACACAATTTGCCTATGATTAACATTTTGACCAAAGACGCCAAAATAAATGGAAATGCGCCTGCTCAACTTCAAGGTCTCGACAGATTTGAAGCGAGAAAGCAAGTGGTTGACATGTTTCAGTCTCTTGAATTGCTTAATGAGATTAAACCGCACAAGTTAAAAGTACCGCGCGGCGACAGAAGTGGTGTAGTGATCGAGCCATTTTTGACCGACCAATGGTATGTTGCAATTGAGTCACTAGCAAAACCGGCAATCGACGCTGTGGAAAATGGAGAAATCCGCTTTGTTCCTGAGAATTGGAACAAGACATATTTTCAGTGGATGAGAAATATTCAAGACTGGTGTATATCAAGGCAACTATGGTGGGGACACAGGATCCCAGCATGGTATGACGAGAACGAAAATGTTTACGTTGGTAATGACGAAAAAACTGTTCGTCAAAAATATCAAATAGATGACGCGGTTGTGCTCACTCAGGATGAAGATGTACTCGATACGTGGTTTTCTTCCGCTCTGTGGCCATTTGCAACCATGGGTTGGCCACAAAAAACCGATGAATTAGATACATTTGTGCCGAGTTCTGTGCTGGTAACGGGTTTTGACATTATTTTCTTTTGGGTAGCCAGAATGATTATGATGACCAAGAAGTTCACTGGTCGCATACCGTTTAAAGATATCTATATCACCGGTCTAATAAGAGATGAGCACGGTGACAAAATGTCCAAATCAAAAGGAAATGTATTGGATCCTATCGATTTGATAGATGGCATTGAACTGGAGTCATTGGTATCAAAACGCACCTCTGGGATGATGCAACCTCAGTTAGCAGCGAAGGTAGAAAAAAATACGCGAAAACAGTTTCCCAACGGTATCGCTTCATACGGAACAGATGCACTCAGGTTTACATTTACGGCGTTGGCGTCAACCAGTAGAGATATTAATTTCGATATGAGTCGTGTTGAAGGTTATCGAAATTTCTGCAACAAAATTTGGAATGCTGCTCGCTTTGTATTAATGAATTGTGAGGGCCAAGACACCGGTAATAATCTAACAGGTGCCCAAAACGTCAGCGATCAATACGGTGAGCTTGAGCTTAGCGTTTTTGATAGATGGATATGGTCGCGGTTAAACAATACACTCAAACAGTTGAACGAACATATAGAAGACTATCGCTTTGACCTTGTCGCGCAAGTAGTTTATGAGTTTACGTGGAATCAATATTGTGACTGGTATTTGGAGTTATCAAAGCCAGTACTGAATTCCGACGTTTCTTCCGACAATCAAAAGCGGGGCACTCGACATACATTGATTAATGTTTTTGAAGAGTTACTGAGGATTTTGCATCCATTTATGCCTTTTATCACTGAAGAAGTCTGGAAAAAATTACAACCATTGAGCGTTAATCAAGGCGCAGGGAATAGCATAATGCTTACCCAATATCCGGTTACTCTTGCTGAACGTGAAGATCCCATTGCAGAGGATCAAATTGAGTGGGTGAAGAAGTTTATTGTAGGTGTGAGAAACATTCGCGGTGAAATGGATTTAGCGCCGTCCAAACGATTACCCGTATTGCTCAGAAATGCGCATGCATCTGACATCGCCAAACTCGAGGAAACAAAGGCATTTTTACTCACGTTGGCAAAACTGGATAGCATAAAGGTGCTCGAAGATGCGCAAGCGCCAGCATGTGCGTCCGCATTACTTGGAGATATGGAAATCCTCATCCCTATGGCAGGATTAATTGATAAAGAAGCAGAGATGGCAAGACTTCGGAAGAATGAGAGCAAACTAGAGAAAGACATTCAAAGAATTTCGGGCAAGCTTTCTAATCAAAACTTCACAAGCAAAGCGCCTGTTCACGTTATTGATAAAGAGAGAGAAAAACTCACGCATGCGCGACAACAGTTAGAGAAAATACAGCAACAAATCATCGAAATCGGGCAATTGTGATTTCTATAGTTAATGGGCTGTTGATGACAGCCTTCTCGCTATGCGAGTCTATCAATTATCACGTTGGATGAAATACGTTCCCCATCCATCGTAATGAACACTGTGTTTTTGTGCAATGTCGATTAGCGCGTCGGTATCGTCGTTGAAGGTTTCTTTATTGAGTTTTTTATGAATAATTGCATCAAAGCAAAAAACAAGACCTCCATCGTCGAGCATGATTTCTTCGGCTTCTGCGACCTCGTAACCAAGTTTGAAGGCGTCTACTGCTGCTTTTTCTAGTCGCTCAAAATTATTACACGCAAAATGGTGCTCGATAATGTGGCTTTCCTCTACATCAGTGCCATCCTCAATAAGCGCGTCAATTGTCTGCTCATTGAACTCGTGCCACCCTCTTTTTTCTTCGTCCACTTATGATGATGCCTTATGCCAATTCACTAAACAGCCCCTACTTACTCAGGCAAGTTGTTTTGCTTCATTTGAAAGCTCTTTAAATTTTGACTTGCACAGATCTTCAAATGCTTTGGCCATAGCTTTTGGATTCTGTTCCATGTCAACGTCTACTGGGTCCATTATCTCGATAATAACAGTACCATTGTTCCAACGCCCCAACCGAATATAGTCAGTATCACTACAAACAACGGGTACGATCGATTTTTTTGTAGACTGCGCTAACCTAAACGCCCCTGTTTTAAAAGGAAGGATACCTCTACCCCTGCTTCGCGTTCCTTCAGGAAACATAAACACTGATATATCTCTTTCGTTTATCTTGTCCGCTGTTGATTCAAGGGTACTCCGTGCACTTTGCTTGTCCTTTCTGTCTATCATAATGTTGCCAGATAACCAATAGATTAATCCAAATACAGGTATCCACTTGAGACTTTTCTTACCGACTGTCACCGTACCTGGGAGTGCAGCAGCGGCTACTGTTACAAGATCATATGTATTTTGATGGTTAGAGATAAAGAGATACGACTTATCGACATCGACGTTGTCAGAAATGCGCAATTGCAGCTTTAATCCAATGAGTTTACCCATCGTGATATACCATTGTGCGCCGAGATGCACGTTATCTCTATGCATTGGACGCATAATAAATGCAATCACAAGCCCTGCGTTCAAGATAATGAAATAGAAAAAAATAACGATAATCCGAATGAGTGCTAACAAAGTTCTTCCCTTTTTTTACTGCCGCACGATTATACAGAAAACTACGCATAAGCCTTATAAATAATTAGATTTTTTAGCCGATACTTACATATTAAAGAAGATTTATGGAGCCAACATGTCAGTATTTACGCCAGAAGAAATTGATGAAGGAATGCAAATCGATTTAAAGGAGGAAATTGTTGAGCTTTACGAAGCAAGCGAGCAGTGTTTAGTTGAGCTTGAATTGACGCCTCAAGACAAAGAGCTTCAAAGGGCTTTATTTAGGTCAGTTCACACCATCAAAGGCGATCTGGGGCTCGTCGGTTTTCGCCCTATGATAAATGTATTACAGGACCTTGAAGATTTGCTCGACCTTCTTCGCAAAGATGAAATCCACTATACACCGATGATGCATGACCTGGTGTTGGGCATGCTCGACATGGTAAATGACTTTGTAAATTCATGCATTCAGCAGGGACGTGCTAGTTACGACCAAAACATTATCGATGAGGTGAATGCTAGAATAAGGACGATTCAGCCAGATAACACACCTGAACACGAAACCATATTGAGCGAAGCAACAAAAATCCTGACCACCGGATTGCCAAAAAACGATGTTCAACAAAAAGAAAAATTATCTAAAACAGGCATACCAAAAGACTTATCGCCATTACAACAAAAAGACATTTTGTTCTTCAGGGAACTTATGCGTCCCATCGAGAAACGAGTAGGGTATCAAGAGGGTAGAGGAGACAGGATCGCTAGACTTGCCTTGTATGTTGCAAATGAAAGCGATAAGCGCGTGCCTTTGGATCAACTCGCAGTCGCCTGCTATGTGCATGACTTTGGAATGGCTTTTATGCCAAATGATGTTGTGCAAAAAGATGTCCCCTCTGCTATGGAGACAAATCTCTTAAGGTCTCATGTGTATAAAAGTACAAGGCTGATAGAACACCTTGATGCTTGGAACGATGCAAGAATGATGGTGATGCAGCATCACGAAAATATAGATGGGACGGGATATCCATTGGGTATCAAAGGTGATGATATTTGTGATGGTGCTAAGCTGCTCGCCATTCTAGACCGGTATGATTTTCTTCTCCACAATGATAGTTTATCGCCCAAGGATGCAATCGTTGAACTCAATAAACGCTATAAAGGGCAATTGAGCAACTATTGGTTACGCCTCTTTATTCAATCTATGAGTAAACTGATTTCTACTGAATAAAATTATCAGCGCTCACTGAAACACAGACGCTAAGACCTAATACCCTTTTTCAAAATCGTGAACATACAATAACGCTTGCTCATTTTTGTACCTCTGGTAATTGTCTAAAAAAACACTGAATACATCCTGTGGATTCGAAATAGCAGCGCTATGGTTGGTGATAGTTATTTTGGGGTGGTCATAATATGGGTGGTTTGAAGGCAGCGGCTCATGCTCAAAAACATCTAAAATCGCAGCAGAAATCTGATTATTATTCAAAGCATTTATTAATGTTGCAGGCCCGTCAACCACACTACCTCTTCCAGCATTGATAAAAAGTCCATTTCTTTTCATATGGTTAAAAAATGCTTGGTCACAGAAACCTTTTGTCGATTCGGTATCTGGAAGCAAATTCAATACAACGTCACAATTGCCAGCAAATAGTAGTTTATCTTTGTTTGAATAGCACTGAGTGTTGCCAATGACGCCTCCATTCGTGGTGAGACCAATCACGTTTATTCCAAAGGCTTTTGCAGGCTCTATCAATTGCTTCGCAATACTGCCAAAACCTAGGACACCAAACGTTAAGCCTCTCACACGCTTGCCTGAAATTGATTTCCATTGACGCTTTTCTTGATATTGCTTGAGTGTATTGAGCTGACGGTAATGTGAAAGGATAAACGCAAACACATATTCTTTCATTTGATCGTAAAAAATGCCTTTAACACCGGTAAGCAGATAATTTCTCAAATTGCAGTCTTGCAGCTTATTATTGCCCGCCCAAGTAGACTGCAGCCATTTGAGGCATTTACATTTATGGATAAAGGTCGCTGCTAGGTCAGGTTCGCTAAGAATAATTTCTGCTTCGTTAAATACAATATCGGATGGCGTATTTGAACTAAAAACAAGTCGAGAAAATTCGCTGGGTTTCTCTGCAAAAAGCCTTTCGTAAATTTCATAGTCGCGGCTAACAATTGCAATCTTTTGTTTTGATAATTCTTCTTTGCTCGCCATAACAGTGAGTTGTCTCTTAGATAATTTTTTGGCTATGTTTCCGTTAATTGTTGTTGAGTTGGGCTTCTTGCATTCAATTATAGTATTAAGACATTTGAAAGTCGCTGTAAACCCAATCCCTGGGCGCTCTGCGAA
>DDLV01000165.1 GCA_002340325.1 Glaciecola sp. UBA2563 | reverse complement strand
GGGGAGAAGAAGTTAGCCGACCGGTTGACGATGTCATTCTGGAGATTGCGCAGCTTGCATCGCAAGGCGTTAGGGAAGTGAATCTATTAGGGCAAAATGTAAATGCATTTCGTGGTCTCCATCACGATGGCACAACATGCCGTTTCGCCGAATTGCTGGAGCTTATTGCGAGTATCGACGGTATAGACCGGATTCGCCACACCACGTCTCACCCAGTTGAATTCACTGATGACATTATTCACGCATATGAAAATATACCAGAGCTTGTAGATCACCTTCATCTACCTGTTCAAAGCGGTTCGGATCGAATCCTTAATTTGATGAAAAGAGGCCATACCGCTTTAGAATACAAGAGTAAAATACGGCAACTGAAAAAAGTCCGTCCTCAGTTGTCTATGTCATCTGATTTCATCATTGGTTTTCCAGGTGAAACAGAACAAGACTTCGAAGACACAATGAAATTGATCAATGACATTGGCTACGATTTAAGTTTTAGTTTTATATATTCTGCTCGTCCTGGGACGCCAGCATCTGATTTACCAGACGATGTGAATGAAGAAACGAAAAAACAACGACTGCATATTCTGCAGCAGCGCATTAGTCAGCACGCCCAGAAAATCGCTAGAGACATGCTGAATACCGAGCAGCGAATTCTTGTTGAAGGATCTTCCAAAAAACATGTCGATGAACTCACCGGACGAACTGAAAACAATCGTGTGGTTAACTTTAAAGGAAAAACCGACATGATTGGCGAATTTGTTGATGTGATGATAACTGATGTGTTTACTAATTCTTTGCGTGGAGAAGTAGTACGAAGAGAAAATGAGATGGGCCTAAGAATCGCTCGATCTCCACAAAGTATTTTAGCTTCTCAACCTTCAGAAGATGCACTTGGCGTAATTAAAGTAACGCCACTTCACGCATAACCAACAGGAGATATCTTGAGTTCAATTGTAAAAAACCAAATCGTTTTAGAACCATCTGACAATAAACGTTTGTCGAGCCTATGTGGGCCTTTTGACGACAATATCAAACAAATTGAGCGTCGACTGGGTGTCGAAATAAATTATCGCAATAATGAGTTCAGTGTATCTGGCGATCCGCTACAGGCAAACGGAGCGGCTGAGCTGTTAAAACTGCTCTACATTGAGACTCAACCCGTCAGGGGCAGTATTCCTGCACTAGAGCCAGACCAAGTACACCTCGCTATTCAAGAGGTTAGATGTCTCGAGCGAGCTGAAGCCGGCGAATATGCAAAGGAAGTACATATAAAGGTCAAGCGCGGTGTTATTAAACCTCGCAACCCTAACCAATCTCGTTATGTCGCAAATGTAATTAATCACGACATCACGTTTGGCGTAGGTCCTGCTGGGACAGGCAAGACCTATCTTGCTGTCGCATGCGCAGTTGATGCACTTGAACGTCAAGAAGTAAGGCGAATACTGTTAACACGGCCTGCGGTTGAAGCGGGAGAAAAACTAGGTTTCCTTCCGGGTGATTTATCACAAAAAGTGGACCCTTATTTACGTCCCCTTTACGATGCTTTGTTTGAAATGCTTGGGTTTGAAAAAGTAGAAAAACTCATTGAACGCAACGTTATCGAAGTAGCGCCGCTCGCTTATATGCGCGGTAGGACGTTGAATGATGCGTTTATAATACTAGATGAGTCGCAGAACACGACCAAAGAACAAATGAAGATGTTTCTCACCAGAATAGGGTTTAACAGTAAAGCCGTCATCACTGGAGATATCACGCAAATTGATTTACCCAGAGGTGCAAAATCTGGTTTGCGGCACGCAATTGAAGTGTTGTCAGATGTTAACGACATTTCGTTTAATTTTTTCACCGCCAACGACGTTGTGCGGCATCCTGTAGTTGCTCGTATAGTGCAGGCATACGAAGACTTTGAAGCGCAGGAAAGCATCCACAAAAATGATGCTTCAAATTGAGATAATGGCTAACAGTCAGTGACCTTGGCAACGTTAAAAATTGATATTGACATTGCTGAGGATATTCAATTGACTGCTTATCCAGAGTACAACGAAGCTATAAGTACACTGGATAGATTGTGTAAACATGTTTGCAAATACGCAGACCTCACGAGTAACGCAACATGCACTGTACGATTTGTATCAACCGAAGAATCGACTAATTTAAATAACACCTACAGAGATAAAAACTCGCCGACAAATGTGCTGTCATTCCCTGCTGAAATTCCAGATTATATCAAAAGTGATTTTATCGGTGATATCGCCGTTTGCCTCGATGTCGTCAATACAGAAGCACATCAACAAAATAAATGCTCTTCTAATCACTTAATTCACATTATTTTGCACGGCATCTTGCATTTACTCGATTATGACCACATAACCGAGGAAGACGCCGAGGTAATGGAAAAGTATGAAAAATTGGTGTTATCCCAATTAGGTATTGACGATCCTTATCAAGTGCAGTAATTGTATGTACCCAACAGATTTTAATGGAAGCGTATGAGCGACGACAACCCCCACTCTACCAACGGCTCTTCTAGTCGCAATTGGTTAACAAATATTGTTAACAAATTTAAGGGAGAGCCGCAGAACAAAGAAGAGTTATCTGATCTAATATCGGATGCCGAAGAGCGAGAGCTCATCGACCCGCAAACCAAAGAAATGCTAGAAGGTGTAATGATAGTCAGTGACATGAAAGTCAGAGACATCATGATCCCCAGAGCACAAATGAAAACCATCGAGATAGATGAGACCTTAACGGAAATCGTGCCGATGATGATCGATTCAGGGCATTCTCGCTTTCCGGTTATCAATGAGGATAAAGACCATATTGAAGGGATACTCCTGGCAAAAGACCTGCTTTATTTTGGTTTTAACCCTGAAACTACCTTTGACTTAAAAGCGCTTCTAAGAGACGCCATTATTGTGCCTGAAAGCAAACGTGTTGATATTTTGCTAAAAGAGTTTAGGCAGAAGCGTTATCACATGGCAATTGTGGTTGATGAATATGGCGGTGTTTCTGGTTTAGTAACGATTGAAGACATATTGGAACTGATCGTCGGGGAAATTGAGGACGAATACGACGAAGAAGATACCGAGAATGATAATATTCGCCCTCTAAACAAATGCACCTATTCCGTGAAAGCCCTAACGTCTGTCGAAGCGTTTAATCAATTCTTTGAATCTACTTTTAATGAAGAAGAATCAGATACCATTGGTGGTGTTGTACTAAGGGCATTTGGCCACATGCCTGATACTGGTGAAAAAGTCACTATTGACAATATAGAATTCGAAGTGACAACATCAGACAAGAGACGCATTGTACAATTAAAAGTGTATCTTCCAGAGTTGGAGAATTAATCTGAACCGATTTGTCATACATGGATTGTGTTTGGCGCTTGGTGCTTCGGCAACACTGGCTTTTGCACCCTTCAATTTTTGGTTCGTTATTTTTCCAATCTTTGTCAGTATTTTTGTATTGCTGGCAAAATATTCCAAGCACCCTTTTCTTGATAGCTGGCTATTCGGCTTTGCGTATTTTGGTGCAGGTATCTCTTGGGTACATGTAAGTATAGCCACATTTGGTGGTGTCCCGCTTGTTGTAAGTCTTTTGATGATGGCAATGCTTAGCGGATATTTAGCTATTTACTTTGCTTTGGCTTTTTGGCTGCTGCGTAGGTTGCTTCAAACTGTTCTATGGCCGTTGGCAGGTCCCTTAATTTGGTTGTTATGTGAGTATGCAAGAGCTACTTTTCTCACTGGTTTTCCGTGGTTATCTATCGGTTACAGTCAACTCGATTCACCACTATCCGGTTTATTTCCGATTATTGGCGAAATTGGCATTAGCGCATTTATGTTTGGGGTATGCGCAGCAGTAGCTACAGTTTTTGTTGCAGGCGCAAAATCTAGCAAAACCGCCATTTCTTATGTTGTGTGTACAATCGTGGCCATTGTTTTATCAACATCCGTCGCTTGGATAAACCCGACAGGACAATCTAAAATGATTGCGCTTGTTCAGGGCAATATCGAACAATCTATGCGATGGCGACCTGAACTAGACCTACCGACCATCGAAAAGTACTTTGCGCTTACAGAAGAACATTGGGATAACGACTTAATCATTTGGCCAGAAGCCGCCATACCTGTTTTAGAATCGTTACCTTTAGCCAATGAAACACTATTTAAATTGGATACTATTTCACAAGAGAACAACACTGCTCTCGTTACTGGCGTTGTAGATTACAATCAAAAAATAGATGAAAACAAATTTACATACGAAGAATCTTTCAACTTCATTTTGGCATTAGGCGTTGATCAAGATAGTCAGAATACCGCGCCATACTATTATCAACACAGCAACCGTTATGCTAAGCATAAACTTGTGCCAATTGGTGAATTTGTTCCCTTTGAAAATTTTCTCAGGCCATTGGCGCCGATATTTGACCTACCCATGTCTTCTTTTAATCGTGGAGAATATGTACAGCCAAACTTAATCGCAAATGGTTTGTATTTAGTACCTGCACTTTGTTATGAGGTTGCTTTTCCAAACCAAATTCGGGCAAATATCACGCCTAAATCAGACATGTTACTGACGGTGTCAAACGATGCGTGGTTCGGTGATTCTCATGGTCCTCATCAACACCTTCAAATTGCGAGAACACGTGCAATGGAATTTGGTCTTCCAATTATTCGAGCAACCAATACAGGTATCACTGCAGCATATGATCCAAATGGTAATTTATTAGGCGAACTACCCCAATTTGTGGAAGGAGTTCTGGAGGTTGAAGTTCCTCTTGTCTCTGGTGTGACGCCTTATAAGAAGATGGGAAATATTCCTGTATTTTTGATTGCAGCGGTTATGTTTGCTTTTGCCGTTTACAGGAATTCAACGAAACTATAAGCAAATACTAGGGGCTGTTTAAAAATAAAAAACGCCCTAGTCTTCAGAGAGAACAAAGGCGCATTATTTTCAAATTGCCATTGTGGGCATCGTGGCCCACGTCGAAAATTACATACTAATTGACGCAGCGATTTTCTAAACAGTGATTATCGAAAAACCTAGGCAACCTTGTCTTTTGACTTCTCTTTCGCTTCACCAGCTTTTTCAGCTTTTTCTTTATCGTTTTCTGACGATTTAGGCGCATAATCCAATGGCGGCTCTGCGACCGGGGCTTCTGTCATAGTAGGCTCTATTTTTTCGCCCTCGGTTACTTCGGCGGCTGGAGATTGTTCTTTATTTTCTTCAGGATCAGCCTGAGCATCTTCCGCCACCGATTCTTCAGCATTTTCTGCGTTTGGTTCTTCGACTGGTGTTTCCGTCTTTTCTGGTTCGGATGAAACTTCTTGCTCTAACTTAGGTTGTAGCGCCGCAGCCAACATCAAATCGACACTGTCTAAATTACAAAGATTCTGCGCACCTCCGGCCAAATGCTGATGCACGTCTTTATAGCTTTGTGTAAGGTTACCGACCAGCTCAGCAGTTTTTTCAAAGTGTTCAGAGACATCGGCTTTGTATTTTTCAAGCTCATTTTTAGAACTCTCTAATTCCTCGGCTAGCACAGCTTGTTTACGATTACCCAGACTCGATCGCCCAAAGAAAAAACCTATTACACCACCTACTAACAAAGTCCCTACGCTAACTAACCATAAATATTCCACAAAAATTCCTCAACAAATCATAGTGATTGATCCACCATAAACAATGAATCAAAGATAATACGTCCTACAACAATCAGTTTAATACATAACATTTGATATGTTACCTCTGAAAAAGTGAGATGACGAGATTTTACCGATAAATCATGCTAAAGCATTAAACCGGTTGAAATCGAACTGAGCTTCAATAGATCTGAAGAGGATTAAGCTTATGCTCGAATTTTTCAACAATGCGCTCTCGTGCTAAATGCTCTTGCCACTTGATTTGCTGCACAGTAACTTCGCGTGTAGAGAGGATAAATACAACTTGCAGATATCGGGTTTTTACATTGCTGAAGCCCTTTATTAATCAAAACCAATTCAAAAATCGGTACAGTTAGGGTGGTTTTTGCGGATCGGTACTCTAATTAAAATCTGATACCGCTGAGTAGCAGTTTATTTAAGTAGTTTGATTTAGGTACACTCTAAATGAACCGTCAATTTTACGAAAACCGGACGCTAAATATTTTCAAATGACCGGCTCTTCGGTACGTGAAGCAGGCCTTGAAGTAGTTTTGTCTTTGACAACAGAAAATCTCTAAATGTAAACAATATTAACTAACTTACATTAGCTTTTTGTAGATTAGGAAACGAATGCTTTTTTTATGGGACCGTATAGGTTTCGACGAAAAAGTGCATTTTTCAAGCTATACATCTGTTTTTTAATGGAAAAAAATGGCCTTATTTCGTTCTTTCTTAGGAACTGATAAACTTTTGTGTAAATCTAAAAGGGTGAATCTAAGAAATGGCAAAAAGTGCAAAAGAACAGCTTAATGTAAAGAAAATGGAAAAATTAGTTGTCTTGGATAAGGACTTTGCAGGAGTCAAGGCTGGTAAGACGCTATTTGTCGGAACACCACAAATTGTAAATAAATACATTAAGAAAATCCCATTTGGTGAGACGAGAACGATAATGCGATTGCGCAATGAACTTGCACGCAAATGGAAAGCTGATGCTATGTGTCCTGTTTCGACCTCAATCTTCATTAGGATCGCTGCTCAAGCGGCTATTGATGAATTAAATGAGGGTAAAGATATATCGAAAGTCACCCCATTTTGGAGACTTCTCACTAGCGAAGACAAGATTACAAAAAAACTTACAATTGATGCCGAATGGGTTGATAAACAAAGAGACAGTGAGGTGTTATGAAAGCTCTATTAGTAGTTGTGTCATCTATAGTAGTACTTTTAGCACTTTTTTTCGTTTGGGGTGCTACTTTACCTACTACCAAAAGCCTGAGTAAGACTGTACAGATTAATGCACCTGTCGAGATAGTTTGGAAGACAATGAGCGACTGGGAAGGTCAAGTGAAATGGCGACGTGAAGTAAAATCAGTTGAGATATTGGACGAAAAGACATTTAAGGAATTTCCAACCAATGGGCCAGCGGTTGAATTTGAAATTGTTCGATTAGAAACTAATAAAATAATTGAGCTTGAAATGTCGGGGCCATTTACAGGTGATTACCTCGCTGAATTTTCGAAGAATGATGGAATAACAACCATACACATTTCCGAAACCATCATTCAAGATTCAATAATTGGTAAAATCTTATCAAAGCTATTTTTTGATTTAGACAAATTTGTGGCTACTTATTTTCATCAACTGAAAATGCAGGTTGAAAGGTAGCTGAACGACAGTTGTTTGTCTTTTGCTGACCTGTACGTCCATATGCCGAGCGTCGGCTATCGAAAGAAAATACGGGATTTAGGCGCATTTTGCGGGAGTTCATTTTAGGTGTACTTAACACAGACCGGAGTTGTGATATTGTTGGGAATTCTTAAACTAATTTGCCTAGAGTGAAATAGTGTCAATTTTCTTCCAGAATCATATTTTGAAGGTGAGCGAGCTTAATTGCAGATAATAGGTGATTATCATCAGGGCTTGCTTTTACCTCTTCTATCAACCGTGTTACTGGTATTGAAGAGGCTAAATTAAAGCGAGTTTCAACAGGAACAGCATCTCTGTTTATCAAGCTAAGCATCGCTGTTTTCTGACCTTGATCCTGTGTATCAATGTGACATGTTATAGTTAGATCTGGATTTCTTCTTTGAGCATAATTTGAAATAGATACTGCAGCCCCGTCAATATTTTCATATGGTCTAAATATTAGAGGTACTGTATTTTCTTTTTTTGCATCTACGATGGCATCAACTGTGGTTAAAAAACCTTTGTTACACTCAATATTTGGTAAATCAACGTCATTATTTCCATATGCATTCCCAATCAGTAACAGAGCAAAAATACTGACCATAGCGTAAGTGAAAATTGATAATCGTACTTTTTTTATCTTTTTTGAAGACTGATTAAACATAGGATGAATCCATTGGAATATGTTTTTTAACTGTTCCATTGTTTGGATTATAAGGTAACACACGCGAATCACTTATAAAATCACGGAAAATTTGGCAGTTTCGTTTGGCTGTACTCAAAACGAACCAGCATCTCGATACTTTTATCATAGCAAATGCGATTTAGATTGCTATGAAAGTTGAAATCAACTGTACTGGCTTAACATGCCTTTTAATAATTTTTGAGTTTCCGCTTTTCTTGCAAACCAGTTTCATCTTACCTGTAAATTTTTAAAACCCTTGAGCGTTCGAGTGTCGGATACAAATGAAAGCATCACAATCTTTCGCAATCTTAAAATTTGTATCTTTTCGATGTTTTTTGGCCAGTGAAACATTGGTATGCAATAAACTATGTTACGTTGAACAAATACTGATAAACGTAAGGACGAACGATTCACCTAGGGCTGCATGAAGGTCATAATATGATCAGTAAACATTCCGTCAATCTCAATTTCTCTTAACTTTCTGTATAGAGTCTCCGGTGGTAACCCATAAGTGGTCGCGTCCGTCCTAAAAGTATAAGGATATATTATAAGGTTTTGTGCATTTGCGAACTTAACCAATGGCGTTGGGCTTCCATTTTCAGAAAGTACATGTTGGATCCTTGGGCCAATTCCATTGGCGTAATTCGATACTCTACTAATTCCTTCTGCAGTGCGCATTTCATTGAAGTCCATAGTTGAATTAGACCAATTGTTTTCACCAATTAATTGAACGAGTCGCACACTACTTTTAAATTCTTCACGAATGCGGATAAGCGTTGAACCATGAAAACATTGCACATAGATATTGCTATCTTTTTCATTTAAGTTGTATTTATCCAGTAAATCTATCGTTAGTTTAGCGATATCTTTACCTTCTGATTTGTGAAATTCTGGCGCTTTTAACTCGGGGAATAAACCCACATTCGAATTGAACTGGCGATTTAATTCAGCAATCAATTCAATCTGCTCCTCGAATGTGACAATACTAAAATGTCCATTGCCTTCGTATCGGTTTTTGAATAACTTCTCCCCATCAGAGGTAGTGCGCTCATGCACACTCAATTTACGTAATTCTTCTAGGGTAAAATCAACGACATAAAAACGACCATCTTTCCTTTTTCTTTCGGGAAACATCGACTCTACATTTGTTACGTTTTCCAGATGTATATCATGTAGAACAACTAGAACATTATCTTTACTCACTACCAAATCTTGTTCAATGAAGTTTGCCCCTTGGAAATAGGCGAGAACCGCGGCTTCTTTAGTATGTTCAGGCAGATAGCCTGATGCGCCGCGATGCGCAATCAGCTCGAACGCCATTACGCCGGGGTTGTGAAATAAAAAGAGAAGCATCAAAAACAAGCGCATGAAAAGCCTATGAGAAACAGATAAGGTTGCCAGGAGTTAACCTAAATGTACGAAAATTGTGTGAAGTAACGATGACAAGTCATAACACTGCTATCGCGTTTTGATATATGGAAAAGCCTTCGAGTTTTTTGCTCTTGCAAAATAGCTTAATTCCATATATAGAATTAAATGTGACTGAAGCGTTCGCAATTCAGACATTTTTAATATAAACAGCTTATGAAATTTTATATTACTTTTTTACCCACATTTTTTGGCCCTAGTAACAATTCAATCCTCAAACTGTAACGAAAGCCAAGTATTCTTTCTTCTCCGTTATCACTATCTGTGGCGGTTTCGTATTGACGTTCCAAAAGAGTCCCTCTACACGCAATTCATTTACAAAGGAAGAAGTAATATGTCACAAAAACCAAATAGAGATATTGAGAAAGGTTATTCTGATTCAGAAATCGTCGCAAAGCTGCGCCGGCTTGCAGACTGCATAGAAAGTGGATCACCGTTTGAGATCCAGGTGGCAAATGAACGCATTTATGTACCGATGCGCGCCGAGTTTACTATTGAGCACGAGCGTGACGATGACGAAGAAGAGCTAGAGTTTCAATTTAAATGGAAAATTGAAAATAAAGAATGAAGACTGATGCCACTGACTTGGATGTTTGACAGGTTAGGGGGTTTATTTCTAATAAGTGTCCCGTAAAACACAATTTGTATACTTAAAGTAAGGCAACCCAGTAAAACGATATATGGCTTTAGCTTTAGTAACGGCGAAATCGTAATAAGGATTATTATTACGATTTGATAGTTAGATATAATCTGTTCTCTAGCATCACGTTTGCTCGATATCAAAAGGGTTTGCGCTTACATCGAGGTATTCGGAGTCTTTTCTACACACCCAATTTATTGGTTTATCACCCTCAAACAATGTCGGCTAAATGCAATCAAGGCTTCCTAATCAAGACTATTTCCATGCAGAAAACTCGTAAGATTATTCGAACTCTAATAGCACTCCGTATTTTTTGGAGTGATATAGCCATAATAGATAAAACGTGAAGCCACCTAGAGTCGTCCAGAGGATATCGTGTATATCAAATGTGCCTCGGGGTAAGTAAATCCAGCAAAACACTATGTAAGCTAAAGAACTAGCAAAAATCTCTCACAATTCGACTAACCTACTGCTTGTCTTGCATAATAGAATTCAATAATTACATTCAACCTACTTCTATCTAAACTTTTGAATATTCAAGTTAAGTGAGCTCAAACCTAAAAGAGTTAAGACCGAGTTTCTTTCTTTGGAGGCTGTTGATCCCGTGCGGTTTTCACATGATGCAGATTTTTGGTGCCCTTTATCGTACTAACTTGATAGTGCATCGCAACTTTTGCCAGCATATGAGCAACAACTGGAGCGGTAATTACTAAAAATAGAGTTATCAATAACTCACTAATTGAAAATTTGCCTTGCGTGAATAGTTGATAAAACATAGAGGCAAACAACAGGCTTCCTAATCCAACGGTTGTCGCCTTTGTTGGTGCATGTAGACGTGCATAAAAGTCTCTTAGTCGCATGAGTCCGATGGATCCAACTAAAACGAAAATGCCGCCAATCACTAACAATATGGTGACGACCAGTTCTTGTATAAAACTCATATCGCTCAATGCCCTACTCTCTTATTCAATGCCCAATTTCTACTCAATGATATCGCCGCGCAGAAGGTACTTCGCAAAAGCAACGCTACTCACAAAACCCAGCATAGCGATAAGCAATGCCGCTTCGAAGAACAATGACGTCTTCGCATAGATGCCATAAATCAAAATCAAAGCGATGCTGTTGATATACATCGTGTCTAGCGCGAGAATTCTGTCAGCAACGTCTGGCCCTTTGAATACTCGCCAAAGATTAAGCACAAGTGCAATACAAATAGAAACTCCTACAAATATCATGGCATAGACTAGCATCCAAAAATCTCCTTAACACGTGCTTCATAGCGCCCTTTTATTAAATCGATTATTTCATTTTCATCGTCCGGCATGTTTAATACATGCACGTACAAATAAGATTTATCTTCGGATAATTCGGCGCTTACTGTACCTGGTGTCATGGTAACGGTGCTGGTTAGCACGGTGATGGGTAAATGCTCATCGAGGTCCAAAGGTACCGCTACAAACCCTGGTTTAATCCTATTCATTGGTCCAATCACAAGTAACGCAACTTCTAGATTTGCAACGAGAACGTCTTTTATTACCATGAGCGTATAGGGGATAAGCTTAAGTGGTCGCTTAATAACGGGTTGTGGTATTCGAAGTGGCGCACAAACAATTGGTATAACGATACCGACGACGCTACCAAGTATTATGTGACCAAGACTAAAACTGTTGTTTAGCATAAGCCACACGATAAGCAGCATAACGCTATGCAACGGCATTGGGAAGATGCGTGACGCCATACTCATTACCCGCCCTCCCGTAAGTTCATCACTTCAATAAGCAGATTATTATCATGCAGCTGTGCTGCCGCCAAATCAGTGTACTCAATGAAGGCAGCGCCCATCACAACAAGTATTGGCGAAGCAATCAGCAAAATTACCGTTGCGCTTACTTTCCACATAGATAGTGAACTGGCGTCATTTTGATTTTTGCTTACGACATTACGCCAAAAAATTGTGGTACCTGCGCGAGACAATGCAATGATTGTAAAAAGGCTCGAAATTAAGATAACAGAATATATCCATGCTTTTTCAACATTTGTCACAGCGGCTTGCAGGATGACCAATTTACCTAAGAAGCCAGAAAAAGGTGGGAGCCCAGCAACGGCCATTGCCACAATAAAGAAAAGTATTCCCAATAAAGCTTGATCTTTTAGCTTTCTCGAGACAACAAACCAGTCTTTCGCTTTTCCTCTTTGCTCTCCAACCATCCCTGAAATTAAAAACAATGCTGCCGTTACCAGCGTGCTATGTATTAAATATAAAAATGCCGCTGCGCTGGCTTCTTGCGTGCGTAATGAAAACGCAATGAGTAATGTTCCAACAGATACTATGACCAAATTTCCCGTCATTGCCCTCAAATTAGGGCTTGCCAGCACGCCAATAGTACCCACAATGATACTAACAATGGCAAGTGGCCAAATAATAGGCGCAATCATATTTGATAGGCTGCCAGCAGCATCTCCGAAAATGACGGTATAGACTCTAAATATGCAGTAAACGCCGACTTTCGTCATAATGGCAAATAGCGCGGCTATCGGTGCACTGGCGGCTGCATATGTTTTTGGCAACCAAAAGTGTAAAGGCAGCATTGCCGACTTCAAACCAAATACAATGAGTAGCATTGAACCACCAATATGCGCCAATACGCGATCGGATTCATTCAACAACGGTATTTTGGTCGCCATATCCGCTATATTTAGCGTTCCAGTTGCGCCATACAAAACGCCTAGCGCAAAAAGAAAGACACTAGAACCGATGAGATTCATAATGACATAATGCACACCAGATGCTGTTTTTTCTTTGCTGCCACCATGAATAAGCAAGCTATAAGAAGCAATCAACAAGACCTCAAAAAACACAAACAGATTAAACAAGTCGTTAGTTAAAAACGCACCATTGATACCTAATATTTGAAATTGAATGAGAGGTTGTAAATACCTTCCCGCGCGATCCTCTCCTGCAAATGTGTAGAGAATAACACCCAAACCCAAGAAACTGGTGAGCAACACAAGAATCGCTGAAAGCACATCAGCATACAAGATAATGCCAAATGGCGGTTGCCAATCGCCCACTGCATACATTGTAGGTCCGTTAGATATTACCGTTGACAGCAACCAAATAGCGCAGAAAAGTTGAGCAATAACAAGTCCAAAGGTCGCCACGCGCCGATACTTGTAACGCTCTACACCCTGAAAAGGTGGCAGCAGCATGAGTAGTCCGCCTATCATTGGAATTATGATAGGTAGAATAGTTAGGTGCTCAATCACTATTGCCCCCCGCGCTTAGCATTTACGCGCTGGTCAGCATCTCGAGGCTCTCTGCCATCGACAGAATCACTGCCCAAATCTGCTCTTGCTCGCATGGACAGAATGACAACAAACGCAATCATTGCAAATCCAATAACAATTGCGGTGAGCACTAACGCTTGCGGTAACGGGTCAGCATAGTTTTCAGCTTTGCCTAAAATGGCAGTTCCGTCCAAATTCAAGCGACCGCTAGAAAATAAAAACATATTAACGGCGTAACTCAACATCGTTAACCCAACTACGACAGGGAATGTTCGCCCCCGCAGGCAAAGAAATATGCCGCTAAAAGTCATAACACCAACGCAAACAACATACAAAAGTTCCATTATTTCTCCACCGTTGGTCTTTCTGGAGTGGATAACTTACCCAGATTTGCCAAGATTAATAAGGTTGCGCCCACGACGGTAAGGTAGACGCCGAGATCAAACACCAATGCGCTGGCTAATTCAATTTCACCAATAAAGGGTATATCAAAATAATCAAACCAAGTTGTCATAAATGGTCTACCGAAAAACCAGCTTCCAATCCCGGTAAATGCCGCAATCAATACACCCCACGCAATTAAGTGTTGATAATCGACAGTTATCCTTGGCTTAATCCATTGAACACCGTGTGCAATATACTGCTGAATAAGCGCGACAGAAGTCACCAGACCTGCAATAAAACCGCCACCAGGCATGTTGTGGCCGCGCAAGAAGATGTAAAACGACACCAATAATGCTAATGGCAATAGACTCTGCGATATCATCGATAAAATAGGCGGATGGCTGTCTTTTGTCCATGGTATGCCATTTTCGTTTGCCGTCGGCATTGCCAAACGAACGCGAGCAAGTAGTTTAAAGATACCCAATGCTGCTATACCTAGTACTAAAATTTCCCCAAGCGTATCCAGACCACGGAAATCCACCAAAATCACGTTTACCGCATTCGTACCACCGCCGCCTGTTTTACTATTGGCAATGTAGTAATCAGAAATAGTTTCAAAGGGTTGTGTGATAAACGCATAGTTAACGGTCGCTACCAAGCCCCCTACCGCCGCTGCAATAGTCAAATCTCGCACCACTCGTGAGGGCGCGCTTTCTGCGTTTGTTTTTTGCGGTAAAAAGAAAAGTGCAAGCATCAGCAATATAACTGTCGCAACTTCAACTGACAGTTGCGTAAGGGCTAAATCCGGTGCCGAAAACCGTGCAAAAGCGATGGATACAATAAGGCCGACGACAGAGAGCATAATCAACGCAATCATTCTACGTCTGTGCAGCACCATGGTAAGTATGGCCCCAATACATAGAATCACACCCGCTGTAATCTCTATGCCGGTTACAGGTTGAATTGCAACAGTATAGTTTTCGGGCGAATGCTCAAACAATGGATATCCCATTAATATAATAAGAAACACCAGCATGACACCGACGTATCGTTGTAATGAGCCATTATCTATTTTGCTATTCAACACCCTAAGCTTATCCAGTAAATTCTGGATGAACGCCTCAAATATATGCTTTGCATCAGCTTCCCTGAATTGCGCTTGAAAACGGAACATATTTCCGCGATACGCATACAAAATTATCCCGCCGACCAAAGCAACAATGCTCATCATTAATGGAAGATTAATACCGTGCCATATCGATAACTTGTAATAAGGTAATTCAGTTCTAATGACGGCAGTTGACGCGGATGCGAGAAAATCACCGACCAAAAATGCAGGAAATACCCCTACAGCAAGACACAGCACCACGAGCAATTCGATTGGGATTTTCATAAACCTTGGAGGTTCATGCGGAGTTTTAGGAAGGTTGACAGGCTCCCCGTTAAAAAACACATCATGGATAAAGCGCAGTGAATACGCGACAGAGAATATGGCGGCTAATGTCGCTAAAACGGGTATCA
>DDLV01000153.1:23893-72781 GCA_002340325.1 Glaciecola sp. UBA2563 | reverse complement strand
ACATGCCGCAGCTAGATAGCTCGACTTAAACGTTCAATAATAGTTAAATCCCGAAGAGCTTATGGGTAGCATCTGGTCAGCTGGGTAGAGCTGTGAAATTTGAAAACGCAAGAATGTTAGGATGATAAACAATCAATGAGCGAGTTTACTTATAAACGAAGAATGGATGGGGGTGGCACAAGTAGGTTATCCCAGTGGGGTATGGACTCGGAATATGGGGTGCTCAAAGATGTATTGATTGGTCCTATGGACAATTATTCTTGGCAGATGGGTAATGCCATGTCACGTCGTTCGGTTCGTCTAGGTAGACATTACGATGCCGAAGTTGCAAAAGAGCAGTATCAAAATATGCTTCAGATGTATCAACATGCCGGGGTAACGCCTCATCTACTTGAACCTGACACTAATCTGCCCTATCAAATCTATGCGCGAGACTCGTCAGTGATGACACCCTGGGGCCCCGTTATAACCCAACTTTATAGCCCATGGAGAAGAGGCGAATGGGTTGAGTTGGTAAAGTTTTATCAACGTAAAGATATCCCAATTTACGACATCATAACCGCAGGAACATTCGAAGGCGGCGATTTTATGGTGTTGGAACCGGGTGTTATCCTATGCGGTTACACGGGTGAAAGAACATCTGAAGCGGGTCTTTTACAAATGAAGTCCTGGGTTGAAGCTGAAGGCTGGGAATTTAAAGCGTATGAATTTGACCCATATTTTTTGCATCTCGATGTAAAAGTCGCCATGCTTTCTGAAAAGCTTGCAGCTGTTTGCACTCAGGCGGTAGAAGATGAGTTATTAGATTGGTTTACATCTAAACACATTGAAATTATTGATATTTCATACCGTAGCGTTTTGGAGCTGGGTGTGAACGTTGTTGCACTTGGCAATGATAGAGTGATGATACCTGAGCAAAGTAAAGAACTCATTGAAAAAGCCAAAGCGCACGGTCTTGACGTATTTGCACCCGATTTATCTATGTTTACATCCGGTGGCGGAGGGATTCATTGTATGTGTCAACCGCTTAAGCGTGAACCTGCATAATGAACTTCAGGGGACTAACTTAAGCGCGTTTACTTTACTTCGCGAGAGAGGGTACAGAAATGACGCAGATTACTGCATTACAAATAAATGCCGATCGCCTATGGCACTCCATCATGTCCATGGCAAAAATTGGCGCCACTGCAAAAGGCGGTAGTAATCGACAGGCGCTGACCGACCTTGATAAGGAAGGAAGAGAGCTTTTGATCCAGTGGGCGTCTGATATTGGCTGTGAACATCGTTATGATGAAATGGGTAACCTTTTTATTCGATATTGTGGGAGTGGGGATTCAAAAGAAGTCATTCTAATTGGCAGTCACTTGGATACACAACCCACCGGAGGTAAATTCGACGGTGTTTATGGCGTATTGTCCGGATTAGAGATTGTAAGGACGCTTCATGAAAACAACCAATCGCTCCCTTACTCTATAGATATTGCAGCGTGGACCAATGAAGAAGGTGCTCGCTTCTCTCCTGCTATGATCGGGTCTGGTGTGTGGTGCGGTGAATTCGCAACAGAATATGGGTGGCAAAGAAAGGATAAAAATAACGTATCGATAAAAGACGAACTTTTGCGCTTAAACATGTTGGGTGTCGAAAAATGCCAGCCTTTCCCCGTAAAAGCCGCGTTCGAACTGCACATTGAACAAGGTCCTATTTTAGAAAAGAAAAATTTACAAATTGGCATCGTTAAAGGTGTACAGGGTATTCGTTGGTATGATTTGATCATCCATGGTCAGCCTGTCCATGCTGGTCCAACGCCAATGGAGCAGCGCCAAGACCCAGTCGCGGGCATGAGTGCGATTTGTACAGATTTATATCAAATGACCAAGCGTTACGCGCCATGGGCAAGAGTAACCTTTGGCGATATCAAGGTTGAGCCTGGTTCGAGAAATACAGTCCCAGAAAAACTGGTCCTTGCGGTAGACCTTCGTCATCCAGAGGAAGATACACTCACTGAAATCGAAGCGGAATTCCGCGATATTGTGAAAAAACACTGTGATGAAAAGTCGTTGACGTATCAGATTGAAGATGAGTGGCAGTCTGCTGCAATTGATTTTGACCCCAACTGTATTGCCGCAATATCTGACAGTGTTAAGCAATTTGGCTATTCTCATCAAGAAATGTTCAGCGGTGCGGGACATGATTCTGTTTATGTATCGAAGGTGGCGCCAACGGCTATGATTTTCATCCCATGTGAACAAGGCATAAGTCATAATGAAGCGGAGAACGCGACATTCGATGATATTGCCGCGGGATGCAATGTATTGCTTGGCGCTGTGATAAAAATGGCGCGTTAGGTTTTCTTATGAACGATTTAAATTTACAGGATAATGCTTTACTCAAAGAAGCGTCTTTCATTAATGGCGAGTGGGTTAAAGGTAATGATACATTTGAGGTTCGCAACCCGGCAACGAATGACGTTATTGCACAGATTTACAATGCCTCTCTTTCTCAAGCTGAAGACTCCTTAGACGTTGCTAAAGAGGCTCTTCGCGATTGGTCAGCAATGTCAGCAAATGAAAGAGCCTATATATTGCGAAGATGGTTTTCGTTGATGCTTGAACATCAAGACGATCTCGCCCGTTTGCTAACACTTGAACAAGGTAAACCGCTATCGGAAGCAAAAGGCGAGATTGCATATGGTGCTTCGTATTTAGAATGGTTTGCAGAAGAAGGCAAACGTGTTTATGGCGATACTATTCCAGCTCCTTCTTCGGACAAGCGAATTATCGTCATCAAACAACCAGTCGGCGTTGTTACCTCGATTACGCCGTGGAACTTTCCAAATGCAATGATTGCTCGCAAAGCCGCAGCTGCATTAGCCGCAGGCTGCACATTTGTCTCGCGTCCTTCAGAATTGACGCCATTATCCGCGCTCGCCATGGCTGAATTGGCCGGCCGAGCAGGAATACCTGCAGGCGTTTTTAACGTGGTAACAAGAAAAAACCCGCAAGAAATTGGAGAGTTATTCACGCAACACCCTAAAGTCGCCAAGTTCACATTTACTGGCTCTACGGCCGTTGGCAAGAAGCTCATTGCGCAATGCGCTAGCGGTGTTAAGAAAGTCTCCATGGAACTTGGTGGCAATGCGCCATTTATTGTTTTTGAAGATGCTGATATAGACGCTGCTGTAAAAGGGGCAGTTATATCTAAATATCGAAATGCGGGACAAACCTGTGTTTGTACCAATCGAATTTTCGTGCAGCGCTCGGTGTTAGATGCGTTTAATACCAAGTATCAAAATGCAGTAAAACAACTTACCGTCGGCAATGGTCTAGACGAAAATGTCGTCATAGGCCCGATGATTTCGCAAAGCGCAGCACAGAAAGTTGCTGAATTAATTCAGCGCTCAGTCGCGGAGGGTGCTGTCATTGAATTAGGCGGAAATACGAGTGGTGAAAATGGCAACTTCTTTGAACCGACTATTTTATCCAACGTGACCAACAACATGGCCGTAGCGAAAAACGAAATCTTTGGTCCCCTTTCGGCAATTATTGCATTTGATACTGAGGAAGAAGCCATATATATGGCAAATGACACTGAGTACGGCCTTGCAGCCTATTTTTATTCAAGAGACATCGGCAGAGTTTGGCGAGTATCTGAGAAACTGGCATTCGGAATGGTCGGAATAAACGAAGGCATTATCTCTAATGCTGCAGCGCCATTTGGCGGTATTAAAGCGTCCGGATACGGCCGAGAAGGTTCCAAGTATGGCTTAGATGACTACTTGGAAACCAAATATTTATGCATGGGAGGCATTTAACCGGTAATATCACGCGGTTCCATAGGCAATCATGGCATCTGCGACTTTCACAAAACCACCAATATTGGCGCCAGCGAGATAGTTTATGTGTCCGTTTTGTTCGCCATAGGTTACACACGTTGCATGTATATCGCGCATAATTGATCTGAGCTTTTCATCGACATCCTCTCTAGTCCAACTCATTCGCAAGCTGTTTTGACTCATTTCCAACGCAGAGATCGCAACGCCACCCGCATTGGCAGCTTTGGCTGGGCCAAAAATGACACCGTTATCATGCAAATAGTCAATCGCATCATTTTTGCACGGCATATTCGCCCCTTCAAAAACACCTATACAGCCGTTTTTAAACAATACTTCTGCATTTTCTAAATCAATCTCGTTTTGCGTTGCACAGGGAAACGCTAAATCCGCCTCAATGTCCCAAGGTTTGGTGCCAGCGTGATACGACATGCTTTCATCATCTAGTTCAGATAACCGTTTACGCTGTGCTTTTAATTGTTGAACTGCCGCTAACTGGTCAACTGTCATACCGTCTTTAAAATAAATGGTTCCGTTACTGTCCGACATTGTCAACACTTTTGCGCCTTTTTGAATGAGCTTTTCAGCTGCGTATTGCGCGACGTTGCCTGCACCTGATACAAGACACCTTTTCCCTTCAACAGAATCACCTTTATGATTCATGACATTTTCGGCAAAATAAATAAGTCCATATCCTGTTGCTTCTGTCCTGATTTTACTGCCACCAAATTCCAACCCTTTCCCGGTTAATACACCATTGAATTGATTAACAATGCGTTTGTATTGACCAAACATATATGAGATTTCACGAGCCCCTACTCCTATGTCTCCTGCGGGCACGTCCGTATCTGGCCCAACGTGTCTGTACAACTCAGTCATAAATGCTTGGCAAAATCGCATGACCTCTCGGTCTGATTTACCTCGAGGATTAAAGTTTGAGCCCCCTTTTCCTCCACCGATTGGCAAGGAAGTTAGGCTGTTTTTGAAGATTTGCTCAAAGCCAAGGAACTTTAAAATGCTCTCATTCACAGAAGGGTGAAAACGCAGCCCTCCCTTGTAGGGACCGATTGTATTGTTAAACTGCACCCGAAAACCCCGATTAACTCTAATATCACCGTTATCGTCTTCCCAGCACACTCGAAATGAAATTACCCGATCAGGCTCTACCATTCGCTCTAGCACTTTGTGCTCGAGATATTTTTTGTTGTCGAAGATAAATGGCAACAGGGTGCGCGATACCTCTTCTACCGCTTGATGAAACTCTGGCTGCCCAGGGTTTCGTTTTTTCAAACCATCCATAAAACAGCTGTGATAGTCATGTGGATTATCAGCGATACAAAAAAAATCGTGTGCCATGTGAATAAAGCTCCTTACAAACATTGCCCACTTTAGAAACAGTAATGGACAAAGGTGGTTAACAGGTTTTTAACAAGCGATTCGTTAAAGTATTGGCAAAAAAAGCATTTTTGCAAATTCAAATTCATCACTCTCTCGTCATGTAACCATTGCTAATTTCTAAAGCGAAAAAACGTTCAAGCGGAGGTTTGTTTGCATATAGAAGCGTGCGAGCGCATGAACGCGCGAGCCCGAGCGAACAGGGACGTCTTCGAGCGTCTTTTATATGTAAACAATACCGGAGCTTGAAGCTTCGCTTTATTAATTAGCAATGGTTACATGACAGTGGATTTATGAAAATACTTTCATCTTTATCTAGATAGACCGTCAAAGCTCCGTGCAGCATCTACATCAATGTGATGCAAACGCGCCCAAAGGTCAGTGATGTAAGCAGATAAAAAACGCTATCGTGTGCGTTATTTGGCATGGAAAGCGACAATGAAAACACCGACTGTTTACATCATCACTAATGAGAATAATACGACGTTATTTGTGGGCGTCACCTCTACGTTAACACAGCGCATGTATCAACATAGAAAAGGCGAAGTGCGAGGATTTAGTGCTAAGCACAATTTGGATAAGCTCGTTTACTTTGAACAATATGGCACCATGGAAGCAGCGGTCTTGCGTGAAAAGATGCTGAAGAAATGGTGCCGCAAAACCAAGCGTGATTTAATTGCTGAAAAGAACCCAGCATGGCGAGACTTGTACCCATTCCTAGCTTGATGATTCGTCAGTATTAGAGGATTGCAGAGATTCTATGATTTCTATTTCATCGACGCGTTGCAAACCTCTTGGTAACTTACTACCTCGGCGACCACGCTCCCCTTGATAGTGTATTAAGTCTTTGGGGCCTAGGGTCATACTGCGTTTACCAGCTGTCAGTTTGACGCTTGCACCATCTGGAACAACATGCAGATACGCAAGATATTCTTCACGCGCCTTTGCTTTAGCAGACGGGATATTCATCAATTTATTGCCCTTGCCTTTGCCAAGTGCGGGCAAGTCTTTGAGAGGAAACAGCAACATTCTTCCATCGGTAGAAATAGTTAAGCAGGTATCTGTTTCGAGTGTAGAAATGGGTATTGGCCGCATAACACGGGCTGCCGTAGGCAAGCTAACATATGCTTTGCCCGCTTTGCTTTTTGTCAACATGTCTTCGAATTTTCCGACAAACCCATATCCCGCATCGGAGCCCATAAGAAACTGTTGCGAATGTTCATTCATTACGACATAAACTGCTGATTCTCCTGCTACCAATGCAAACCTGCCAGTAATCGGTTCACCTTGACTTCTTGCAGAGGGTAAACTGTGCGCATCGCAAGCAAAAGATCTTCCTGATGAATCAATGAACACTACTTGTTGATTGCTTCGGCCTTTGGCTGCGTGCAAAAAGCTATCTCCTGCTTTGTAATTTAAATTAGTTGGGTCGATATCGTGACCTTTTGCACAGCGCGCCCATCCTTTTTCGGATAACACCACCGTGACGGGTTCAGAGGGTACCAATTCTTTTTCTGAAATCGCTTTGGCCTCGGTGCGTTCTACGATTGGGCTTCGCCTGTCATCTCCGTACTTTTCTGCATCTGCTAATATTTCTTTTTTAATCAGCGTTTTTAACCGTCTGTCCGAACCCAATAATTGTTCCAATTTTTCTCTTTCGGCGCTCAGCTCATCCTGTTCGCCTCTGATTTTCATCTCTTCTAGTTTGGCAAGATGACGAAGTTTTAACTCTAAAATCGCTTCAGCTTGTTTGTCACTGAGCCCAAATCTAGACATGAGTTCTTTTTTAGGCTCGTCATACGTTCGAATAATCTCGATAACTTCATCAATGTTTAAAAATGCAATAAGCAAGCCTTCAAGAATATGCAGTCTTGCTAGTACCTTTTCCAAGCGAAATGTCAGTCGTCGCGTTACCGTTGTTTGCCGATATTCAAGCCATTCTTGAAGTATGCGCAGCAGCCCTTTAACCTGTGGTCTACCATCAAGGCCAATCATATTCAGATTGATTCGATAGCTTTTTTCAAGGTCAGTTGTGGCGAACAAATGTTGCATCAATTGCTCAGTATCCACTCTGTTCGAACGAGGTGTTACAACCAGTCTCGTTGGGTTTTCATGGTCAGATTCATCTCGTAGATCTGTCACCATGGGCAGTTTTTTCTGCTGCATTTGCGCAGCAATTTGCTCAAGGATTTTGCCGCCAGAAGACTGATGTGGCAATGCTGTAATCACTACTTCCCCATTGTCTACCTGATACACAGCACGCATTTTTATTGAGCCACGACCTGTTTCATATATTTTTCGAATATCGTTTCGAGGTGTGATTATTTCAGCTTCTGTAGGATAATCAGGGCCTTGAACATGCTCAAGCACATCGTCTAATGAAGCACGCTTATTTTCTAACAAATGGGCACACGCATAAGCGAGTTCACGCACATTATGCGGAGGAATATCCGTTGCCATCCCAACCGCTATCCCTGTAACACCGTTAAGTAAAATATGAGGAAGACGTGCTGGAAGTGTTTTTGGCTCATTTAATGTGCCATCAAAGTTTGGCACCCAATCAACTGTACCTTGCCCCAGCTCAGAAAGTAACACTTCGGCAAACTTAGACAGCCTCGCTTCTGTGTAACGCATAGCGGCAAATGATTTGGGATCATCGGGCGCACCCCAGTTACCCTGCCCATCAACTAACGGGTAGCGATATGAAAATGGTTGTGCCATCAACACCATTGCCTCATAACACGCCGAATCTCCGTGAGGATGGAATTTGCCTAGTACATCGCCAACGGTTCGAGCAGATTTTTTGTATTTTGCACTATTACTCAGCCCGAGATCTGACATTGCGTAGATAATTCGACGCTGTACTGGTTTTAGGCCGTCACCAATATGCGGAAGCGCGCGGTCCATAATGACGTACATGGAATAATTGAGATATGCATCTTCAGTGAATTTTGCGAGGGAAAGTTGTTCTACGCCGTCGCTACCAATAGTTATTTCGTCATTCATATTTTCTAGTTTTTATTCGAAGTGAATCGTCTGGTATCATTGAGATAATATATCAATATCAACAAAAGCTTAATCGAACTTTGATAAAAATTATAACAACGCTATCAATTTGTATTTTGCTTGTTACGATGTCGCAAACTGCTATTGCGTCAGCACAGCCTGATGCCGGTGTTTTAGTTATTGAGAACGCGCAGTCAAAGGTAAACCTAAATAAGCACCTCACGGTTTATCAACAGAAGTCTGAACCAATGGACATAGAACTTTTTCGTTCAAACATGTCCTATTTACCAAATAAAACAGGCGAAAATGTCCATTTTGGTCACGCAAAAAACGGACTTTGGTTTACCGCAAACATACTAAATGCCTCACAAGAAACCGCATGGGTACTCTCTATCAACCACTCTCAGCTCTCAGTCGCTGATGTATTTTTGTACGATGGAGATAAACTACTGGCGTCAAATGCTGATGGAAATTTAAATAAGACAAGCGCGCACAGTACACCGACGTTTAGATTGGTTCTACCACAAAATAAAACACTCACATTATATGTGTATGCGGCATCCTCAACATTGAATGTCATTGCGCCGATGTCGCTTAGTACATCCGAAGAGCATATTAGAAACAGCCAATACATGACATTATTGTGGGGTTTGTACTACGGCGCTTTACTGATATTTTTTATTTTCGCGGTTTTTTTTACCTACAAACACCCGTCAATTATAAGCATCATCTATTTTGCACATCTGCATTTTGTGTTTTGTGGACTTTTATTGTTAAGCGGTCATATCAACTTTCTGATTAACTATTATCCATCGTTAAATAGTGTGATTCGCTCAGAAATTTTGAGCTTGGCAGTTTTCATCACCTCCACCTTGATTACCGCACTTATCATACCCGTTGAAAAGACGAAAACGCATCTGTTACTGGCAACGTATTCTCTTGTTCCTATATCGTTTATTTCCGCAGTGATATTTTTGTCCTTCAACATTGACACAACACTGCGTTATGGGGTTACAGCGATTATCGGCGTTTCTTGCGTGGCGTTGTGCTTGGGTATGGCCATTCTGGCTTTCAGACTTGGTTTTTTGGCGAGTAAAGCAATCATTACAAGTTGGTGCGTTAGCGCTATAACGACACTTTATGCCATCCTTTGTGCGCTGCAATATTTGCCAAGCATTGGCGATAACAGTCAAGTTTATGCGTTTAGTTTTGTGCTTCAAACTGGCGCATTTATGTACGCTATGGTGAGTAAGAAGCAACGTGAGCTTGAAGAAGACGTCGTGATTGCGAGAATGGATGCAGAAAACAACTATTTGCGAATTGAAGAGCAAAATGTGCATTTGACGCTTGCGCGTCAAGAAGCAGTAAAGGCAAGTGATGTGAAATCTCAGTTTCTAGCAAATATGTCTCACGAAATCAGAACACCTTTAAATGCCATTATTGGATTTAGTAAAGAACTAGAGTTGCATAAAAACAGTTCTGAGCGAGAGGAACATGTCAAAATAATAAATTCGGCGGCATCTGACCTTCTTGACCTGGTAAACGACCTATTGGATTTCTCCAAGATGGAAGCTGGCTTATTAACATTAAGCGAACGACCATTCTCGCCTAGAGATCTCTTTGAAGACGTTGCAGCAACCATGTCAAAAACTGCGCATTTAAAAGAACTAGAATTTTTGTATTTCGTTGAAAAATTGCCTGATTCAGTTATTGGTGACGCACTCAAAGTTAAGCAGTTACTCTCTAATTTATTGAGTAACGCATTGAAATTCACAAATTATGGGCATGTGGGCCTTCGTGTTTCAGCACGGACGATGTCATCGTTGCAGGTAGTGTTAGAAATAACTGTATTTGATTCTGGCATCGGAATTAGTGAAGAAGATATTGAAGATATCTTCAAAGCGTTTCATCAGGTAGACGATGATCTCAATCGGTCTTTTCAAGGTTCGGGACTAGGGCTGGTAATATGCCAAGAGCTTGTTCGCATGATGCAGGGAAAGATAGAGGTTACGAGTCAACCGAGTGTGGGAACAGAGTTTAAAGTAACCATTCCGTTTGTATCAGACCGGAAAATGAAAAGTGATACTGAAACAGAAAAGCCACCACCAGCCGTAGTCTACGACCCCTGGTACCTATCAAGACGCTATTTAGCGAAACAGTTATGCAGTGCAAATTTTTCTGTTTCGACATACGAAACACTCTATATAGCGCTAGAAAACACAACATCAAACTGTACGCTTTTTTTATCACTTCCCATGAAAAAGACGGGCATACGAGCTGATATTCTTAATGTTATCAGCAAGATTGATGTTAAGAATCTTGTAATTTTATACTCAGGACCAACACTGCCTACTCAACAGTTTTCGTTCCTAAAAGAAGTACCATACATTATTCGTTCGCCCCTCACTGAGAGAAAACTTGAACAAATTCAAAAACCGATACTAGAAATCAATACAAGCTTTATCGAATTTGATTTATCGAAAATGCCACCACTGCGGATCTTGGCAGTGGATGATATGGAGTTAAATCTCAGGCTGGTTGATGCATGGCTCAAAGACTCTCCAATCACGCTTGATTTAGCTTACAACGCAAAAACTGCCATTGAAAAATGCGAGCTGACTGAATATGACATGATTCTAATGGATGTACAGATGCCAACAATGGATGGTATCACCGCTGCGAAAGAAATCCGGAAAATAGAATTGAATCAGGGAACTCCAATTATTGCCGTTACTGCACATGCTATGGCGCACGATCAGCAGAAGTTTTTAAATAATGGAATGGATGATTTTTTACCTAAGCCAATAAGGCGAAACAGACTGTTATCAATTATTCATCAATGGTGCGACGGAGCTGACCTCCCCGAAGATTTTGCCCTCGAAGAGACACATGATGATGAAGTAACTGATAGTAAAACAGCAATTAAACACTTGGAGAGCATTGATTGGACACTATCGTTACAAAGAAACAATGATAGTGCCGAATATGCTATAGAATATATGGATGACTTCGTAACGTATTTACACACCAATCTGGAAGAACTTGCGAAGTTGAAAAGCCCAACTAACAACAAAGAACTCCTTACTGTTATTCATAAAATGCACGGCGCTTGCTGCTATATAGGTGTCCCAAAACTTCAAATGCTATGCGCCTCTTTCCAAGAAGAAGTAAAATATGCGCCAAAGATAGACGCAAGCACCATGGTAGTCTCAATTACAAGAGAAATAAGAAAAATAATAAAGGATTGGCAGAAACGTAAAGACCAGATAATTAAATAATCGCCCCTCGACAAGCTTATCAGGACGTTTCCTGTGACTCGCGCAATGCAGTCATTCGCTCCTGTTCAAGGCTGTTTTTGCAACTGTGAAGCAAAGCAACAAATTCTGTTGGCGTCCTGTCCAATTCATTCGCCGATATAAAAATGTCGTAACCTAAACCATCTTTGAGTCGCTTCATACGATTTGCAAACATTGCAATAACGCCAGTTAGCTGCGTCCCATCAGGCCGAGTGTGTTTTTGATCTTCAATTAAATCATCACCATAACACCTTCCAGAGGCGCACTTGCTGCTTTCTGCTTGAGTGACTAGCGGTCGTTGCTCCATTAGCAAGTGAGTAATTAATCTAGGCGAAATACTGTCTAAAAAGCTGTCGGGATCCCGTAATCTTATGCCGACCATTTCTAAGTCCACATGCTCGAGTCCTTTGTGCACTCTTGGAACGTCAAAGCGTTGAATATTGTCCCACGTAATGCACCAATGTCCGCGTCGATGGTGGTAAGTGAGCTCTCTTTTTGTTATCGAAAGACTCACCTTTGGCTCTTTAATCTTAAAAAACCCCATAACAAATGCAATTATGCTAGCTGATAAAAGCAGCACACCCACTAAGAAAAACAGATCCGGTAGGAATAAAAGACAAATCGTACCCGCAGCAAGAAACCCGAATCCAATTAGCATTGTCGTCATGCCATTGGTTGCAGATGACGATTTTATTTGAATGATGTCGCTTTGTTCATCCCCAGACATACATGTATAAACACAACATTAAGATTGCCCATATGGCTATATACCTTAATTGCATGCAAAAGGCACAATCTGTTTGCCACCATGTACGTAATTTTTGTAATTTCACCGTAACATCAAATCTTAAATCGTTGTAAAAAAGCGCAAATATCGGAGCCAAATTACGCTTTGTTAGCAACTAATTATTAATTAACTACCAGTTAATTGGCTGGAGCAAAAGGCTTGCCATTTTTTCTTTTCGCCATCCATTTTTTGCGCTTCACTCTTAACCTGCACAACAAGGCTATTACGGTTGGCGTAAAGGACAGTGATAAGATCACGGAAAATCCAACACCACCTGCGAGTACTACTGCCAATGGAGGCCAAAAGCTTCCCTCACTGAATAAAAGGAGAGGTATCAAGCTTCCAATCGTCGTCACCGTTGTTGAAAGTATATGACGGCTGCAGCTCATCGTTTCCTCTACGATAGCATCCGTATCCCCTTCAATAGCTTGTTTGTTTGCCGCAATCGATGCAATTACAACAATTGAACCGTTAATAGCCACGCCGATTAAACCGACGCTACCTAACAACGGATTAAATCCTATCGGCAAACCTGAAAGATACAAACTCATAAACCCAAGCCCGACTGATAGTATAGCAACTACACCAATCACCGCAGCAAACCTAACACTAGAAAAACTTAGGATGAGTGAAGATACCATCATCACCAACAAAACAGGTAGATAAGTCATTAACTGGCCAAGCGCTTGCTCTTGTTGGTCGGCATCACCTGCCATTTTAAATCGATAACCTACTGGCAATTCAAGTTCGCCATTTTCTAGCATTTCACGTAGCTGGTTGCTGACGGTTACCGCAGGTACGCCTGGAAGCAAAAAAGCCTGCACTTTATTGACGCGTTCGCCATCCTCTCTGGTGATCCCGCTTACAGCAGAAGTTAACTGAAGGTCACCAAGTGCACCGACGCCTGTTGGCCCTACCTCTCTTACATTTGGCCCCAAGAGCGGCAGTGCATCCAGTTGTTGAAAACTGGAGCGCTGAAACTCCGGAATACGCACTCTTACAGGTAATTCTTCAGTGCCCTCAAGAACTGAACCGCCTTGAGCGCCTGATAGGCCTTGCTGAAGCTGAGCTGCAATTTGATTAAGTGCTAATTGCGATAAAAAGCTTTGCGTCTCGTCAACATCGTATTTGAGTTCGGCTTCATCCATAGATATCGAGGGAATCGATTGAGTGATGCCGGGTATTTTGCTCATCGCCAATCGAACGTCTTCGCCTAGCTGCGATAATACTTCGATATCAGGGCCATAAATATCTACTTCAATCGGCGCAGGAATAGGCGGACCTTGACCAAATTTACGCACGACAATCTTAAGCTCAGGAAATGCATCTTGGATGCCAAATTGCAGTTCGCTTATTAGAGATTCTGCTCTCGATACGGATTCAGCGGTTATGACCGCGTTTGCAAACTCTGGACTGTTGTCTCGCGTCATAACTTGATTGTAATAAATCGAGGGTGTAGAACCACCCACAAGCCATGTGACCTGATTTATGCCATCTTGAGATGCTAGGTATTCATCGATTTCGAGCGCTTTAGATGTTGTGTAACTCACGCCGCTTCCCTTTGGTGCAAAAACATACACCTCAAATTGGTCTCTGTCGGCACTTGGAAAAAATACGTTATCTAACTTACTCGAAAAATAAAAACCGCTAAAACAGAAGATTACGATTACCGGTATCACAATCGCAGGCGCATTAATCATCTTTGCAAGGAACTGCTTAAATACACCGGTGACGTCTGGCAGTTGAAATCCGCGCTGATACCAATGATGCGTTTCATCAACATCTCTGGGCAAATATCGTGCAGCCAACCCTGCAATAATTGTCATTGAAATCGCGAGAGAGCCAATTAACGCTAACACAACACTGATTGCAATTGGACCGATAAAGTCGCCGATATTACCGTTGAGTAAGAAAATCGGCATAAAACCCAAAACGGTGGTTAATGTGGACGCTAACAACGGCGAAAAAAGATGCCTTACGGTTTTGACCAAAACCTGCAGTCTAGTAAGTGTTTTATCCAGCAGGTTCAGCCTTATTTCATCGGTCACCACAATTGCGTTATCGATGAGCAAGCCAATCGCAATTATGATTCCAAAGATTGACATTTGGTGGATTTGTTGATTAAAAAAGCTAAGCGAGAAAATCGCAAACGCAGCGCACAACGGCAATGCTAAACCAACTATCCAAGCAGCTCGAGCACCCATAAAAAACAGGATAACTAACATCACCACGACTGATCCCAATAGTAAATTTACGCTTAACTCACCCAGTCGCTCTTCTGTGTATTTATTCTGTTCAAACACAACTTCCGCAGTTACGCTACCAGCAAATTGCTCGTTGAATATCTCTGCCTTTTCTTTAGTGGCGTTAGTCCATTGGTCAATTCTTACAGATGTTTGCATTCGCGCTGCGACAAAAATTGTTTGATTGCCATTGAGTAATGCCACTTCAGTTGCAGGTTGTCTGGCTTCCCTTGTCACTGTGGCAATGTCGCCAACACGAAGGTATTGTGAACCATCAACCTGAATAGGAATGTTTTCAATCACTTTTGTTGACGCTAGTGGGTCAGCAACTTGAACCCGTATATCTCTAGCATCGTTATACAATACACCAGCAGGCAGTTTTACATCTGCGGTAATGATTCGCTGGCTGACTTGCTCAATGCTAAGTCCTGCCGCAGCGAGCTGCTGCACATCAAGACTTACCGTGATTTCTTCTTCAGGCTCACCATAGATAAAAACAACTTCAGTGCCAGCAACATTCCTCAACCTATCGGCAAATTCATTTGCCATTCGACCTGCAAACGTTAAATCAGAAATTGTGTTATTTTCTGAAGATATTGCATAGAGCACTGTAAATGCCGTTGCACCGCGCTTATCTTCGAGTATCGGTTCAGCCGCACCATCTGGAAACTTCTTAGCGGCATCATCCATGGCGTCGCGAATTTTTGAGAATATTTGCTGATTAACTGAATTATCAGTCCAATCTTGAATTTCAACCGACACCGAAGAAAACCCTGCTTTTGAGGTTGAATTGATATCTTTAATCTCAAATAATTGTCTCAGCTCATCTTCGAGCACATCAGTAACCAATGCCTCTACTCTTTCAGCAGAAGCTCCCGGGTAAGCCGTTAAAATGACCACGTTTCGCAAGTCTATCCGTGGGTCTTCCAAGCGCGGTAAATTCTGTATTGCTGATAGACCTGCCACGAGGATAATAATGATACCCAGACTCAATAAATGTCCATTTCGAAAAAAGAGCGTGTACCAAGGCGCATCAAAAGAAGATTGTTTATTCATCTCAAATCGACCTTATCTGATATTAGCGTTTTGCAAAAACGTCGTTGGGGGTAAGCTTCGTATAGTTGACAACTTTTTGTCCGGGCGTGAATCTTTGTAAGCCGTCCACCACAACCAAATCATCATGTTGTAACCCACCTGAAACGTAGACTGCCTGCCCTTCAATGTGTTCGGCAATAACGAGGCGAGGACTTAACTCTGATGTCTCAGCATCCAACACTAAAACCGACCACATCCCTCTAACACCATTAGACAAGGCGCTCAACGGTAACCATGCGCCCTCTTTTGCATAGGGCAGTTCTACCGTCAAAGAGATGATATCACCGGTAACTGCAGTGCTGAGGTCTCGATTATCTGGTGCGATACTGAATATTGCATCCAACGTGCGTGTTGCTCTATTACGCGATCGTTCAATTGTCTTTAAATCTGCTTTGATATCTCGACCGTTCAATTGCAATTTAAAGGATATGGCACTTTGCAGCATAAAAGCCGTGTCTTCTGGCAGACCAAATCTTGCTTCTAATGACGCATTATCGATTATTCGAAATACACTTTGCCCAACAGCAACCACTGCACCTGAGTCTAAATTTTGCGCAATAATTTGCCCGTCATATGGCGCGGTTAACACCAATTTATTGATTTCGACATCTAGCGATGAAAGTCGAGCTTGCGTTTCTGCTACGACAGCATTACTGGCATCTAATTGTGCATTAGCCTCATCAAGACGTTGTTTGGGCTCTAGTTTCTTAGTGACTAAGTCTTTCACACGCTGCTGGCTGAGCTTTGATAATTTTGCGTCTGCGCGAGCACGATCAAGCGACGCTTGTAATTCCTTTTGTTGAGCTAATAATCGTTCGTTGTTTAGCTTAGCTAATGGCTGACCAGCAACGACAAATGCACCTTCTTCAACCAAAAGTTCACTTATCGCACCACTGCGTTCGAAGCCGATATCTGCCAATTTTCCAGACTCTAATTGGCCATAAACCAATCTCTCTCTTACATACTCTTGTTGCACATTAACCGGCATAACCTGAACACGACTATTTTCCACTGCAAATAGTTGCGAACTGTCCAGCGCGACAGCATTGTGATTGCCTGAAAACAACATCAAAACCGTAAGACTGATAAAACACACTAATGTAATAACAGCTAATTTTACTTGAGGACGACTCATGATCTGCGAAAACTCTAATTTACCGTTGTTTTTGCATGTTAGAATATAAATACTAGACTGTCTAGTATGATAATGTTAAATTTTTGCAACGGTTTATCAAATGACGACCTAGGTTGTTTTTTGCGATACTATGTTCACAATGCAGTACTGAGAAAGGCCATGACTAAACAGTCCCAACTCGAAAAAACACTTTCTGAACAAAAAAGAAATACGGTCGGACGACCGAAAAGTGATGAAAAAAGGCAGTTAATTCTTTTTCATGCTGGACAGCTGTTTATGAGCCAAGGTTTTGAGAGAACATCTATGGATGCTGTTGCCAAGGCCAGCGGCGTATCAAAACAAACCGTTTACTCTCACTTCAATAATAAAGACACTTTGTACAACGCCGTCATTGAACAGAAGTGCATGATGTATCAGTTTGATAATTCTCAGCTTGCAAAAAAAGACCTTGCGCTGGACAAAATACTTTTTAATATCGCGACGAAGTTTATCGAGTTACTACATGATCCTGATGTAATGGATATGTACTCAACCGTTATAGGTGAGTCTAAAGCCAACCCGCACATGGCAGAGCTCTTTTATCAGGCAGGTCCACGATATAGCCTGCAAATTGTGTCTACTCTGCTGCATGAACATCCCCAAGCCGAATTATCAAAAGCCAATGCCTATGAAGTAGCGCTGGATTTTTTCAATATGCTCAAAGGTGACTACCACATGCGTGGAATTTTGAATATGCCCTATCGATTGGAAGACCAAGAAAAAGAGAAACTTGCAAAACGAACCACTGAAAAAGCATTGGCGATAATAAAATCTTTCTCTTAGCGATCACCTATACAACGTGCTACAACGCGTCGTCATGGTGATGAAAATCACCATCTCCACGGCAACACTGTAATGTTCATTTTTATTTCGCCATGTTTCAAAAAGAGATTCCGATTTCAATCGGCATGACAACGCTTCATAGTTAATTTCCGAAATACGCACCTTTGAAGTGTGGCGTTGTACAAGATTGCCGATAATAAAGTAACTCTATTGTTTAGCTGCCTTTGGACATGCTTTCAAAAATTAAATACAAGAAAACTTATGCGATTATTTTGCTTCTATGTGTAATGAGTTTTTTGTGGGTGAGCAAAGATATGCTCGGCGCTATATCGCAAGGATATTCAATTGAAGGTACGATAGTTGAAAGCACAACAACCAGAGTAAACAACCCTAGCTCCGCTTCTCGGAGCACATCCTCTCGTTCAAGCGGACCTTATCAAAGCCTCTTAAACGAAATCACTGTTAAATACATTGTTGCAGATAAGACGTATAAGAAAACGATTAATGCTCACGTATTATCTTATTTAGGTCACTTCTCAATCGACAATAAAGTCACCGTTTTTTTTGACCCTAAGAACCCAACTGATGCAGACGTTCTTGATTATGGCGTATATAGCCCTGCCACCTTTATCATCACTTATATAGTTATTGCAATTGTGCTATGTGTTTTTATCCAGTATATGCGGGTCTGTTTCACTAAATAACTTACCAAATAGCTTTTGTCGTCTGTCAGGATATTTTACAAAAAAGAATATACACTGAAGTAAGCATCTCCTATCCATTTAATTATATTTGTTATTTGTTGATTGGCATCAAAAATGCTTTTCAGTGGGTGGGAGTGTCAGGCCGAGACAAACACCGCGAAAGTCCATGGACGATTAGTCCGCGGTCAACATAAGAATTAGATAAAAACAACAATAATTACAAATCGGCATTAAACTTATGCCCCCTTTAACGGGGGCGAGATTCTTTCGTCATTACCATTGACTCGTCACTTTTAAGTGTCAATATTTTTTACAGCTCTTGAATCTATGTAGAATTACGGGCGTAAATTCATATACTTATATATCGGCATAATTCTTGCTATTTAAATCCAAAACACATATAAGTATGTAGGTTAAAAACTTTTATTTTTATCCCATCACTTTTTCGAGATGGTTACGATATAATAAAAAAGCTGGAAGCAGCTTGATTAATCGGTTTCAAAACAATTAGGGTAGTGGAAATTCATGAGTAAGAAATCAATAGACAACGCGCATAACGCGAATGACCAAGACGAAGTTGCCGTCAAGCGCAGAAGGGTCTTAAAAAGCGTAGGGTTGGGTGCCGTCGTCGTTGCGATGCCTGCTAAATCGGTATGGGCTACTGGTGGAAACGGTTCATTGGCCCAATCAAACACCGGCTCAAACATTAAGAAATAAAAAATCAAGGCCATTCGAACGAAGTGTCCTACACACTCCTATCGCTCGCGTTTTACAAATTCGTAGTGGAGACTAAAATATGTATACCAACAATTGTTGAAAAGACTATTTTAATCAGCCACTAGCATGAGTGACGCATACGCCGTAAGAGACAACATATTAACCCACCATTTTTCAGATGGTTCTGGATGTATATTCTTTGATCCTATGGATAATTCTATGGTGGCTGCTACAAAACCAGTTGAAGAGCTTCTCAACAAAGAAAAAAGCGAATCAGACGAACAGCATTGTCACATCATAAACACTTTGTTAATTCATAAAATGATAACTAAACTATAAAAAAACAAACTACCATTATCACTTTTGAGCAGTTTATTCTATTTACGCGTCCATCCCTTCATCTTCGAAATAACGACAAACACGTCTTTTGTTATCGAAATGTGTCGCCGTATTTATGGTGACCGCTTCACGCATTCAATACAGCCAAGCGAATTTATAGATTTTCGCATTGGCATCAAATATCCCAATTTCACAAGGCGATTCTTAAAACCCCAAGTGCAGTTTTCATCAGAAGGACTTGTACCATTTACACCGTTGCCTGCTGATTATGCCTTTGCAATGCTGGAGTGGGGTATGAATTGGACCGTTGCCATGTATGAGTTTCAAAGGGTTATTATTCATTCAGCGGTGCTCGCTAAGGACGATTACGCGATATTACTGCCTGCCCCGCCCGGCTCTGGGAAAAGCACGGCGACAGCTTATTTGGAAAATAATGGATGGCGACTATTGTCTGATGAAATGGCACTGATAACGAAAAATACGACGCAAGTTACCCCTTTTGTCAGACCTATTTGCTTAAAAAATGCGTCAATCGATTTGTGTAAACAAATGTTCTCACATGGTACCTTTTCGGAGACTGCTTATAAGACACACAAAGGCGATGTTGCACATATGTCGCCACAACGTCACAGCATCGAAGAACAATCAACTCCAGCTAACATTGTTGGCATCGTTTTTCCCCAGTATTCAAAAGACATATTGCTTGACATTTATCCAATGGATAAAACTAGTGCCATGGTAAAGTTTAGCGAAAACTCGTTTAATTTTAACTTTTTAGGCCAGCAAAGCTTTGAAACCAATGTGCACTTGATCGAAAATACCAGACAGTTTGAATTGCACTATTCAGATTTATCCGAAGTTAACGCTTTTTTGAACGAAGAGTTTTGTAAATGATATTCACCTCTCGTCAGCTATTTAATATTTTGCTTCAGCCAGAATTAGCGCTTTCTTTTGACAACCTGACTCTAAGTAACTTGATTCATGTATTGAGAGCGCAACGCCTTCTTGCAATATTCACGCAGCAAGCACTTGAACAAAATATCGTGGATAAATTTGAATCAAAAGCCAAAGGGCATTTGCTAAGTAGTTTGGTCGTGGTTCAACGCCAAAATCAACAGGTTGAAGCGGAAGCCTCAATTATTAATCACGTATTAGAGGACGTCGCTGAACATGTCGTCTTTCTCAAGGGCGCTGCATACAGTTTAGCTGGATACAATTTTTCCAAAACGAGAGCATTTAGTGATATTGATATCCTCGTGGACCGAGAATCCATAGAAAAATGCGAGAAAGCCCTAACGGAAGACGGGTGGATAATGCAGGAAATATCGAGTTATGATGACCGATATTACCGACAGTGGGCGCACGAGATCCCTCCGATGCAGCATGCAACTCGTGGAACCTTTATTGATGTTCACCACAATTTAATTCCCATCGTATCGGGAGATGCACCAGATGTTAAATTGTTGGCGGAGTACATCACCACGCTAGATAGTGGGCTTTCGGTATTCACACCGGAAGCGCAGTTTGTACATAGTGCTGTGCACCTTTTGCGAAACGAAGACTACCAATGTTCAACCAGAGACCTGTTTGACTTGTATTTTATGATCAAGCAAAACGACCCAAACTTTGCACTTCGATGCTTTAAGGTTGGCGAAAAAATAGGATTCGACTATGAAACTGCGTTAATTCTAAAAATACTAGATAGTAATTTTGATGTAGAACTCGGTGATTACCGCAGTTTTACACCCAATTTGAAGAAATCGCCGCTTCGTTGGCGGTTTGACGTTTGGTTGATGACACGTGTATTACGACCTTATCATTCAAAAATTAAAGGCCATAAAATACACGCTTTCTATCTTTTTATTGCAATGCTAAGAGGCCACGCGATTAAAATGCCAGTATGGCTCTTAACGTATCATATGGTGGTTAAGTCGTGTAGACGTCTGATTGAAGCTATTTTTGGGAAATACATTTTCGTCAAGGAAGAAGAGCCCGATAAGCAAAATTAATCGAAAACGCTTCGAATTATCTTCGCTGGATTGCCTGCTACAATTACGTTTTCTGGCACATCATTGGTGACCACTGATCCCGCAGCGACAATGCTGTTATCACCTATATTCACCATAACAGTTGCGTTATTCCCAATCCAACAGTTTTGGCCAATTGTAACTTTTGTTAGCTCACCACCTTGATCTCGTTTAGGCACATTTGCATTACTAAAATTATGTTGTTTTTTGCCACTCAAAATGTGAACGCCACTTCCAATCAGCGTATCTTGTTCGATACTACATGAACCAATGTTGCATTGAGTGCCAATATACACCCCTTTGTGTATTTCTGTGTCTTTTTGAGAGAATACTGTTGCGAATGAAACCACAGCATGTGATGCGCACTGTGTTAGCGCAAATCGAAGAAAAGCCGCTCTACAATAACAACCAAATTTCCCCGGCAAAAGACTGTAGAATTGACTAAAAGAGGCAACTAATCCGTTTTCATTTAGAAATTGATTAAGCGCCAAATAGAGAATAATAAAAGGGCTATTAATAACAATAAATAACCAATGAATTAAAATTTTAATCTTTGCCATGTTTAGGGGCTGTTTATCAACACTTTATTGATTTTAGCGTTGTTACACGCAATGTGCACTATAATCCCGTCCTTTCCACAATATGTCGCTTAATATCTTTTTTTATTGTGGGTATCAGCGTTTTAAGGTACATTTGATCGTGTTAGTAACATTATGAAATTTCTATATTATTTTGGTCACTTAATCCAATCTGAACACTTATAAACGTGACATCAATTGCGATTATTCTTAGAAAAAAACGGCTAAACAGTCCTCAAGCGAGTGGTTTGCGCTAAATCGAAATGTTAAACCTTTGGTTCCATAGCATATTTACCCTGAAGCTTTATCATGAGACGCCGTTAAACAATGTATTGAGAAATATACTTGGCACTTTATAAAAATCCAAGCTAGACAAATGCAGAGATCATCGACCTCTTTCAATTGTGTACTTCAGATAAGCGAGTATCCGTGTTACGCATTATTGACGTAATTAAAAAAAGCCAAAAAAGCGGTGTTAATGAAATCGGTGTGCTGTTGCCATATGGCCAAATTAGCAGCGACGACGTCTTTGTCCTCTGCGATGAAGATGAGAGAGAAGTAGACGCCGAACTGACTACCGTAGACGTTTATCCCGATAATTCTGCGCGTTGGCTCAATGTTGCATTTGACTGTGCAAGTATAAGCATCGATAAGAACATCCAAACCCTGTTCTTAAAACAAAGAAACGTAAACACAAATCCTCAAATAAACGCTTGGCTAACTCGCAATCTGAACGATATTACAGTACCAACATGTCGCGGCGTCTGGACATTTGAACCCGATGCCATTAGGTTGGCAAACGGAAATGAAGAGATCCAATTGAGACCAAGGTTTATGATCGCCAAAGAGAGAAAGCATTGGCATCATGTTCGATCAAGTTTTACAGAATGCTTTTCGGAAACTGGCAAGCCACTTTGTGCAAAACTAGAAGTCGCCTACAACATTGACTTCAACAAACCCTACCCGCTTAACGTAACGGCACATTACAAAATAGATCACTCGACAGGCGAGCTAAATTGTAATTTCACTATTCACAATCCTAATGCGCAAATTCACCATAATGGTCAGTGGGATCTGGGCAATGAGAATAGTTGCTTCGTTGATCTTTTTGGCTATGAAGTTGAATTTGATTCTCTTAGAACATGCTCACTACATGTTCAAAAAGAAAATGGGGACGACAGTGATGATGTTATCACCGATTTTATTTCACTAGAGCAATTCAGCTCGGGTGGTAATAATTGGCAATCTAAAAACCATAAAAACTTTGACAACACAGTACCGCTGAATGTCAAAGGTGCTCGCCTCAAACATGGTATCAATGCTAAAGAAAAACTGATAGATAGACCAGAACCGATGTTGTATCTAACTACCGAATCTTCAAAATATGCGATTGAGATTATGGATTTTTGGCAGAAGTTTCCCTCTTGTTTGGCCCATAGTGATCATAAGATCAATATGAGTTTCACTAATCGTTCTGAGGACACGCCTGTTGAGATTCAGCCCGGAGAATCACTCTGCAGGCAATTTGTTATGCACGCAGATGCTGCAAATGCTCGCGCTAAGGGCATCGAGATTAAACCGGTAGTTCATTCATCGGTCATACCTCAAACTTTCTTCTTCAGCGACAACTTGAAAAATGACAAGCTTCAAGCGCTTATCGATGCTGGGATAACAGGAACATCAAACTTTTTTGAGAAGCGTGAGCTTCTCGATGAATACGGTTGGCGGAATTACGGTGACTTGTATGCAGACCATGAAGCAGCAAACAGCGGCGCATCTGAGCAGCCGTTTGTATCCCATTACAATAATCAGTACGATCCACTGCTTGGCTTTTTGAAGCAATGGCTTATCACAAACAATAGTCATTGGTTAATGCTGGCAAATGCATTGTTTGATCATCTAGTTAATATAGACATTTACAATACAGATGCTGATAAACCTGAATACAATCATGGACTTTTCTGGCATACTGATCATTACGTAGAAGCTGAAACCGCCACCCACAGAACGTACTCCCAACACCAAAAAACAGACGTGTATTCAAACCAAAAAAGCGGCGGTGGCCCCAGTGCTGATCACTGTTACACGTCAGGCTTGGTTCTTTACTATTTTTTATTCAGCGATAAGAGAGCGTTTGAAACGGTCATTGCTATGTCCTCTTGGATGTCGCACATATACGAAGCAGACGGAACACTTCTTGGCAATCTCATTAGAACAAGAAATTCTAATGCGTTTAAACTACCATTATCTGGGAGACCGTTATTTGGGTTTGGTACGGGTTCAAGCCGCAATCTGCTTACTAATGCCTACCCAATAGACAGAGGAACAGGTAATTATATTAACGCTCTTCTAGATTGTTTCGAGTTGACTAAGGAACATTCATTTCTGTCCAAAGCTGAATTTGTTATTCTTAATACCATTCAGGACACTGATGATATTTCAAGCAAGAACCTTGATGATATTGAAGGCTCGTGGTTTTACGTTATTGTCTTACAAGCTATCGCAAAATATTTGCTCTATACTAGCCAGCTGACGGAAAACACGCCATTCTTTAATCAAATAAAACGCGCTTTTTTACACTATGCTAGATATATGGTTGATAATGAGCATGTATACTTAGAAACCCCCGATAAATTAGAATTTCCAAACGACACTTGGACCGCGCAAGACCTGCGTAAAATACAAGTGTTAGGCTGCGCAGCCTTGCTTGTCAGCAAAGAAGACAGTGCCTTTTTTCTGAATAAAGCAAAGAATTTTCAGGATTACGTCTCAGACAAACTAACATCTAGCAAGGAGAATCAATATACCCGTATACTCGTGCTAATGATGCAAAATTATGGTGCTCTATCAATTTATGCAGACGATGATTATCGACAGCGCATAGCGTCGCACATCGCAATCAAATCCAAAAATAAGGAAGCGAAATTCAACAATACGTCTACTTCCAAGCGATTAATTAGATTTGCAAGACAATATTCCATTAAAAATGAGGTAACAAATTTAGTTAAACGCGTTCCCAAACTTAGAAAAGTTTTTTCCAAGGCCAGGCAATAATGTTGATTAGCTTCATTATTCCTCATATGGGAAGAGAGGAGATGTTGATCCAAACACTGGAGTCAATAACCAAGCAACATTTTGATTTAAATTCTATTGAAGTCATTGTCGTTAGTAAGAATAGCAACGCGAGTGATGAACTGCTCAAGTTCAATCAATCGCTCAACTTTCAATTTATAATGGTTGATGAATCAGTCACTATTGCTCACCAGCGAAACAAAGGCGCACACACTGCATCCGGCGAGTATTTCGCGTTTGTAGATGCCGACATTGACTTGTCTGAAAACTGGATTAACGTGATGTTAGCCATTTTGCATAATAAGCAAGATGTAAAACTCGTGAGTGCAGCCCAAAAAAATAGTCAAAATGCCAATGCACTCGAAAGAGTAAGAACGGCATTAGTCAATACGGTCATGGATTGTGAAGTTGATTTTCTTCGCGGCTGTAACCTGTTAATGCGCAGAGAGACCTTTTTTAAAAGCAAAGGATTCCCTGAAGATCTTATCACTTGTGAAGATTACGCTTTTAGCCAGCGCGTATCTGAATTCGGTAAGCTATATTACACAAACGAAACGTCTTATATCCATCTCGGTGAAGATAAAGCCTACTTCGCAATGGCAAAAAAAGAAATATGGCGTGGTCAATCGAATTTTAAATCTATCGAAGGCAGAAAAGTGCCATTTAGCGAGTTACCCAGCTTCTTAGTCCCACCCATTTTTACTTGTGGGGTATTGCTTTTATTTATTGGTTTATGGCTTAACCTAAATGCATTGTCGTTGGTGTCAATAGTGATATCACTGCTCCTGTTGGGATCGTATACTATACGTCTTCGCTCTAGTACTCAGGACAACATACCAATAAAGGACATTATCTTCTTTTATTTGCTTTACTTCCCGGCAAGAACAATCGGAACCATAAAAGGCATTGTGACGTGACACCGCAGGCTAATCACTCCTCAATCAACGTTTTGCAATTTATTTGTCCCACTGGGTTTTATGGCGCTGAACGATGGATTCTCGCGCTGTCTAACAACTCTAACGATTTGCCCGTCGAGCATTTTCTCGCGGTAACGCTGGAGAAAGAAAGCCAAGAATTAGAAATTGTTAAACAATTTGCAGAAAATGGCGGCCAAGTATTTGAAGCGCCAATGGCGCATCGATTTGATTTTTCCGTTGTTGATCAGTTAGTTGATTACATAAAGACAAACAGCATCGATGTTATACATTCACACGGATACAAATCAGACATCCTCGGGGTCATTGCGGCAAAGAAGGCAAAAATACCTATCGTGGTAACTCCACATGGGTTTGAAAATACCAATGATCTCAAACTGCGAATGTTTATTTGGCTTGGCTGCCAAGCAATGAAATTTGCAGATAAAGTAGTGCCATTGTCCACTGAGTTGATGAAAGATGTCGAATCGTATGGCATAAGAGCACCGCAGGCAGTGTACATACAAAATGGTGTTGACCTTACCGAGGTTGATGCCATTGCAAAAGCAGAGCAGCAATACTCAAAAGCAAAGAAAAGAATCGGTTTTATTGGGCAGATGATTAGCCGCAAAAATATCGATGATATTTTAATTATTTTTGATGAGATTGCCACAAAACGGGATAATGTAGAGCTTGTATTGTTGGGAGACGGCGATGAACGAGTGCGTTTAGAAACATTATCTCAAAAATTAGCCTGTAACGCTGATATTCAATTTTTAGGTTATCGTGATGACCGCTTGGAATATCTAAAGAGTTTTGATTTATTTGTTATGACCTCTACCCTTGAGGGTATACCGCGTTGCCTAATGGAAGCGTGTGCGATGGGCACACCCGTTGCCGCCTATGACATACCGGGTATCGATCAGTTAATTTCAGATGGAAAAACTGGGTTGTTAGCAAAACTCGGAGACAGGGACGGCTTAAAAGCAAAATGGTTACAAATACTCGACGATAAATCGCTAGCGAATTCGCTTGGTGAGAATGCAAAGCACTTCGTTAACCAGCATTTTTCAGCAAGAAGAATGGCTGAAGAGTATTTTTCCCTTTTTAAAGAGATCACAGAAACTAGGAAACGCTCATGATAGTTCGGGTATCTTTCGCACTCGGGATTTTGAGGATTATCTAGCGATGAAGATCCTTCAAATGAAAAATACCGACGATTTCGTTCAATGGGATAAATACGTGAACGGACATCCAGAATCTTCTGCTTATCATTTTTCTGCTTGGGGGCAAGCTGTTGTCGAGGCCTACGGTTTTGACATGATGTACTTTATGGCTCTCAATGAGCAATCAAAAGCAATCGGTGTATTACCGGTTGTTATCATGCGGTCAATAACGCTAAAAAAGAAGGGTTGCAGCCTGCCCTATTGTGACCTCGGATATGCGCTGACCGATACAAGCGATATCGAAGATAGTTTAAAAAATTATGCCGCAGAGCGTCTTAAACAACAAAGCATAACACGTTTTGAGTACAGAGATACCGTCTCTCCACATAATCTAGAAGTAAGCCAATACACACCCGGTCAGAAGATAAGAATGGTATTAAAACTGCCAGAAAATAGCGATGCGTTAATGGCTAGTTTTAAAAGCAAACTCAGAAGTCAGATAAAAAAAGCGGAGAAAAATGGGCTGACGTATGAGGTAATCAACGCTGAGGATGCTGGTGCTGACAATATCGACGCTTTCTACCATATTATTTCTGAAAATATGCGCTTGCTTGGCTCTCCCGTACACAGCAAAAAATGGTATGAAAAGATTCTATTTCATTATCACAAAAAGGGGTTTATATCCTTGGTAATGTTGGATGACACACCGGTTGGCGCTGCATTGGTTATGTACACACAAAATACTGCCGTGATACCTTGGGCATCTACACGGACTGAATATAATCGTCTCGCACCGAATATGCTGCTGTATTGGTCAGTATTGAAAGAAGCATGCGATAAAAAGATAAAATACTTCGATTTTGGGCGCTCTTCTTACGGCGAAGGAACCTATAAATTTAAAAAGCAATGGGGCACAGAGCCTGTCGCCCTAAAATGGTCAGACGCAATTACGGAAGCTGACGAAAATCAAGATTCTTCCACGACCGACAAACAGCATAAATACGCAGCAAAATTAAAAACAACAGTGGTGTCGATTTGGCGCAGCTTACCGTTAACCGTTACCATTGCGCTTGGCTCTCAGCTTCGCAAATACATAAGTCTTTAAGGAAATGAATCACTATGTGCGGAATTGCTGGGTTTAAAACGAGCCACTTCCCCTCTCTCTCACATCAAGACTTGATCAATATGGGAAATGCAATCGCGCATAGAGGGCCAGATGCTCATGGAGAATACCTTGATGATCATGTTGGTTTGAGTCATCGACGACTCAGTATACTGGATCTTTCTGAAGCCGGTAACCAACCAATGTACAGTGACGATAAACAATTAGTCATTGTTTTTAACGGCGAAATTTACAACTTTTTAGACATCAAAAACGACCTAAAACAACGCGGCATTGCATTCAAAACAGGTACTGACACCGAAGTAATACTCCATTTATATGCTATTTATGGCGTTGACTGTGTCGACAAGCTCAATGGCATGTTCGCCTTTGCTATTTGGGACTGTCAACAAGAAGAATTATTCATAGCACGCGATCGCGCAGGAAAAAAACCACTTTATTATCTTCAGCATGAAGGCCGTTTTGCATTTGCTTCTGAAATAAAGGCATTGCTTACGTTGCCTGATGTTCCAAAAGACATTCGGTTAGATGCAGTGTATGACTTTTTTACATACCAATACGTTCCAGACCCCAAATCTATCTTTACACATATTCACAAATTGCCCGCCGGTTACTATATGAAAGTCAGAGGCGACGAAATAGAAATTCATCAATACTGGGATTTAACATTCTCTGAAACACCGGCAAAAGATGAAGAAAAAGCAAAGCATGAGCTTCAGGAACTCCTGCAACAATGTACAAAACGCCGCATGATCAGTGACGTGCCACTTGGTGCATTTTTAAGCGGTGGCGTCGATTCGAGTGGTGTTGTCGCCATGATGACAGCGCAAACCGAAAAACCTGTTAAAACGTGTACTGTTGCGTTTGATGATGAGCAGTACAACGAAGCTGAATTTGCCCGGATAGTGGCAGAACAGTACCAAACCGAACACCATGAGTTTACGGTTAATCAAAATGTAGCAGATCGTTTAGAAGAAATCGTTGAATACTTTGATGAACCCTTCGCCGACCCCTCACTCGTGCCGACGTTTTTTGTTTCAGAACTTGCGCGTTCGGCTGTTACCGTCGCTGTTGCTGGTGACGGTGGTGATGAGGTTTTTGCAGGATACGAAAAGTATTCAACAGACCATCTCGAAAATAAACTGCGCAATAAGTTTCCTGCTTGGATACGAAATACAATTTTTAAACACCTTGCAACGCTATTAAAAGATGCAAAGCACCCAATACTGCGCAAGGCAAAATCTTTATTCACAAGTTTAAGTGTCTCACCTGCATATGGGTTCTTCATTACCAATTCCCAAATGTCAGACGCTGAGTGGAACAAACTCGCGTCCATTGACTTGCAAAAGGCCTTAGGCGATTACCATCCATCGAATGTCACGACAGACGTTTACGCCAAAGCAACAGGATCAGACCATTTATCCAAAATACTCTACACCGATATTAAGACGTATATGTGCGGCGGAATTTTAGTCAAAGTTGATCGAATGAGTATGGCCAATTCGCTTGAGGTACGAGCGCCAATTTTAGACAAAGAAATAATGGAATTCTCTGCTAACCTTGATTCTGCGCTGAAATTTAAATGTGGCGAAAAAAAATATTTGCTCAAAGAAGCATTCAAAGAAAAATTGCCTGATGAAATCCTCTACCGCAAAAAAATGGGTTTTTCGGTCCCATTGGATACCTGGTTACGACACGATATTAAAGCCATTGCCGAAAATTATTTAATTACAAATGCAACGGGATTAAAGGAAATTTTCAAGCCATCTGTTATTCATCAATATTGGAAGGAGCATCAGAACGCGCAAGCGAATCACGGCGCAATTTTGTGGTCGATGTTAATGTATGAAATGTGGTACCAAAAATATATAGGTCAGCAATAGCATGAATATATTGCATATCACATACGACATGAGAATCGGCGGCGCCGAAATGGTAATAAAGAATATCATTGACGGTATGCATGGCGACGAGTTCAACATGTCAATTTTCTGTATTGAGGATCAAATTGGCCCATGGGGAAAGCAGCTACAAGAAAATGGAATTGCTATTCAGAGTTATGCGCGTAAATCGGGCTTTGACTGGCGATTAGTTGGAAAAATTCGAGAGTATATTCGCGCGTGTGATATCGATATTGTGCATTGTCATCAATACTCACCGTGGGTCTACGGAACGTTAGCAGCTATATTCACTAAGGCAAAAGTTATATTTACAGAGCACGGACGATTCTACCCTGACTCTGGCACTACAAAACGAAAACTAGCAAACTTCTTTTTAATGAAAGCGACGTCATCGTGCACAGCGATTTCAAAAGCGACCAAACAAGCATTAGTCACATATGAGAACATACCTCATCGCCGTATTGAGGTCATTTACAACGGAATCGCACCACTCAAGGCCACTGACCAAAATAGAAATACTGCAACCAACCAGACATTCAAGTTTGGCACTGTTGCTAGATTAGATCCAATAAAAAATCAATCGATGATGATTAAAGCATTTGCACGAGTAATAAATGAGGGCGCAGATGCTGAATTGATTATTGTTGGAGATGGCGACATGCGAAATACATTAGAAAGTCTCGTTCAACAACTAAATATAACGGATAGCGTCATATTTACTGGCTATAAGACTGACCCAACAGCATTCATGGTGAATATGGATGTATTTTTGTTGTCATCCTTATCCGAAGGTACTTCAATGACATTACTTGAAGCCATGTCACTTGGTAAACCCTGTATCGTGACAAATGCTGGCGGCAATCCAGAAATTATTGAGCATGGCATAAACGGTATCGTTGTCGATAATGACGACGAAAACGCGTTCTATAAAGCCATGCTCGATATCATCTCAGATAAAGACTTGTTGGAAAAGTATGGCGCGGCCAGCGCAGCATTATTTAAAAGCAAATATTGCATAAACAAGCTTATAGATAACTATAAGCGCGTGTATAATTCGGGGCCATTATAAAGTTGAAAACACACAGCGCTCGCACAAAGTTAATAGGTGATTAAATGGCCGCGTCAAAGCTTTTAAAGTCTTCGTCCTTAATGGGGCTGCAAGGTCTCATTGAACGAGTGGCTGGCCTTTTAAGCACGCTTATACTTGCGCGGATCCTCATGCCCGAAGATTTTGGCATCGTCGTAATGTCATTTCTTATCATTCTATTCTTTCAAGAAGTCACTGACATGGGCGAAAACAGCTACCTCGAGTCAAGGGAAAAGATTGATAACGCCGACATAAATGGCGCGTTTACGCTAAATCTCATGATCAAGGTTCCAATATATGTGACGGTATGCTTTCTTAGTCCTTTTATTGCGAAGCTATTTGAGTCACCAGAAATTGTATCGGTGATTATCCTACTGTGTCTATTTGACATACTGAACTGCTTTAAAAACCCAGCGCTCGTATTGATGACGCGCGAATATAAATATGAACGCATTTTCTACCTTGGGCTTACCACCAAGTTCACCAGTATTTTGGTCACCGTCTCCTTTGCAGTACTTCTCAAAAACCATTGGGCCCTTGTTATTGGACACGCCACAACATCCGTGATTAGTGTCGTTGGAAGTTATGTAATCTTTAAGTATCTCCCCAGATTGGACAGATCAAGGATAAGAAAACAGCTCAACTTTTCAATTTGGATCCTTTGTCAAAAACTCGTAGGCTACTTTCGCAATCAACTTGACACTTTCCTCACAGGTATCATTGTGGGTAAGGCAGCGTTGGGGGCATACAACAACATGAAGTTTATATCTCAGTTGCCATCCTTCAGCATTCTCTATCCGATGACCGAACCCTTAGTCCACACATTTAGAGAATTCAAGCATGCTAAAGAAGCGCTCAAAATTAGGGTTGATACTGCCGTATTTATCACCCTTGCCTGCATGACGCCAATTGCGACGGTATTTTATCTATATTCCTATGAAATCGTATTTGTGATATTGGGAAAAAACTGGACTGAGTATCAGGAGATATTTGCCATTTCGTCACTGATTCTGTTTATTCGATGTCCTCAATCCATTGTGATGAACCTTGTGTACGTCTATGACGATGTCAAATACCTGTTCTATATCGATTTAATTAGTCTGATAGTTGCGGTGATTTGTTATCTCAGCATTGAGGATCTAACGTACGTGGATATCGCAATTGTATCTGTTTTCTCACACACTATCGTTTTGCTTGTCTTCATCTTTCATCTATATATTAAACATCTCGGCTCGCCGACTCGATTTGTTATAGTTTCAAGCATACCGCTTCTGTTCTTTTTTATTGTTTCTCCTTTCATAAAAGACCTGATTATTGTGAACAATTCATTTTTTCACTTAGTCGTGAATGGTCTTTTGCTTTGTATGGTGTACGCAATTTTTATGATGTTGGTAATGGTGTTATGCAAACGAACAGAGTTAGGAAATTATATACTCACGATACTTGTCAAAAACTTTAAAAGTGTTGCAGCTAAGCTGAATTGATAATACCTTCATCAAAACAAGCCTTGGTCATCTTCAGTATTTGTGACTGAGGTCTGAATAACCTAGTATTCAATAAAAAAGAATGACTCTTACCGCAAATGATTATAGTTGTCTCACAGCGCATTCCCTACCCGCCAAACAAAGGCGAAAAACTACGAACATATTATCAAGTCAAGCACCTAGTCGACGCCGGGCACAAAGTAGTTGTATACAGTTTACGGCATGATAAAAGAGATGACGAACATGCAATAAAACTCTCTCAAAGTCTCGGTGTTGACGTTGAACTGTTTACTATGCCGTCTCGTCCTATTAGATTACTTGCTGCATTAATCAAAGGACAGGCACTAAGTGTTGGAGAATTTTATTCTCATCACCTGAAAAAAAGATTAGCGCTGGATTCAATAACCCATGAATCATTTACACTATTAGTATGCGCTTCAAGCCTTGCCCCTTATGTACTGCATAACCGCCAATTTAAACGAGATAATTGCAGACTTCTCATGGACTTTATGGACGTAGATTCAGATAAATGGCGACAATACTCAGAAAAGAGTAATGGCGTGATGAAATGGATTTACAACAGAGAATCTAACAAGATTAAAGAGCTTGAAATTGCAACCAACAGAGAATTTGATACGTGTTTTTTGATTGCGGAAGCAGAAATCACGTTATTCGAAGATAACGTGAGCAAATCAAAGCCTGTTGAAAAACTCAACAATGGAATGGACTTTGATGCTTTTTACCCGGCCACTGACGAACTTAAAGCGTTATCGCCTACATTTCTTTTCGCCGGTGTAATGGACTATAAGCCCAATATTGATGCGGTTTTGTGGTTTTATGAAAAGTGTTGGAGGCAAATTAAAACAGAAATTCCAGATGCGCAGCTGGTCATTGCAGGAATGAATCCAACTGCACTGATTACTGATCTTGCTAAACAAAACGATATTCACGTAACAGGATTTGTTGATGATATTTTGCCCTACTTTCATCAAGCTTGGGCGTTTATTGCACCTTTCCAACTAGCGCGAGGTGTCCAAAATAAAGTGTTGCAAGCGTCAGCGTGTAAATTACCGATAGTAACAACGCCTATGGGTGCCGAAGGCATTGATTTTGCAAATTCATCCACAATGTATATTGAAGACGATGTTTTTCAATTTGCGATTGCTTGTATAAATGCAGTTAAGGACACTGATAACGCATCAGTAAAAGCAGAACGTGCTTACGATTCCGTTAGGCACTCTTTCAGTTGGGCAACAAAATTAAAACCGCTAGAAAATGCCTTGATCAATAAAACGAATGACTAAGCATTTGCTGTAATAAACAGTACACAACGAGATGTGAGATTGAGGTTTCACCACCACCATGTCTATTAGCTATTGAATAGCCCTTCTTCTTGGTTTAATAGACGCTTCTGATTTCTGCTCGGATATTGAGTTTGATTCTTTGTCAAACATTATGACTCTGAATAACATTACAACCATTGCTATTAAGATGTACAACACTACCGCTCTAAACCTGTCGATAAATGTGATTGCCGTCAAGTAGGCAATCAGGGCCGATTCGACGCAAACAACAAGTACAAATTGATTGGTTAACGTACTATCAGTCAGACGTTTTTTTAGTTTTTTAAGATATGAGAAGCTCCACATTATCATCAATATGAAGATCCCTAACCCTAGGTATCCAACCTCGGTTAACGCCTGGAACCACGATGAATGAACAGCTCTATTTCTTGACTCGCCAGTAGCAACATTTTCAGGAATGTAATAGGGCGATAGCGTTAGAAAACCATTTGAACCCGCACCCATTGGATAATCCGTGGACATTTGAATAGAGGCCTTCCAAAAAAAGACCCTTGTTGAGCCAGTTTCAACTTCAGTCGTTAACTGTGACTGCGTTTTGATCGATAAAAACCTATTAATTGCAGACTGATCAATCACTATAGCCAAGCCGATTAAACCAACGAAACATAGCCCAGCAAGCTTTAGATTTTTCTTCGATATATTGACGTTAGATTTGAACATCTGAAATACAAACCAAAGGCCACCGACAAGGATAGCCAAAAAAGCGCCTCTGCTGTTTATAAGCACAATTCCGTTTAATATAAGTGCTCCGCAAACAACCACGATCGGCTTTATCGCCAACTTACTTTTCCAAAACAAATACAGACTGAAGTATGCACCTATAGTAAGCAATGCTGCTAAGTCGTTGATATCAGGAGAATCAACCATACCCACACCGTAAACTCTTCCATCTGATCTTCCAAACAACTGGATATAGTATCCAATGTAGGTGCAGCCAATAACATACGCCCAAACCACAATGTCAAAATCTCGCTTGTTCTTGACCAAAAATATAGAAGCTATTGAAATCAAGATGAGTTTTATAAAATCGTCTGTGCTTTCGGCGTGGAGTTCAGGCGCAATTGCCCAAAGATTCGTCATTAGGTAAAGAATACCAAGCAAAATCATCAAAATTACTGGCCCATGCTTAAAGACAGATTCTTCGGACTTCTTCGTCAGAAACGCAAAAGCCAATATGGCAACTGAAAAGACAAAAGAATAGCTGAACGAGGCGGCACTGGTGAACCACCAGCGCGAGTCGTGGTACAAAAAGTACACAGTAAAGTAACCCGCTATCAAAAAGACAGGGTTCTTGAAAACGCCTAAAAAGATACTGATAAATTGAAAGCTATAGAATAAAAGGAGGCTTAACATGACTCGCTTTACCTTGCAGGAGTAAGGACATAATCAGCGTCTTTTAAAATTTTCGCCCGCTTTATCGTTGGTACTAAAATGTTCATCGACCTTTACTAGAGTGATAACTAACGTGATGTAATCTCATAAGCAATGACTAATGGAGAAAAATCCAATTCGCCGTTTTTAGCTGCAAATTCGAGGGCGATAAATAGTCTATTATTGTTATCGTCAAAAGCAGCGCCAACTACAGGATATTCTCCCTCTTTGTCAAATGGATGACGCCATTTACCAAAACCCAATGGTTTCACTTTCCATGGACGTCTGGATTTCAAGATGTCAGAAACGCGATAAAGCCAAAAATAGTTGTATTGATCCTCGACATCATATGGACAATAACCGCCACAGAGATTCCCGTCATTTTGCACGATTTTGTAACCAATACTGCTGTGCAAGCCAGCATGACTTCCTACAACCATGAAGAAATCTGAATTCGGTACAAAGAACCCGTAAACCGCACTCGATAAAGGACCCCAAAGTGGTGAAATGATGATATCTTCTTTGGCCCCTCCTTCAACCAACTCTTTTCCTGAACTGAGCTCATAGTACATATTTGGCGTTGTTCTAATCATTCTGTTCTTTTTCAAATCGGCATTAATAACATTCTGAAGATCAAATCCAAACAGGCTAGGGCCTTGTGATGATCTTGATGTAATTGCGTTTACAGATGACCATCCGGTGAAATGTGTCGTGCCAAATTTTTGCTGGAAACGCTCAGGTATCTGACCCATATAACCTGCTGCTAGCGCTTTACCTTGTAATTGAAAAAATCCGCGGTACTGACTGTTCGCAAGGTCATGTGCATTATCAAAGATTTGCAAGTTATCCTTATTTTCTCCTGGCGCATCGTAGTAAATTTCCGAACTGACAAGCAATTTATTATCTGCATACAGCATTCCATTGATGGTGTCTGTTTCTGCGCCTTCTTGCTTTTTATCTAAAATAGTGACGTAATTTTGCAATACCTCTGCTTTTGGAATATCCAAAATGTTTGTCGCCAGAGATAACTTGTCAGGCACCTTAAATTCAGCAATCGCATCGTGGTGGTTATGTCCCACCATAAACAGGCTGTTGTTTGTGGGATTATAGGCTAACCTTCCCCCTGCCCAATTTGAATTTGAATCGCCTTGTGCGATGACCCTCATTGCCCCCAAATACCGAACATCAAAATAATGTTGAATTCCTTTTGGTATATTCGGCTTAAGAGGTGTTGAAGGTTCTCCGTTTTTTCTGAGGTCACTTATGTATACAGGATTTTCTGAAGGTGCATTTTGTTTTTTGTTGCGATTAATACTCGCCGATTGAGTATTCTTTTGTGCGGCGCTGCTTCCTACGTCAACCGCAACGTTACTCGTTTTCACCTGATAGCCCGCAGCATCAAAAGTTACCGTGGTATCAGTGCTTGTCCTTAGGGCGATCTTTTTTGCTTTATCGTCAGTCGGATTCGGTATCAACGTCATCACAACATCGTTGGACGAAATATCGTTGACATATAAAGAATTTGAATTGGCAGATAGAATACCCTCCGTGACCGGCGCTTTATACTCGTTTGCCTGTTCTTCAAAGTATGATATTTCGGGCATATCAATCATCTAATTACTCCATATTCAAAATATACACATATGCTCGATTTTACATCGAAGAGCTCTATCACAGTAACTTAATTATGTGGTTTTTAGTCGTTAGTTTGGGTTAAACAGCTCACTCGAACTGTTTATAACATGCAAAAGAGAGGGTTCAAAAAGTGAGGAAAGATTATTTGATTGAATTTGTGACTCTTTATCTATTGCCACTGCGACAATACCTGTGGAACTTTTTTTTCCTTTTAGCTTAGATATCGCTTGTCTCAATTTGACTTCCCGGCGTGTTGTCACAATTTCCCGGTCTACAAGGTACCAGTAATACAATAATTTTTGCGTTCCAATTGAAGATGCGGCAAATTCCTTAATGACTTTAAATTCATCAAGTACAAAAGGTTCTCGTGACACCAATGTCCAATTCGCTTGATCGTAAAGTCTATTTAGCGACGATACGACTTCTCCTTCTCCATGCGCATATAACGCATAGAATAAACTGAAGGATATCTGATTTTGGTCTATATATTGGTGCTTAACTTTTTTATCTGCACCTTCGAAAATTGGATTCCACGGCACGCGAGAAGTAACATCCGCCTTCTCAAACTCAATTATGATATCGCTATCTACTTCATTACTCACGACAACATTTTGCATTCTATAATCTTGCAGTAACGCCAAACTAAACAACACTACAACCATACCCATAGCTGATATTGAAGGTGTATAACTAAGCGACTCTACTTCAGTGTCTGCTTCCCTTCGAAGCACATTTACGTCAGTATTTTTTTGTCCGTGACGGTTTTTCTCGTATCGTTTTACTACTTCACCCAGCACAAACAAGCATACCAATACAAAAGCAAAGAAAAACCAACCATAAATCAGATGGTCAGCTCCTACCGCATGCTCCATGTCAGACCGATACCCTATCATTATGATGCCGTAAACCCTAAAGGCATTAGCTATGATTGGAAAAACCAGTGACAATGCGCAGAAAAATAATCGATATGTCATGCGTTGAAGAAACATATAGGCGTATAAACTGCCAAGGACAACGGATGCAATTAAAAAACTCACACCTGAACAAGCTTCTGCAATGAGAAAACTACCCTGTGGTATTTGTATAAACAGCCCAGAACGAAAAATAGGAATACCAGACCATTTCAGCAAGATTACCGACAGGTCAGCTGTGATCTCTTGTAAAAATGGGATCAGTTCCTCGCCCACTGGTACTGCAAACACAAAAAACAACAGCGGAAACTTAAGCTTAGATGAAATCGCGTTACCTATAAAAAACCACAGCAAAGTTGGAATTAAAGAAAACAGTGCAATATGTTGAAACAACTGTATGTCCGCTGCAGTGCCAAGGGTATATAGCAGTATCTGTGAGGCAATAACTGGGACCGCTAACCAAGTTGTTCTGAACGGCAGTTCAATAAACAGCTTGCGCCGTTCCCATATCAGAAAAACTGCAGCCGGAATGACGAGAAGACAATGATTGTAGATTTCATTGCCTAACCATATTTTAACTGCGTTAATAAAGGGTTGATTAACTAATGCGACAAAGAGCAGTGCGATCACTGCCGCGGATGTGATGACATGGAAATGGTACGAACCAGACTGTCGAGCCGCAGTCACGCCTACCATGAAGCAAGCCCGTTAGGTACGGTCAATGTCGTGCTTATACACATCGCTCATCGTAGACCAACTAAAGTCGTCTAAGAGCTTTAACAGCTTCCCTTCCATTGCATGTAAATTTACATAATGACGCAATTTTGACTTAAACGGCGCGTTGTCGACTCTTGGTTGTTGTGTATCAATTTCCCATGGGTGAAAATAAAAACTATATGGCGCATCGTTCTCTCTCAGATAAGCATCAATCCGTCTTTTTGAGAGCCAATACGGATAAAGTCTGAAATAGCCGCCACCGCCAATCCCTTTATTTTTACCATTTTGTGATTTCAATGTGGGAATTGGGATTTCAACTATACCTTCTCTTCGCATGTGCGCATGCCTCGGCCAGCTTGGCACACCATACAGGTCATGAGAAATTGGATAAGTGCTAGAACTATATGTAAAACCCAATTCTACTAAGTATTCGAACACGAACTCGTTAGTGTCATTAATACTAAAACTCGGCGCTCTGTAACCTCTAACTTCGACGCCGCTTATCTGCTCTAGAATGTCTTTGCTCACTCGAATATCTTCAAAGACCTCTTGGTCGGTCATAAGCGTGTTGCGCAGATGACCATATCCGTGGCTAGCAAGTTCATGGCCTTCTTCGACAATTCTCTTTATGAGATTTGGGCATTTTTCTGCCACCCATCCAAGCGTAAAAAATGTAGCTTTCACATTTTTTTGATCAAATACATCAATCAGGCGATTTGTATTATCTTCTACACGCAATGAAATGTTGTCCCAGTTATCTCTGGGTATTACGTCTTCAAACGCAGATACTTGGAAAAAATCTTCCACGTCTACCGTCATTGCGTTCAGTTTGCGCATTTCACAAACGTTTGATATCGATTTTTTTTTGATTTTATTGACCGCATCCACAATCTTGTTCCTTCAGCATGAACATTTTTATCTACCCTTGCCAAATACTACCAACTCGACTGTTCTTATGAGAATCAGAACATCCAGCAAAAAACTCTGATGTTTAACATAATACAGGTCATACTTTAGTTTTTCTAATGAATCTTGCACACTTGCGCCATATGGGTAGTTTAATTGCGCCCAACCGGTCAATCCAGGTTTACAATTGTGCCTTTGGGAGTAATAAGGTACTACTTTCTCCAATTCCTCTACGAATTCAGGACGTTCAGGCCGCGGTCCGATAAATGACATCTCTCCTTTTATAACATTTAATAGCTGAGGCAGCTCATCAATCCTGTATTTACGAATAAACCCGCCAATGGATGTGACACGCGAGTCGCCTTTTTGTGCCCATTTTGCGCCGTCTTTTTCTGCATCTGGCCGCATGCTTCTGAACTTTAGTATGTTGAATGTTTGTCCATTCAAACCAACACGCTGTTGTGCATAAAAAACAGATGCACCTGTGCGCCGCCCATCATCGAAGTAAATAACTAGTGCAGTAATCATCATTACAGGCCAAGTTAACCCTAATATGAGCAAAGCAATGACTACGTTGACCGCATAGTCAGCAAATTCTCTGATATAATTTTGAGTGTGAAAACCTGACGAAAAAATCAGCCAACTAGGGTACATCAAATCTACAGCAATTTGCCCAGATTCGCGCTCTATAAAGTCCAGCAGCTCAGTAATTTTCACACCTTTTAAACGCGCCTCTAAAAGCAGAGCGGTTGGCAAAACGCCACGGCGCTGGTCACACGCAATAATAACTTCGGAAACATCGTTATCGACCAAGAATGATACTAATTCTTTTTGTATATCAATGGTGATTACCTTTTCTTTTTTTATGCCATCAACCCGGTCGTCGATAGATGTTGCAATAAACCCAAGTAAGTTAAAATTAGTACGATCGACGTCTCTTCGCATGCGTTTTTCAATGATCGACGCCCTCAAACCTGCACCTAAAAACACCACTTTTGGTTTTTTTACTAACGCGTTTGTCGTATGTACGTAATACCTGAACATTATCAGCGAGATAATGATTAATGTTACCGCTGTCGGAGCATATATGGGGTGAGTAGCGTACTGCTTAAGCAAGATACCTGTAATGATGGTGACACTGAAAAAACTCATTATCACGCTTACGGTAATTCGCCGGACTATCGCTCGAAAAGATTCGCGGAGTTTGGTCTCATACAAACCCAAAGAGAGGTTTATAATCACTATAAAAGTGGAGAATATTATCATGTTTGCCAGCGTTGCTTTACTGGTCGCATCAATGTAAATTTCTAGCCACTCAAGGCCTATAGCTGCGAAATAGCTGACATATGAGATGAGAAGCCACTCGGCGATAATAAGCATGTAGGACCGGCGGCGAACGGATTTTTTGAAGCTAAACATATAGGTCAGCAGTTTCTCCTGTAGGATGATTCGAGGTGTTTAGCATTCCAAATTGCGCGCGAAAAAAGATATTAAATCTTTTCCTCACGGTTCCGATAATTATATTGAAAAATTCAAATACGTAAAGTTTCTCTTAATAGATAACACGTCACGTCTGCAATATGTCGCCCCCATATAGGGTGAAACATGTTTATATGCGATGAACAAGACTGTAGTATACGCCGCTGAGTTTTTACTAACAGCATTGTTATTGGTTTGATATAGATTATTTGAAATGAGGAGAAGACACAGTGGCGAATACATTTTGTAAAAAATCCATACTACTTGCGATTTTCAGTACCATACTGATTAGCGGTTGTGCAACCAATGAGTTGCCTACGGCACGAACGATTCCGTCATTGACAACTGATGCAAATAACTACCGCTATCTAGTTGGTCCAGGCGATGAACTCGACATCTTTGTATGGCGAAACCCCGAAATATCAGGCACGTATTCGGTACGCCCCGATGGCAAATTGACAACATCGCTCGTAGAGGACATCGACGTCACCGGCAAAACACCTGCCGACCTCGCTCGCGAGTTGGAAGAAAGTTTATCGCTCTACATTAACAACCCAAAGGTCACTGTTTCCGTAAGCGATTTTCAAGGTCCATTCAGCGAGCAAGTTAGAGTTATTGGTGAGGTAAGGGAGCCCAACGCCGTCAATTTTGTTGAGAACATGACACTGCTAGACCTCATCATTGCAGTGGGCGGTTTAACTGAGTTTGCTAGTGGCAACAACGCTAAGCTTGTGCGTGTCGAAAATGGCAATCAGGTCACCTATGACGTTTTTATTGACGATCTTATTACCAACGGCGATATCAATAAGAATGTTGATTTATTGCCAGGTGACATCGTGATCGTTCCTGAGTCTTGGTTTTAATTTAGACATCTCATAATGCAAGAAATCCAACAAACAATCCAATCCGTCAAAGATTACATAATAGGTGTCTGGATACGGAAGCGTTATTTTTTAATCAGCTCATGGCTTATCTGTCCAATCGGGTTTGCAATCGTCGCTACCTTACCTAACCAATACGAATCAGAAGCACAGGTCTTCGTGGACACACGCTCAGTACTAGCACCATTGCTAGGGGGAATCATCGTCGAACGTAACCCTGACGACGATCTCGCGATGATGGCACAGACGTTGAAGAGCAGAGACAACATTGAAACCATCGCACGCGAGGCCGATTTAGACATCAATGCTACCACTCCATCACAGTATGAATCGCTCATCAGGGGCTTAACTGAGAAAATTCAGCTCTCTGGCACCAGCAAGACAAATGTCTACACCATCTCCTATGCGAGCAGTAACCCGGAGGTGGCCCGTAATGTTGTTCAAGAAACACTTAGCCTGTTTGTTGGAGGAGCACTAGGAGGAAATAGAGTTGAGTCTGACAACGCCTCAAGATTTCTTGAGGAACAGCTAAAAGAATATGAGACACGCTTGTCCGATGCTGAGGCGAGACGCGCTGAGTTTCAGCGACAGCATAACGATGTTCTATCTCAAAGCGGAGGATTCAACAACAATCTAGGTAATTTGCGCAGCGAATTGTCTAGGGTGCAGTTATCGATAAAAGAAGCGCAACAACAGGTGGTTTCGCTAAAAGCGAGGCTTGAGAATACGTCTGCCAATACCGACGTTTTCACATCTAGCGGAGACGAAGACTCTACCGAACTTAAAACAAGGTTTGACGAAAGGATTGAAGCGACTGAGGAAAGGTTAGACGCGCTTAGACTTAGATTTACCGAAAGACATCCAGACGTAATCGAAACTGAAGCGCTCTTGGAGCGACTTGTTGCTGACCGCGATAGAGAAATCAGCATGTTTCTCGAATTGGACCAAAACGCAGGCGCACTTAACCCTTTGGGCAAAGAAATAACGTTAGAGATCAGCAAACTTGAGAGCTTAATCGCTTCATTACGCGTCAGAGAGGCTAGCTTCGATAACAAGATCCAAGAATTGCAATCGAAGCTGGATCAAGTGCCTCAGATTGAAGCAGAAAGCATTTCTCTGAACAGGAATTACAACATAATAAAACAGAATTACGAACAATTACTCGCAAGAAAAGAATCTGCCAAAATTTCAGAACAAGCGTCTATATCGTCTGAAGACTTGCAGTTCAGAGTGATTCTTCCGCCAATTCTTCCGCAAAGTCCATCTGGCCCCAAAAGAGCATTTTTGTACACAGTCGTATTGCTTCTTGGATTCGGGTCAGGCATGGGTATTGCTTATGTCATTTCACAGATCAATCCGGTTCTTGTCAGCGGGCAACAGTTGGTTGCGTTGACAGGGTTCCCGATTCTGGGCGCGGTCACACACATTGATGTCGACCAGATAAAAAGAAATAGACGCACGAGGATGCTTATATTTTTAGTCTCATCCGGGGCAATCATTGCTGCCTATCTGACACTCGTGGTATCGGATGTCATGAATATAACACTTATCTAATCAAATGGTTTCAGCGTGAAAAGTACAATTGAAAAAGCTCTGTTAAAACAAAGACAAATAGAAGCGAATAAGAAGCCTCAGAAGCACAGTTCCTCTGTGATTGAATCTGCTGCAAACACACATGGTGACAAGCCTAATACACGAAGTAAAATAGAACCTAAATTGCGCATACCCGCTAGCGACCAAAGCTCACTCCAGGAAAATCCACATTACCAAAGGCCCGAGAGGTTAGAGGCAATACCTTCGCAAAATCGGAGTTCAAATACCAAAGTTTCATTCGAAAACGTCGTCGAAAACACTACAAACCAGCTATCTCAAACAGAAACAGCCAATAAAAAGGTTACTCGTCCGGTAAATGAAGTGATTCAAACATTAGATGAGTCAGCTTCAGCGCCGTCCGAAGGTTTTAAAAAACAACCCGCAGGTGTAGACAATGATATACACCGCAAAAGCACAGAGACACGCGCCACTGTCGAGCCAATCAAAGACGTCGATGTTCGCACTGAAGACTCGGATATTCAAAACGATAAGTTTCAAAAATCAGTAGGGAATGAAGCACCGCGCATTGATACACAAAAAAATGATGCGATTGATTTTCAAGATGATGTCAGCGACGAAGTATTAAGTTCAAACAGCGATAAAAACAAGCTGACATTAAATCTCGCTAAGCTCGAAGAGATTGGGTTTGTCACGTCGACTGACCGACGCCGTTTAATAAACGAAGAATTTAGAGAGATTAAACGCAAGTTATTGAATTCTGCATTTGGCCCGTTATCTTCTACGCTAAAAAATCCAAATATCATTATGGTGACGAGTGCTCGCCCGTCGGAAGGTAAGACTTTTACATCAATCAACCTTGCACTCAGTATTGCAGCTGAAAAAGACAAAAAAGTCTTATTGGTAGAAGCGGATGTGCTTAAACCCAATGTACTGAGAACCCTAAACATTAAACCCGCGCTTGGTTTAATGGATTATTTACAAGGTGACACGCCACTCAGTGATTATATCTATGAAACAAATGTAGAAAACCTTCGAATAATCCCGGCAGGCAGTTCACATCATCTTTCGACCGAGTTACTCGCTAGCAATGTCATGAAGGAAACCGTCAATGAGTTTTCTAATCGATATCCGGATCGCATTGTCATTTTTGATACCCCGCCAATATTGGGCATAAATGAGTCAGCGATTTTAGCAAGCTTTGCTGGACAAGCCGTTGTGATCGTGGAAGAAGGTCGTTCGAAATTAACCGATATAAATAGTTCAATGGAAAGACTTAGCGATGAACTCGCTATAGGTTTTGTTATCAATAAAACGGTCAACATTTCCAGGTCTGACGGTTATTACGGTAAATACGGATACTACGGTTACCACAATTATGGGCATGAATAGACTGAAACCATCTAACATGGGAGCATTCAATTTGCGCAACCATAAAATAAAGACGCTAAGTCTATTGGTAAGTTCAGCTCTCTTGTCCAATGCGCAAGCGGAAGTTGAAATTAGTCCATCCATTTCCACGCAATATGTAAAACAAGCAATCGTCAACACCGACAACAACTCTGTGTTTTCGGCAGATAATTTTGTTCTTGAAAACGGGGTACTTATCGATTACGACTTGCCTAGGTTGGAAGGGCTACTAAACTTTGGTCATAATCATATACAACGCTCTGCAGAGGGAGTATCTAGCACAACAAACTATTTGGATTATGACCTAACAAATGATCTGGAAGTAATTGAAGGCACATTGTTTTTTGACTTTGATTTCGAACGGTCATTTCGCAGTGCGGATGTTGTTGACTTCCTTACAGATGATTTTCTATTCAATCCCGAAAACCTTATCGAAACGAGCACCCAACAAACCGGCGTGCGAATCGAAATGAATGACCTTAGCTACTTCGAATTTGATAGTAGTGCTGTTTTCGCCAAGACAAAGACTAACGCCGATGAGATTGCTGACGATACGGATTTTGTAGATTTTGAAGTTGAACAAATCAATGTTGAACTTGACCTGTCCACCAGGCCGCAACTCACATTTGTGAACTTTGAATTAACGGGCGATGCTTCTGAGCAACGACGGGAAGAGAATGGCAATTTTGAGCAAGTTGAAGCCTTTACAATCCTTGGAGTACCGATAACAAATGACGTAGAAGTGTTTACTACGGCTTTTTATGAAGATAATTCCATACAATTTGATGGCTTACCGGCAGATCAGGCGCTGACCGAGTTGTACTCCTATGGCATGGGGTTAGGCTGGACGCCAACACGTACCAGAAGTTTGCGCATTGGCGCAAATCGCTCTAATCGGCCCGTTGAAGAGGGCGGCAGCGAAAACTTTATCAGTTTGTTGATTGACTGGAGTCTCACTCCTCTTACTAGTTTGAATGCCAATTTTAGCCGACGCGCCTTTGGCGACTCTGCGGATGTGGAATTAGAGCATAGTAATAGACGTTGGCAAAACAGCCTTGCTTACTCGGAATCCATAACAACCAACGCTGAGTTTTTAAATCCTCTTGACATCGAGTTGAACGACGATGACTTTTTACCTGACATAGACGATGATCAAGTGTTAGTACCTAATGATGAAAACTTTTTTAACTTGAATGATAACGTCGTCTTCAGAAAGTCTGGCATTCTCACCACAGCGTATTCCAAACGCAGACTTAATGCCAGCGTTAGGCTTTCCCGTTTTGAAGATGAAGACCTTGAAGAATCATCTTTCACAACCACTGACTTGATTACTATTGAAGCGTCCTTTAGATTAGGGCGACGGACCCTATTACGCTCTTCGTTTGCCCATTCAAGGGGTGACCGCGAGAGCGCGATAGATCCATCCGATATTGAGATCACCCAGGCGCGTTTTGGTTTTCAAAGATTTATCGGAAGAAGGCTATCTGCATCCATCGAATACTCTTATCTAGAAAGACAAGGCGAGGGTTTTTTTACGGGTGGTGCAACGACGGTTGGCGCTCTGAACGGCCCGATAACGGATAGCAGAATTGCACTTACGATGACTTATAGATTTTTCGACCCCGAAGAGGACGAGGAATAGGCGGTAGAGTGTTTGGAACTAGTAGAAGGTTCTGGAGGTGACGCCTCATTTTTGTAAATGAGGCGCAAATTCTTTATTTTTCATTGAGATAACGAATAATCTCAGCCTTGCGTTTTGCCGCTTCTTCAAATGCATCAACGAGCTCTTCTAATATATTTTTGTAGTAGGCTGCTTCGCGAATTTTATTTCCCTTTGCTGTATACCCTTCCCTACTTTTTTCTTCAGCACTTTCGAAATCAAAATCAACATCAAAATCATCGCGTGACTTTTCATTCAAAAGGCTTTTTGGCGCAGGAATGTTCTTTGGTTCAAAGGTTTCACTTTTAACTTCTGATATCACATCTGCCGCAATGTTACCTTCTATCGTTTTTACGCCCTCTAAAAATCCATATAACAAGACGCGATCCATCAACGTATTTATCTTCCTAGGGACACCGTTGGTGAATTGATAGATTAATTCAAAGGCATCATCGGATATAAGGTTTTCAACAGCGCATCCGGCTTTTAGCAATCTATGATTCACGTACTCTTTTGTTTCATCTAAATCCAATGGCGCGATATGACAGGAAGCAATTATTCGCTGTCTGAATTGTTCCATATTAGGAGAACGTAGTATTCGCTGCAGCTCGACCTGTCCCAGCAGAAAACTTTGTATTAATGGTTTTCCCGCACGCTGAAAATTTGAAAGCATTCTCAATTCTTCGATGGTTTCAACTGGAAGATTCTGCGCTTCATCGACAAGTAAAAGAACTCTACGTCCTTTAGTGGCAAGCTTGTTTAGATACAATTCAAGATAACCCAACAACTCGGATTTTGACTTACCCTCAACTGGCAGCGACAACTTTGCGCAAACTAACTTTACAAGTTCTTCAGGATCAAGTTTTGGAGCAACAAGTTGTACCGCGATGATACCGTCTTCGATTTTGGTTAACAGGCTTGTAGCGATTGTTGTCTTGCCAGTACCCGATTCACCAGTGACTACAATAAAACCCTCTGCCTGGGTTATTCCATACTCCATGTAAGACATTGCTCGCGCGTGTAAACGGCTGTGGTAGAAAAAATCAGGGTCAGGCGTTAATTTGAAAGGTTTATGGGTAAACTGATAGTAACTTTCATACATAGTGGCAATAATACTTCTTTCGTTTCAAACATGAGTAGTAACCTAATTATTTATCGGCGTGAAAAGAACAAACTGTAATAAACCTCAGAATTTGTTTACTTTTTACGCCGTTACGGCTTTACTCGCCACCTGATTTTCGGCTTTGCTTGAGCGGGTTGACTGGGTTTAGTGTTACTTTCTTTTAGAGTGTCGTCATTGCCTGTAGTTGTTGGTTCCGTTTCATCGACGATTGATTTTTCAAATGCCTCCAACGCATCATTCTTAAATTTCTCAAACGCATCATCGCTATCAAGTGATTCAAAACTTAATCCGCTATCTTGCGGTTCTTCTATATCGGGACCGTCTATGTGATTTTTATCCAAGGGGGTGAACGTAGCGTCCAGCATATCGTCGTTGTTCGATGGCATGTAGTCTTTAGGTGGCGCCGAATCGTAGCTCGCCGTTGACATATAGTCCTTAGGTAACGCCAAATCGTCTTTGTCGACCTCTATTTCGGGATCACTAGCGGGAAGCTCATGTGTACTTGCCAAGTTGTCATCTGGCATTGACCTCTCTGCCGTATTTACGCTATCCGTCATTTCTTCTTCTAGCGGAGTTTCCAAGGAGAAGGAAGATGAAGGTTCCTTATAATAGTCAATGCCGTCATTAGGGGGCTCTGGTGGTGTGTCAGAAACCCAATCTGCCGGTGCAGGAATATCTGATAATTCGTCCTGTTTTAAAAGCGGCTCGTTATCAGTAGACTGTAGGGTGTTTTTGTTGTCTCTCTCCAACACATATTCTATTTCAGAATCATCCTCAATATATTTTTCGAATGGTAAGAATGATTCGCTTTTCGTTTCTTCATTCTGTGTTAGATCTAATTCAGCAGTCGTCTGCTCAGTTTCGGTCTGCAACTCATTTTCAAAATCCACTGGATTATTCTGCAGTGTTTTGTTTTCTTCAGGTTGGGGTAAATCGTTTGCCTTGTCGTTGCCGAACTCAGCATTACCGAACGTGGGCATGCTCAATCCAAGGTCATCTAGAGACGGTAGGCTGTCAACACTTGAGTTCTGCAAAGGTAATTCGAAATCAGGAATACTAGAGGTGTCATCGTTCTCAGTAATAAAAATAGTTTTTTTAGAATGTGTATGTTGCTGCTCTGTTTCCGCTTCAAGTTCTATTTCAGTTTCAGTTTCAGTTTC
>DDLV01000153.1:0-23694 GCA_002340325.1 Glaciecola sp. UBA2563 | reverse complement strand
CAGTTTCAGTTTCAGTTTCAGTAAAATGATGGGTTACTATTTTGTCTTCCGTCGATTCGTTACGCGCAACACGTTTTTCATTTGCGCCAAAATCTGCGCTGCCGGTGGACTCTGCATCGTTTAAAAGTGATGATTTCGCGTTGAGTAACGCGTCATCGCTTTCTGGTTCACTCGTAAAATTAGTAGCGACTTCATTAGGTACACTGATATTGCTTGGTTCTACTTCGTTGCTGTGGTCTATTGCTTGGCTGTAGTCATCTTCACTTCTACCGCCAACGGATAAATCATTTGGGTTCTCATTAGTAGAGGGTTCATCAAACATGGCAAAATCATCTTTATCCACTGGGCTTGATTCATTCATCACCTCTCTTTGCGGCCTATCCTCGTTTAACTGCTGCCCCTTGAGCACATCATTCTCATGGGCAGTTGATGTTTTTTCAAATGTGAATGCTTCATCCGACTCAAAATTAAAGTCATCATCAGTGAGATCTACATTGGTGAATGGCGAGTTAGTAGTGGCAGCATTCTCTTTTGCGGATAAAGAGTCTGACTGCCGAACACCATCATCATCATCATCGAAAGTATGAAAATTTAGCTGCTCATCGTCGAATTTTCTATCATCGAAAGTGGGTTTAGAACTGGTATCGTCGCTAGCCACAGTATCGTCTAATGTCGTTGATGGTTGTAAAACAGCGCTGTTCTCGTCATTTTCTTTTTTAGATTTACCGATAAATATGTAACCCAAATAACCTATAAGTATCAATCCAATTGCCCCAACAATTGCTATCAACATATTCGACGAACCTGTTTGACTTGGCGATGCCTCAGGCTGGCTAAGCGCTAGTGTTTTAAGTGCGTTAACTTCTTTTTTTAGATCGCTGATGAGTTTCGTTTGTTCATTAGCATTAACGTCAATACGCGCCTTCAACTCAGCAATTTCGAGCTTGAAGCCTTCGATATCTTCGCTGTATTGGCGGTTCTCAGCAATTAGATTTTCCAAATTCGATACTGCTTCAGATAACTGTTGATTATCGACGGATTGCTGCGCATTTTCCGGGGGAGAAAGCTTGATTTTTTCCTTCTCAGAATCTCTAATGTCCGCATCGCGAGAAGAAGTCGATGGGTTTAGTGCGTCAAGGTTTGCTTGGACTGATTGAGTTCGGTTGTTATTTCCTTGAACCGAAATGACTTGGTTCTGACTACGCGACTGCGGCTTTGGATCCCCAAGGACTTTATTTTTGGCGAACTCTGGATTGATATCGCTAATATATTGGTCACTCGGCATTTTTAAAATAGCACCGCTTGTTACAGAATTGATATCGCCATCTTTAAATGCACCCGGATTTAGTTGATAAATGGCAAGCATGGTTTGATAAACGGTGAAAGATTTACCTGTATTATATTGCGTAGAGATTCGCCATAACGTCTCACTCGCGTCCATTGGTGTGTAAGTATCACCGGAAAAAGCATCAAATGCCACCGGGCTTTGTTGAGCGTTAGCATTGAAAACGCAGAACCATACTAACGTTATAGCGACGAAAAAATTTTGCATTATTATTGCAACCTTATGTGAGTCCAAGACACCTAATAAAAGATATCCAAGAGGTTATCGGCAGCTTGCGCGTGTCACTTGATTTTTACGTAAAATTTTTACGAAGAGCGGCTTATCTTTTTTATTTTGCAACTTACGACACCCTGTCATTGTGAAGATCCCTAAACCTTATATGTTAAATGATGTGGTTAGATATCACTAGGGCGTGTTGCCCCTTGTTGGTTGATTACATTCGCTAATGATTGCGTGATACTGGTCGTTAAGTTGTGATCGTGCATATCTTGATGCGCACATACAAGCGCCAAACAAGGAGCCTCTTTGAATAAAAGAGTCGACAACAAGCGGGCAGCCAGCGGCCTTGCCAACATAAATTACGCGCCTCGTGTTTTTGGCTGCGTTCTTATGTGTTTTATGTTGATTACTCTATTTAAGGATGAACTAACCTTTCCTTTGGTTACAGCTATGGTCTTCAATTGTTTTATCTGGCCACAGCTTGCATATTTGCATGCCAAATTTACCCCGTACAAGAAAAAATCCGAACATCTCAACCAAAAAATAGATGCCGCGCTTTACGGTTTGTGGGTTGCGGTCGTTGGTTTTCATGTGCTTGTTACCTTCGGTTTTTTTCTGGTCACATCAATCAACAGTTTGCTGTCTGGTGGATTCAGGAGCTTATTCGTCAATGTTGCCATATTACTTGTTATGTCCTTAGTAGGCGGGTATGTAGTCGGTTTTGAATATAATGATGACAGTTCAATTAGCACAACAATCATAGTGTTGTCGTGCATATATTTTTATTCGGTAACGGTCGGCGTATTCAATCGCCTGAACTCCTCGAAGCTGAATCATCAAAGACTAGAGATAAAAGCGCAAAAAGCGGAGTTGGAGGAAATTAACCAACATATTCTCAGATTGAATCAAGTATCTTCACAAATAATGAATACGCGGGACTTAGCGCAAATCACAGATACTTTAAAACGCGCAATGCAGGATGTGATTACGTTTGACCAGTTTTGGCTTTTCAATGAACAAGAAAACCGATTGGTTGTAAATTATGCATCAGGAACCGCTATTAATAACGAGGTGATGGAGAAGATCCAAACAGTTGAGATTCCTTCAACAACCAATGACAGTATTGTTTCAAAAGCATTTAATAATCATACTATTTTCTTTGCTCGCAATTTGTCTCGGAAATACCATCGATATCTGACCCCAACCGATATCCGCTTACTATCAAAAAATAAAATAAAAGGTTGTCTGGTCGTCCCGTTGGTTATTCAGAATAAATGCCTAGGCGTATTGGTTATCGCTAATACAAAACTGCCGTTAATTCTTACAAAAAGAAAAAGAGAATTTTTAGCGCGGTATATAAAGTACTTCACTACTGTTTTAGACAACATTTTATCGTTTGATGCTTTACAACAAGCAAAACAAAAAGCAGAACAAGCAGCAAAAATCAAAAACGACTTTCTTGCTAATATGAGTCATGAAATTCGCACACCAATTAATGGTATCCAAGGCATTTTACAAATACTCCATAGCTCTTTGGGTGATGAATATTCAAAAGATCTCGTGAATAAGGCCAGCTACTCCGCAAAAACCTTGCTAACCATTATTAATGACATATTAGATTTTTCTAAGATAGAGGCTAATCAGATATTGATTGATAAGGTCCCTTTTTCAATTAGTGAGGTAACTGAATCGATTGAAAACGACCTTTCATTGATGGCTAAGCAGAAAAAGCTCAGTTTTATTATTGACAAATCGAACAGTTTTCAAGACGGCTGGATTGGTGACCCAGTGCGTATCAGGCAAGTGCTCTTAAACCTCGCATCAAACTCAGTTAAGTTCACAGAAAGCGGCGGCGTAACGCTGCGGATAGATTGCAAGTCTTCGGAGGGACAAAATCATCTCATCATAGAGGTAATCGATACCGGTATTGGTATGAGTAACGAAATCACAAGCAAAATCTTTGATCGATTTGTACAGGCGGATTCATCAACGACAAGAAAATATGGCGGAACTGGTTTAGGGTTGGCGATTTCTCTCAATTTAGTTGACTTGATGGCGGGCTCGATTGAAGTAAAAAGCGAAGAACATAAAGGCACAGCGATTAAGGTTGTATTGCCATTAGATTTGTCCAAGTCAGATAAGACGACTAAATCTATTACGAACAATGCCATTCCAAAACTAGACGGCTGTCATATTCTCATTGCTGAAGACAATGAAATCAACCAAGTGGTGATTAGGACGATGTTAGAACCCACCAATGCTGAAACTGAATTTGTCGGCAACGGTAAACTCGCGGTAGAAGCGATTAGAAACAAACCGTTCGATTTGGTCCTCATGGACATACAGATGCCGGAAATGGACGGCATCGAAGCATTTTTGAAAATCAGAGAATTTGACGACAAAACACCTATTATCGCATTTACAGCAAATGTATTAACAAGCGACATAGAAGAATACGCAGAGATTGGTTTTACCAACTGTATTGGAAAGCCAGTTGATATGAATCTGTTATATGACATGCTTGATAACGCGACAAAAACGCATAACGTAAATGATAAATAGTCTGCAGCCGCTGTCGCAGGGGCTTACTAGAGAGTGTTATTCATCAAGAAACAATTGGTTTTCTAACGTTTTTCCATTGTACAGCTGTTGGTATTCATACCCCTGCTCTCGGAGAAACTTAAGTAATTTGACATCAAATGATTCATCAGAGGTGAAGTATTCAACAAGGTATTCTCTATTCTGTGTAGCGGTAATGGCGTGGACATCAACCATGTTGTCAATAGCAGTAACAATTTCGTCGCTTAGTTGACTACGCATTCTCAACGTTAAAAAGTCAGTGTTTTTGGTTGTAGCCACATTATCAAGTGACGCATCATTCACATTTAAGTATTGAGTTAACTTGCCTCCTGAAAAAACAAAAACCCTTTCACAGAGACGTTCTAACTCAGAAAGATCGTGTGAACTCAGAATAAAGGTAACATCATCTGTCAAACCAGAAATTAACTCTCTTATACTTCTCGCATGCAAAGGGTCAAGGCCTGCGGTCGCCTCGTCTAGCAAGACCAAACTTGGCCTGCCAATTAGCGCTTGCGATATACATACGCGTTTACGCATACCATGAGATAATTCTAGAGGCTTCTTTCTGCGTTCACCTTCCATTCCAACAAGTTCTAATATTCGAGATACTTCATGTCTCGACGCTTTTGTCGTTAACCCCTGAAGCCGAGCAAAAAACCGCAGTTGTTTTTCGATCGTAAACCGTGGATCAAGTTGAGCATCTTGGGGAAGTACAGCTAATTGACCAAATTGTGAAGCGTCAGGAAGTTTGATGTTGTTATACTTGATAACCCCCCTATCCGCTTTCATAAAACCTGCGATTATACTGAATAGGGTTGTTTTTCCTGCGCCATTTGGACCAATCAGTGCAACGGGAGAGCCTGACTCTATCGTCATGTCAATTGAATTCAGCACCTGTTTTTCGCCAAATGATTTGGATATGTTTTCAAGCGATAACATGATTAAATCGCGCTCCTACCAAATTGAATGCGCGCCAATATCAAAAACGCTAGTGTTTGAATCAAAGGAATTCCCCACATATTGAAAGCTGAAAGACTTAATTGCGCGCGATCTATCCAATATACCATTGGCAATGCTAATTGAGCATAATGCGCATCCGCAAACAGGTATTCATTTGTGAGCCCAATAATCAGATACGACAGCACAATGATGAGAAAAAAATACACAATGGTTTGTTTTGAAGACGTGCTAAATGTATTGATAAGCGTCATGAAGGCAATGATAGGTACCACCATCATCAAAAGATGAAAAAAAATCGTGCCGCACAAGAGTGCGCTGGCGGTAATCGAAGATTCACCCTTATACAAAATGAGCGTCAACACAGCGAAAATAGAAATAAGGATAAAGCTTGCACTGATTGAGATTTGCCCAATAAACCGCCCCAGCAGGATCTCGGTTCGCGTTGCTCTCAACGTCAAAAAACGCATAGTACCACGCGCTTTGTCACTGCATAACTGGTCTGCCGAAGAAAATACCGCTAACAACGGAAAACTAAAAACGGCAACCACCCAGTAAAATACTAATTCAGGCACTGACCATTCAATAATCTTGGCGAACCCCGCTTCTCCGAGCAGTTGACGCATGGCTTCTGAAAAATTTGAAGAGCGCAATACATCTGCGCTAAGCGACACTATCTCTACTAGTACGACACTCCATATCAGCAAGTAACAAATCAGTGCGATAATGCCGCGCTTTGAGAATAAAAATCGATTGAACTCAAACTGGCAAAACATAAAAACACGATTGATTGACATATGAATCCTTGTCAAAACACATCTTATTACCGTAACGCCAAAAGGTGGTATGAACAATCTTGATTATGTAAATTTATGTTTCCTTAAAGCAATTATACGAGAACTGTAAGATACAAAGGATCCGCATTTTAGCGTTCGCAACTGAAAGACAAAATTGATACCATCTATAAAAACCCCGCGTTATAAGAATGGACAATTTCACAGGTCAACATATTTTAAGCGTTAACCAGTTTGACAGAGTAGCCGTTGAGACCGTATTTGATGTCGCAGACAAGATGCAACCATATGCGAATAGGGAAAAACGCACAACCGTCTTAGAAGGCGCTATCCTTGGTAACCTCTTTTTTGAATCAAGCACGCGAACACGTGTGAGCTTTGGTACTGCATTCAACCTTCTTGGTGGTGAAGTCCGCGAAACGACTGGAATATCCAGTTCAGCGCTTGCTAAAGGCGAATCTCTTTATGATACCGCCAGAGTGTTGAGCGGTTATAGCGATGTTATCACTATGCGCCATCCAGATGCAGGCTCAGTTGCTGAATTCTCTGAAGGCAGCCGAGTGCCAGTACTCAACGGTGGTGATGGCCCCAACGAACACCCGACTCAGGCGTTGCTAGATTTGTATACAATCGCTAAGGAACGCGCATCGTTTGGGGAATCGATAGATAATTTACATATCGCTATGATTGGTGATTTGAAATACGGTCGCACTGTGCACAGTCTTGCAACCATGCTATGTCTGTTCAAAAACATTAAATTAACGCTAATCTCGCCCAATGAATTACAAATGCCGGTGTCAATTTGCGATGCCATTACTAATGCTGGACATGAATTGATTATCTCTGACCAATTAGAGGGCAGTGTCGAAGCAGATATTTGTTACCAAACCAGGATACAGCAGGAACGTTTTTCTTCGCTGCAAGAAGCAGATAAATATCGCGGAAAGTTTAGACTCAACCAACAAATTTATACGCAACACTTCAAATCCAAAACAGTCATTATGCATCCGCTGCCCAGAGATTCGCGAGCAGATGCCAATGAACTGGACAACGATCTGAATATGCACCCGAATCTTGCAATATTTAGACAAACGGATAATGGCGTGTTAGTGCGTATGGCTTTATTTGCATTAGTCCTTGGTGTTGCAGAGAAAATCTCCGATTTTGACCGCCCAGTGCACTGGTACTCAACAAAGAACACGGCCAACAATTAGCACATTTTTAGGTTTTTTATTTAATATCAAGTTTTTCATATAGGGAAGCAATCTTAATGAGCATTTCTGAAACCCTTTTTAAACGAGCCCAGCAAACCATCCCTGGTGGCGTAAATTCACCCGTACGCGCTTTTAAAGCTGTCGGAGGAACTCCTCGCTTCATTCAAAAAGCAGATGGCCCCTATATCTGGGATGCCGATGGCAATCGATATATTGATTATATCCAATCGTGGGGACCCATGATTTTAGGGCATAATAACGCCAAGATTCGCGACGCGGTGATTGACGCAGCGCAAAGAGGTCTATCATACGGCGCACCAACAGCTGCAGAAGTTGAAATGGCAGAACTAGTCAGTAGGTTGGTCCCTAGCATGGAGATGGTGCGCATGGTCAACTCGGGGACAGAAGCCACCATGAGTGCGATTCGCCTGGCAAGAGGATATACAGGGAAGAACAAAATTTTAAAGTTTGAAGGCTGTTATCACGGCCATGCCGACGCGTTGCTAGTAAAAGCAGGTTCCGGCGCACTAACGTTTGGTGTCCCGTCAAGCCCTGGTGTTCCTGATGATTATGCAAAGCACACGTTAACCGTCGAGTTTAATAACCTTGACTCAGTGCAAGCGGCGTTTGAACAAAACAAAGATGATATTGCATGCATCATCGTTGAGCCTGTTGCAGGCAATATGAATTGCATTCCTCCTGTTGACGGATTTTTAGAAGGATTGAGAAGTCTTTGCGACGAATACAATAGCGTATTGATATTTGATGAAGTGATGACTGGTTTTAGAGTCGCAAAAGGCGGCGCACAAGCGCGATATGGTGTGACACCCGATTTAACTTGTCTTGGAAAGGTCATTGGTGGTGGCATGCCAGTAGGCGCGTTTGGTGGTAAAAAAGAGATTCTCACGCATATTGCGCCAACTGGCCCGGTCTATCAAGCAGGAACTCTGTCAGGAAACCCCGTTGCAATGGCTGCCGGATTGGCAGCGCTTACGCAGATTGAACAAGGTGAATTTTATACATCGCTATTTGAGAATACCAAAGCGTTAGCGCATGGGTTTAAGGATATGGCGGACAAGCATGGAATACCATTGACTATCAACTATGCGGGCTCGATGTTTGGGATCTTTTTTACAGATGTCGAAAAAGTCACTAATTATCAGCAGACCATTAATTGCAACACTGAACAATTTAATAAGTTTTATCATTTGATGCTTGAGAACGGTGTTTATCTTGCACCAGCCTCTTTCGAAGCAGGATTTGTTTCCGCACTGCATGATGAAAGCATTGTGGATGACACTCTTTTTGCTGCAGACAATGCTTTTTCAAAGCTGTAAGACTTAACAAACTGCCAAACGCACTAGTATGTGGTTAAAAACGTGAACTTTTTAACCACAATTATAAAAATAATGCTAAAACTTAGCCAATTTTGTTACTGCAAAAACCAACACTCTTCTTAAAATATATTTTGTTATTATAATTCAATAGCTTATGGATTGGCATTAAGTTTGAATATCTGGTTGCGAACTAACTAGCCTTTGATACATTCATTAGAGAACAACCATGAAATCGCACAATTTTTCAAACATTATAAAAACAACTTCAGCTTGCGTAGCAGTGTATTTTTTGAGTGGCTGTATTATTCACGTTGGCGGCAGCAGCCGAACGGCAGATGTTGAGCTAGATGATATGCTGACGTTGAATACAAGTGGTATTGAACGCATAATCATCGACGCTGGCGCAGGCTCACTTGAAGTAATAGGTGTTGATAATGCCGACGAAATCAGCGTAGATGCAGACATTTTAACGACAGAAGAGCGAGATTACCGATTGAGCCTCGTGCGCAATGGTAAAGACGCAAAATTGATCGCGATACCCAACACAAAAAATAGAGGCAGTTGGAGAAAATCGCCGCGCATCGACTTAAAAGTAAATTTACCATCGGATTTAGCGGTTGATATAGAAGATAGCTCAGGTGACTTGCGAGTGGAAAATATAGATAACAGACTTCGCGTTGATGACAGCTCTGGCAACATCGTCATTGATACAATCGGTGGCGCAACCCTTGTTGAAGATAGCTCTGGAAACATAAAAATTAATAATGTAGCAGGCGATGTAAACGTTGATGACGGGTCTGGAAATATCAATATAACCTCAACCATTGGTGACATATTCATCGATGATGGCAGTGGTGACGTTAAGGTAATTGATACTGATGGTGCGGTCACCATCGACGATGGTTCTGGTGATATTTATGTCAAAAAAGCCACCGGGCTAACGATAATTGATGACGGATCCGGCAGAACAACTATACAAGAAGTAACAGGTAAAATTACGAATAACAGCGAAAAAGCGAGTAAATCATGAAAAAGTTATTGTTAACATTCGTTGGTGGCACGCTTGTTTTAGTTGGGTTAATTTTCATAATTATCCCAGGGCCTGCAATTCTATTAATTATTCCAGGACTGGCATTGCTAAGCCTTGAATACCCTGCGGCCAGGAAATGGCTAAAAAAATCACAAAGTTTAGCGAGAAAGTCGGCGGTATGGCTGGATAGCGCATTACTTAAGCGAAAATACTCAAAATAGGCAGCAAAGACTAACCATGTGCGCTACTGTACCTCGCACAAAAGTCCCTTCAAATAAAAACCCTCTGGGAAACTTGATGAAACTGCATGGTCTGGCGCTTGGTAGTATCGATGTAAGATTCGTAGCTTTCTGTTTGCATCAAGCGCAGCGTCAGCGACAATTTTACTGAATAAATCGCTGCTCATTAAACCCGAGCAGCTAAATGTACTCAGATAACCTCCGGGTTTTATGCACTTTAACGCGTATAAGTTTATGTCTTTATACCCTCTTGAGGCGCGTTTAAGGCTGGCTTTATTATCAACAAATTTAGGCGGGTCCAAAACGATGTGATCATAGGATTCGTTATTAGTAGACTGGTCGCGTAAAAATGAAAAAACATCCGCTTTAACAAACTCAGCCTTCCCCATATCACATTCATTTAATTCAAAGTTTCTTTTTGCCTGTGAAAGCGCTAAAGACGAGACATCGACATTAATAACGTGTTTTGCATGATTGACTAATGCATACAACCCAAAAGTACCTGTGTAAGAAAAGCAATTTAATACACGCGCATCTTTCATATACTTAGAAGAAAGCACCCGACTATCTCGTTGATCTAGATAAAATCCGGTTTTATGCCCTTCACGCACATCGACTTCAATCTTTATATTATTTTCGTCAATAATGACTGGGCCAAAGTCGTTGCCCTTTACTGGGCCATCTTGCAGATTTAATCCTTCTTTTTCTCTGACAGAAACATCGCTTCGCTCATAGATTTTTGCTGAAGGGAAACACTTTTCCACTGCCCAAATGATCTTTTTTCTATGCTTCTCAGCACCAGCACTCAATAATTGCAATACTACAATATCCGCATACACGTCGATGGTCACACCCGGCAAACCATCTGATTCTGCTGCAACTAAGCGAAAAGCATTTGTGTGTTGCGATGCGATCAAATGCTTCCTTGCCTCCAATGCACGTTCTATTCTGCGAATAAAGAACCCATTGTCTATTGTTTCCGACTTGTCATGTGTCCAAACCCGAACCCGAATTTGAGAAGAGGGGGAATATGCGCCTCGAGCCAACCAATTCTCCTTCGCGTCAAACACATCGACAGTGTCACCACTGTTAAGTTTACCGGATACGCGCTGTATAGCACCTTCAAATATCCATGGATGGTGGCGTAAGACTGATTTTTCCCGTGTCGCTTTTAAATGAATTGAACCTGCCATATTACGCGTTTTTACTCGTCGACCGAGGCGTCTATCGCCATTTGGGTGTTATCAGTATCAATAAATGAAGACTCATCAGGATCAGACAACAAAGCTGCTTGTTTGATAAAACTTAGCGACGGCGCGAAGAATGCCGCACCAGTTTCTGCGGTAGAATAATCGAGGAGCTTGTCGTATTGCCCTTGTTGATCGCCGTATATGCGACTGTAAAGATACTTGGATAATGCGCTTGGATTTGCTGAACAACTCACAAAATAGAGTCCTTGAACGCTCATGTTTCCATAGGGCATGCTTTGATTTAGCAGTATTGGATATTCACCGTTAGATCCTGTCACTTTTGTACGGAACGCATGCGAAGATAGTCCGGAATCAAGAACAGGCAAATTATGCTCTTTTGTCCTACCCATGATTTCTTCTTGTTGAGCCTCAGTAAGCGTATTCCATCGAAACATATCATGGCGATAGCGTTGAATATGGATAAAGCTGCCACCTGCGAACGCTTCATCCTCATCACCGACTATCGCCACATCAAATTTTTTCTGTCCCATAGGATTATCACCAGAGACTATAAACCCGGTTAGATCGCGGCCATCGAGATACCTAAACGCGCGAACCTGTTCGACCATTTCAGTGTGAAATTGCAAAAGCTCAACAACTTTAACGCCAATTTCGTGGCATATATCGAGTCTATCTGTTCTTATCTGCACAAAAAGGTCAGCGGGCATAACGGGCGCAAATCGGTCATCACACTGCATATCCGGAAACGGTGCTAATCCATAGGGTCTGGCATTCGGATATATGTCATCCCAAAAACCATTTCCTATGGCAACAACGCCTGTTACCATTGCCTCATAATGCTCATCTTCGTAGTTATCAAATATCTCAAGACATTGTGCTAATTTACTTCGGATTGCACCAAAATCATCGTCAATGACATTAAACAGCAAATACTGAGCGTGAAGATTTGGTTCCGCACATATTCCTTTTTGTGGTTGACTCATTGTTTGCGTCTATCTCCTCAATATCCTGCAGCCTGCCCATCCTTTCGAGATTCAGAGGCGCCGTAATAAACGCCTTCTTTTTCATCGTATAAAATGGCTTGATATCCGCCGTATGCGCCCACGACATCGCGTAAATCATGTCCTTTCTTCATTAATTCTCGCTTAGTTTGGTATGAAAAGCCTGATTCAAGACTTACATACCCGCCATCCGTCATTAGCTTACCTTCTGGCGTGCTCGATCCGCGATGTAAAATTCTGGGGGCGTCACCTGCTTCTTGTAAATTCATGCCAAAATCAACCATATTAATAATAATCTGTGCATGCATTTGGGGCTGAGTTCCGCCTCCCATTACACCAAAACTCATTTTGGATTTTCCGTCTTTTGTGACAAACGCTGGAATGATAGTGTGAAATGGTCGTTTACCGGGCTCATAACTGTTGAAATGTCCTTCTTTTAACGTAAACATTTCTCCTCGATTTTGCAGCATGAAACCAAGACCTGGTGGCACCATGCCAGAGCCCATGCCCCTGTAGTTGCTTTGAATAAGAGACACCATGTTCCCGTCTGCATCAGCTACAGTCAAATATATCGTATCACCTTCATACTTACCTGCATCATATCTATTAGCCGCATGTTCGGGATCAATAAGCTGCTGCCTTTCTTTTGCATATTCTTTTGATATCAACCAATCTACAGGGATATCATTAAAGGTAGGATCGGCGTAAAATTTAGCGCGATCCTCGAAAGCAAGCTTTTTTGCTTCCACAAAGGTATGTACAAATTCTGCGCTGTCTCTCTTCATTGAAGCGATATCATACAACTCTAATACATTCAAGATTTGCAGGGCTGCGATACCTTGTCCATTGGGTGGTAACTCCCAAACGTCTAATCCCCTATAATTTGAAGACACTGGTTCGACCCATTCAGAATAGTGCGCAGCCATATCTTCATAAGACAAAAAGCCACCTTGCTCTTGCATAAACGCACCAATGGTGCGAGCTATATCTCCTTTATAAAATGCATCTCTGCCGCCAGTAGCCAGCTTTTCATACGTTGCTGCCAAATCTAGATTTTTAAATATCTGGCCTTTTTCTGGTGTTTTACCATTTATGGTATAAGTTTCTTTAAAATTTGGCCTGTCGTTAAAACGTTCTTGGCTTCGGCTCAGGTAGTATGCTATTAGCTCACTGACGGGAAACCCATTCTTTGCATATGAAATGGCGGGGGATAAAATTTCTTGCATTGATTTGCTGCCGAAACGTTCATGCATAAGAAACCAGCCATCTACCGCACCCGGCACTGAAACGGGTAGTGGACCAAATTTAGGGATCATATTCAGTCCCTGCTCTTGAAAATACTCTTTTGTCAGTGATTGAGGACTTCTACCAGATGCATTTAGGCCATAGAGTTTTTTGGTTTTGGCATCCCAAATAATGGCGAAAAGGTCACCACCAATACCACACCCTGTCGGCTCAACTAACCCTAACATTGCATTCGCTGCAATTGCCGCATCGACAGCATTACCACCTGACTTTAAAACATCCAATGCTACTTGCGTAGCTAACGGTTGGCTCGTCGCCGCCATTCCATTCTGCGCAATAACTTCTGAACGTGTAGCAAACATTTCCCCTGTAATTCTATCCACAGCTTGCGCTCCAATCGCTATATTTAACAGAACAAAAAATAAAAGAAACTTAGTTTTATGCATACCGCCATGTGCCTTTTTGTAGTTATTGTCGTCTATAGTATGGTGTTTTATCGAATTTAGGGCAAAAAAAACCGCTGAGCTAGTCAGCGGTTTTCATACATATCAAATTACTACATGTTAAATTGAATCTTATTGATTCGACTTAACCTGAAAATCTGCGTAAGCTTCAAGGCCACATTCTGCAATGTCAACGCCTTCAAACTCTTCTTCTTCAGTTACACGTACACCGATAACAGCTTTGATTACAAACCATGCTACGAGGCTAGTCACAAATACCCAAACAAATATCGTTAATGCACCAATAATTTGACCGGAGAAAGATGCGCCATCATTAGTTAATGGAACAACTAATAGACCTAACAAACCGACGACTCCATGCACGGAGATCGCACCCACTGGGTCGTCTATTTTAAGCTTATCAAGACCAACGATGCTGACAACAACCAATAATCCACCCGCGGCACCAATCAAAGTCGCTGTTAACGCAGTTGGCGTTGACGGCTCTGCGGTTATAGCCACTAGACCAGCCAATGCACCGTTTAGCGCCATGGTAAGGTCCGCTTTACCAAACATAACTCGAGCAAGTAATAACGCAGCGACTGAGCCACCAGCAGCGGCCAGGTTAGTATTCATAAATACAATTGCTACAGCGTTAGCACTTTCTACAGTTGCTGTGGCAAGAACAGAACCACCGTTGAAACCAAACCACCCCATCCAAAGGATGAAAGTACCTAACGTAGCAAGCGGTAAGTTTGCACCAGGTATGGCATTAACCTTGCCATCAGGAGAGTATTTACCCTTACGAGCGCCAAGCACTAATACACCTGCCAAGGCCGCAGCTGCACCAGCCATATGCACAATGCCTGAACCAGCGAAGTCCGAAAACCCAAGGTCACCAAGCGTGTACATACCAAATACAGGGTTACCACCCCACGTCCAAGAGCCTTCCATTGGGTAGATAAAACCTGTCATTACGACTGCAAACGCAAGGAAAGCCCAAAGCTTCATACGTTCGGCAACTGCACCCGACACAATTGACATTGCTGTAGCGACAAATACTACTTGGAAGAAAAAGTCAGCTGAAGGTGCATATGTTGCTGGCTCTTCAGCACCAGTAGCGCCATCTGCAGTGATTCCAGAAAGGAATATATCGCCACCGTACATAATTGCATAACCGCAAACCATGTACATGATACAGGCGATAGAATACAACGCTATATTCTTTGTTAATATCTCTGTGGTGTTTTTCGCTCTTACCAAGCCAGCTTCCAACATGGCAAAACCAGCAGCCATCCACATGACAAATGCGCCACATACTAAGAAATAAAAAGTATCTAGGGCATACCCTAGTTCGAATGTGATTTCCATTATTATTCTCCGTAAATCTTTATTATCGCACTACCAGCATCCTAGAGTGCGTCAGTGTCTGCTTCACCAGTACGAATACGCACTGCTTGCTCTAAGTCAAAGACGAATACTTTGCCATCGCCGATTTTGCCTGTCTTTGCTGCGCCGACAATAGCTTCGACAAGCCGCTCAACTTGGTCGTCATTTACTGCGATTTCGAGTTTTACTTTTGGTAAGAAATCAACTTGGTATTCAGCACCTCGGTATAATTCAGTGTGTCCTTTCTGGCGTCCAAACCCTTTGACTTCCGTGACTGTGAGACCGTCGATTCCGATTTCAGAAATGGCCTCTCGTACATCATCTAGCTTGAAAGGCTTGACGATGGCTGTGACTAATTTCATATGTTACTCCTGGATAGTATTTATATGTTGTTTTACCCGCATATGCGACAGGTTAGAGAACTCGATTCAAGAGCGGTGCCAACATTGAAACTATTTAATATTCAGTTAGATAGGATTAGGAGTGCTAAAATATCAGCGTTATATAGCACATATTTGGTGCGTTTTTGAAATTAAGCATTATTTTGGTGCAAATTATCTTCCAAATAGCCTTTCAAACCAACTTTTCTTCTCTTTCGGCTTGGGTTCTGCGATAGGAAAGGTTTCATTTTTACAGGTCACCGTATCGTCCAATCCCGTTCGAATAGCAGGGACGCTTAACACTCTGCCACATCCAGGTGTCGTTTGTTGACCATTCTCTGCGTTAAAGTGCGCAATCACCAATGATTCTGGGAAACGACGCGACAAATTCTTTGGTGTTTGTTGTTTCTGAAACTCTATGAAAATTGGCAATGCACCGCTTGCCCCTGACATATTGATAGGTTTGTTGTCGTCGTTGCCAACCCATATCGTTGATAACAGATTTCGGTCAAAACCAGAAAACCAACTGTCGCGATAATCGTCGGTTGTTCCCGTTTTACCTGCCATACTTATTTTAGGGAAAGCATTGCCAATCGACTTTGCTGTGCCTTCTCTAGTCACTTTATGCAGTGCGTAATTAAGCAAATATACAGCGTCAGAATCAGCAACCTGCAGCTGTTCTTCTTCCCTCATCCATATAAGTTGATCGTCATATGTGGATACTGCACTTAAAGTGTGCAATGGTCGATATTCACCATTATTCGCAATTGTCTGGTAGACCTGATTGACTTGATATGGCGTAAGATTAACGGCACCAAGTGCGAATGATGGCAATGGTTCGGCTAATTTAACAGCTCCCATACGATGCATACTATCCACAATGTTCTCGATTCCCAGTTCCATTGCGAGGTTTACCGTTGGCACATTGTATGAGAATGTCAGGGCATCAACTAAACTGACTTGGCCTCTAAATGCTTTATCTGCATTTTGCGGTCGCCACTTCTTACCGCCTTCGTCATCAAAAGATATGGGGTTATCGGCAAGTTGCGTTGCTAAGTTATAATCATAAGGCTGTTCAAGCGCATACAAAAAGACTAAAGGCTTAATTAATGACCCCACCTGCCTTTGCGCATTAAGCGCGCGGTTAAAGCCAGCAAATGTGGTATTTTTACCGCCAATAATCGCTCTTATTTCTCCCGTTTTAATATCAGTAACCAGCATTGCTGACTCCAGCTCTGGTACCTTATTGCTTTGTTTTTGCCTAAGAACTTTTTCTAGGGCCTTTTCGGCTTTGCGTTGGACATTGATATCCATAGTCGTGTAGACCTTGACGCCGGCGCTGCGTAAATCTGGTGCATCGATGATTTGGTCTAATTCAAGTCTAACCTTATCCATGAATGCGGGGTGCTTTCCAGATGCCAAACTAGGACTACTGGTTATCGTAAGAGGCTTTGCGATAGCTTGTTGGTATTCGTTGACTGAAAGATAGTTTTCTTCAAATAGCACACGTAGAACTAGATTTCTACGCTCTGTAGTTAACTCAGGACGTCTTACCGGATTGTAAAGTGACGGCCCTTTAATCATACCAACGAGCGTTGCTACTTCGTCTACTTCAAGTTCAACTAACGGTTTATTAAAATAAAAATGACTTGCCAAGCCAAATCCATGAACGGCAACGGCACCGTTCTGGCCTAAAAAAACTTCGTTGATATATGCATCAAGTATTTCTTGTTTGCTGTATCGTGCGTCAATAACAACAGACATAGCGGCTTCACGGATTTTCCGAACGTAAGATTTTTCACTGGTAAGATATAGGTTTTTAACGAGCTGTTGCGTCAACGTGCTACCGCCCTGTACTTTGCGTCCAGCAGAGATATTAGCCATTAATGCGCGAATAATTGCAAGCGGCGCGACGCCATGATGAGAATAGAAATTTTTATCTTCGACTTCAACCAAGGCTGATTTTAACAAATCCGGGATCTCACTATCCGTAACCAACATCCTATCTTCTGACAAACCTCCCATTAGCCTTGAAATCAACCATGGCTCCAGCATTATTCTGCGCGCTTTTTGTTTAGTGTCAGGCAGAATCAGTTTGTCTATACGCTGATCACGCCAATGAACTTCAACTGTGCGTTCTGTAGCAACGAGATCAGCATAGGTAAAAGCTCTTCTTTTAATTACGAGCGTTGTAGGCGTAATCGAATACTCGCCAACTTCTTGTGCTGTCGATACTTTGCGATAACCCAATAGTTCAAGTTCATCGATGACTTCATTCTTGCTTATTTCTAAATCCAGCGAAAGCACAAGGGGACGAGCATATATCTGTGCAGGCACCTCCCACTTGTTGCCCGCAAATCGCTCTCTCACTTGATTATCAACATACCAAAGATAAGCGCCCACGATCACCAACATGAGAATGGTGAGTTTTAATAAATGCCGCTTAATCCATATCAGCGGGAAAAAAATTCGTCGCAAAACACTCAAGTTATTAACCTTTTGTATGTTGTATTTATCATATAATAAATATTACCTCACTTGCTTTCTTCAATACCTAGGGCGTGTTGTTCTTTGTTCATAACAGCGGATTAACCATAGCACTATACTCTTTCCCCATTGGCGAATCATTTAGACTCCTATGTTGTATTAACATAAAAGATAACTAGCCCTCATTACTCGCGCTAATAATGCGAAAACCAGCGTTATACATTGGTCTAACTGAACAGACAAAAGCTAGACAAAGCTTAGGCAACTTTTTAGGCTTAATGTTCAATGTTGTGTATGTGCCAGGTCTGCCATGAAAGTAACGATAGAAGTTGATTTATCCCCTGCCGAAGCCCGTGAAATATTTGGATTCCCAGATTTTAGTGACATTCATCAACAAGTTACCGATGAGATGCTTAAAACCTACAAGCAGGACCCTACCAAGGGGTTTGAAATGTTTATAAAACCAGCAATTGAATCCGGTGTAACAGGATTCTCCGCATATCAAAAATTGTTTGGAGATTTCATGCAAACATCATCGGCAAGTAGCAGTAAATAGCTCATTAATTGTATTGCGTCACGAATGATAACGCCATTAATGAAGAACAAACCCTTAACCATCAAAGGTAATCATCATGGGTTCAGATGAACAAGATGTCCTCCGCGTTATAGACAAATACTCAACGGTATTTAATGCTATGGCCCAAGAAATGTTTGCTCGCGCAAGTCGCGAATCTGGGCAAACTTACCCAAATCCGTTTAATTTAGATCGATTACAGTCATTGATATCGGGTGAAAACAACATCGATATGGGTAAATTGATGTCTCAGCAGATGGATTATATCCAAAAGCAAACGGCACTTTGGCAGCAGGCGTCTAAAGCGTTTATGGAAGGCAGTAAGCCAAGCGATATGGGCACATCGGGTAAGAAAAAGGATCGTCGATTTAGCCATAAGGACTGGGACGAGAACCCCATTTACAACTACATCAAAGAAAGCTACTTAATAAACTCAGAAATGCTCACCAACTTGATTGATGCAGTGGAGTTTAGCGATGACAAAAAGAGACAGCAGGCCGAATTTTTTACTCGCCAGTATGTTAATTCTATGTCTCCAACCAACTATGTATTAACCAATCCTGATGTTTGCGAAGAGTTAATGTCAACTAACGGCCAAAGCTTAGTCAAAGGCATGCAGGCGTACTTAGAAGACTTGGAACAAAGTCCTCTCGAAGCATTTAAGATGCGACAAACTGATGCCTCTGCGTTTAAATTGGGTGAAAACTTGGCAAATACGCCAGGTAAGGTCGTGTTCAGAAATGAAACAATAGAGTTGTTGCATTACGAACCAACGCGTAAGACAGCGCATAAAGTGCCCATGCTGGTCACGCCGCCTTTTATAAATAAATACTATGTCATGGACATCGACCAAAAGAAATCTCTTGTAAAAGGTTTGCTTGACGCCGGCTACCAGGTTTTCATGATTTCTTGGAATAACCCTGATGCAAATTCTGCAAACTCAAACTTCTTTGATTACATGAAAGACGGTCCGTTGACTGCATTAGAAATCGTAAAAGAAATTAGTGGTCAACCCAAAGTCAACTTAACCGGTTTTTGCGTAGGCGGAACACTATCGTCGGTATTAGTCTCATACTTGCGTGCAAAAGGCGATGACAGCATTGCGTCATTAACACTATTGACAACGCTACTTGATTTTTCCGAGCCGGGTGAAGTCGGCAACTACTTCTCTGAAGAGATGTTGCCAATGATAGAGCAAAACGCTGAGATAAAAGGCGTGTTTGACGGCAGAATCATTGCAATGAGCTTTAGTTTATTGAGAGAAAATAGTCTGTTCTGGTCATTCTTCATAGACAATTATTTGAAAGGTAAAGACCCTGCACCGTTTGATATTTTATATTGGAACAGTGATTCAACAAATATCCCATCCGAGTGCTTCAAGCAATATCTGCGCATGACCTATTGGGAAAACAGCTTAATTGAGCCGGGGAAAGTAGAAATTGACGGTGTCCCAATCAACTTGGCAAATATTGATGTTCCTACGTATTTTCTGACGACTGTCGCCGACCACATAGTGCTATGGAAAGCATCCTATGAAGGCCTAAAACACGTAAGCGGCAAAAAACGCTTTGTGCTTGCTGGGTCTGGTCACATTGCAGGTGTAATTAATCCAACGAATGGCGGTAAATATCCGCATTGGACTAATGACAATTTGCCTGAAACACCAGAAGAGTGGCAAGAGAACGCCGTTGAACAAGAAGGATCCTGGTGGAAAGACTGGCATAAATGGCTAAAAGAACATGCTGGTAAACGCGAAAAACCGTTATCACCTGGTGAACATGAATGCTATCCAAGCATTGAGGATGCGCCAGGGCAATATGTTCTTAAACGTTTGGAGTGAACAAACAGCCGCTAGCTTTAATAAGCATTTTGTGGATTTTTAATATAAAAAGACGTACGCTACAGGTGCGTCTTTTTTATTGAGTAGCACGTTGATTATTATAAAAAAATATCCCAACCGTCGGCTTTACGATACGAATTCGAGCAAGTATGTCAATCTCGATGGAATCAAACAACTGATTGATGATCATGAAGATTTTAAGATAATTGACTCTAAATCCAAAGACGATATTACTAAAACAGTACTCTTGCAAATAATTAGCGAATCTGAAACGAATGAATCACAGTCGCTTCTTACTGATACCCTTCTAAAACAACTCATCCGCTTTTACGACAGTGACATGCAGGTGTTTGTGCGCCAATACCTAGAACAAAGTATTGTTCAATTTATCGAACAGCAGGATAAGGTACACGGAATGATGAAAAACATGGTAGAAAGTTCGCCATTCAATCTTTTCAATAAGATGATGGAACAGAGCATGCAATCGTGGAAACAGAAAAATAAGAAGTGATTTTTGTGCAATTGCAATAATTTCATTATCAACACTTAAGCATTTGTTTTTATTAATTTATTTTTTAATTACTACCTTTGTCTTATACTAAATTTCCATTTTTTTGCTGCATTGCACAATTTTTTTCTTGACGGTTTCCGATAAAAGTATATTATTCACTCAAACGCGATGTTGCAGCGCAGCATTTTGTAATCTCGCAAGAATTTATAGTGATTGAGGATAATGTAATGTTTGGTAAATTGTCAGAGCAACTTAAAAAATCTGCTAAACCTGCGAGCACCTTACTTGAAATGAACGCTAAAGTGCTTGGTGAGATTGCAAGCCAGCAAACGCAATTTTTTACAGGTGTCATTACGGATAGCAAAAAACTTGTCGAGACTGTAAGTGAACAGTCTGAGATGAAAGGGATCTTAGCAGCGCAGTCAGTATATGCTGAATCAGTAAGAGACCGAATGACAAGCACATCAAAAAGCACTTACGGTACGCTAACAACTATGCGTGAAGAAGTGACTGGTTTAGTTAAAGACAGTCTTGAAGACGCAACTGCTGATGCAAAAGCTGTTGTTGAAAAAGCAGTCGCCGAAGTCAGTAAAGCTGCCCCAGCTGTTAAAAAACCAGCAGCGAAGAAAACTGCTGCTAAAAAACCAGCAGCGAAAAAGGTAGCAGCAAAGCCAGCGGCAAAAGCTGAAGCAGCCCCTGCGAAACCTGCTGCAAAGAAACCCGCAGCAAAAAAAGCAACAGCTAAAGCAGCGCCAGCACCAGAATCAACACCAGCAGTGAAGCCGAAAGCCAAAGTTGCGGCGCTTAAGGCAGATGAAGTGAAAGCCGCAGCTAAAGATTAATTTTTATTTATTTTTTACTTTCATATCTTAACAGGAGATACCAATGTTTGAACAATTGAATGAACAACTTAAAGAATCTATGAAGCCTTTTTCTGAATTAGCTTCTCTTAACATGTCAACTATGCAAGAAGTTGCTGAAAAGCAAAATGCGCTTTACACTAAGCTTCTTAACGACGGCGTTTCTTTTGCAGAAACTGCAGGTCAGCAAAAAGACATCACTAGCCTAGCAGAAGCACAAAAATCATACCTTGAAGGTCTTCAAGAGACTGTAACTGAGTCTGCTAAAGAAACTTACACTTTAGTTTCTGAAGCTCAGCAAAAAGCTGGCGAAATGCTTAAAACTATGAGCGAAGAAGTTTCTTCTAAGTTTGCAGTTGCAAAATAAGCCTAAAGGCTACCCCTCAAGGGGTGGCCTTTATTGCCGATACATAGTATAAACTTCATTCGATATTGCCACCGGCGTCTCGCTTGAAGTTTTTTTCGTAACTGGAGGGTAAGATTATGAACTATCAAACATACGACTATTTAACACGAACTGGTCATATGATTCATGAAGGATTAAGTATCGTCAACGATATGGTTTCCCATCCTTCCAACCCTTTCGGTTTTACCGTTTCCTCGCGAATGACCAAGGCTAGCCTAGAAACTGCCATGCGGCTTACACGCCGGTATGATAAATTAGGGTTTGACATTGATGAGGTTCAAACCGAAGACGGTGTTTTTAAAGTGCGCGAAGATGTTGAAGTTGCAAAGCCCTTTTGCGAACTCGTACATTTTAAAAAGATCGGTCACAAATCAAAGAACAAAGTGTTACTTGTAGCGCCGCTTTCAGGTCATCACGCAACACTGCTTAAAGGTACTGTTGATGCTTTGCTCCCAGACCATGAAATCTACATAACTGACTGGCTGGATGCTCGCGAGGTTCCCCTAAAGGCAGGCCCATTTACCTTTGATTGTTATGTTGAATACTTAATAGATTTCGTCAATTTCCTGGGTCAAGACACTCACATGATTGCGATTTGTCAACCCACTGTTCAAGCATTGATCGCTACTGCGGTTATGGCACAGGAACAAAATGAAAATACGCCAAAGTCATTGACACTAATGGCTGGGCCACTAGATACCACTAGAAACCCAACACGAGTAAACGAGTTTGCTCACCGCCACCCAATGGGGTGGTACAGAAATGTAGCGATCATGGAAGTCCCTATGGGATACAAAGGCCAGGGGCGTCATGTATACCCAGGATTCATGCAGCTTGGTGGGTTTATTTCTATGAATTACAAAACGCATCTCAAGAAGTATACCCAGTTTTATCAAAACCTGTTTTACGGTGAGCAAGAAGATGCCGATAGGTTTCGCGCATTTTACGATGAATACATGGCTGTTCTTGATATGCCAGCCGAATTCTATCTAGAGACAATCGAGCGCGTTTTCAAAAACAATGAAGTTGCAAACCAAGAGATTACCTACAAAGGACAAAAGGTAGACTTTCAAGCAATCACGAATACTGCACTATTGACGGTTGAAGGTGCTAATGATGATATCTGCGGATTGGGTCAAACTGAAGCTGCCCAAGATATTTGCCAAGGCATTCCAAAAGACATGCGAAAACACCACGTCCAAGTTGGCGCTGGGCATTACGGTATTTTCAGTGGTTCAATGTACCGCAAAAATATCCGTCCAATCGTGACCGATTTTATTCACAAGTACGATTAATCTTCACTTCTCATGGGATGAAGAAAATTTCATATTTTTCGTCCCAAACAAATTGTCAGTAAGCTATCATTTGGGTAAATTAACGTTTAACGCTACGTTAACGACCACAAATAGGATATCCTTTGATTCTTACTCGCAACAAAATAACAGTAGTCATTGTTTTTGCCGCCACTTCCCTTTTCTCTGGTTTCAGTCAATCATCAGAGCAGCTCTCTGCGGAGATTGAAAAGCAACGTGTCAACTTCCAATCTTGTTTGGCTGAAAAAGCAGAATACGCACTGGCGCAAGGAGTATCCAAAACTCGGATAGAATCTGAATTTGCCAATCTCAACTTCGT